>NZ_CP130318.1:310000-685000 GCF_032268605.1 Paenibacillus aurantius
GACGCAGACGGATGGAAGAGTCTGTCCAAGCAGCAAGGCTGGTGTGTAGGCAAATCCGCACACTGATAAGGCTGAGCTGTGATGGGGAGGGAAAATTACAGTACCGAAGGTCTTGTACTCATGCTGCCAAGAAAAGCCTCTAGCCAGGTGAAGGTGCCCGTACCGCAAACCGACACAGGTAGGTAAGAAGAGAATTCTAAGGCGCGCGGAAGAACTCTCGTTAAGGAACTCGGCAAAATGACCCCGTAACTTCGGGAGAAGGGGTGCCTCGGTAGGGTGAATAGCCCGAGGGGGCCGCAGTGAAAAGGCCCAAGCGACTGTTTAGCAAAAACACAGGTCTGTGCGAAGCCGCAAGGCGAAGTATACGGGCTGACGCCTGCCCGGTGCTGGAAGGTTAAGGGGAGCGGTTAGCGCAAGCGAAGCTGTGAACCGAAGCCCCAGTAAACGGCGGCCGTAACTATAACGGTCCTAAGGTAGCGAAATTCCTTGTCAGGTAAATTCTGACCCGCACGAATGGCGTAACGACTTGGGCGCTGTCTCAACGAGAGATCCGGTGAAATTTTAATACCTGTGAAGATGCAGGTTACCCGCGACAAGACGGAAAGACCCCATGGAGCTTTACTGCAGCTTGATATTGGACTTGGGTACGATCTGTACAGGATAGGTGGGAGCCTAAGAATCATGAGCGCCAGCTTGTGAGGAGGCGACGTTGGGATACCACCCTGATCGTATCTAGGTTCTAACCTCCTCCCGTGAATCCGGGAGAGGGACCGTGTCAGGCGGGCAGTTTGACTGGGGCGGTCGCCTCCTAAAGCGTAACGGAGGCGCCCCAAGGTTCCCTCAGAATGGTTGGAAATCATTCGCAGAGTGCAAAGGCAGAAGGGAGCTTGACTGCAAGACGTACAGGTCGAGCAGGGACGAAAGTCGGGCTTAGTGATCCGGTGGTACCGAATGGAAGGGCCATCGCTCAACGGATAAAAGCTACCCTGGGGATAACAGGCTTATCTCCCCCAAGAGTCCACATCGACGGGGAGGTTTGGCACCTCGATGTCGGCTCATCGCATCCTGGGGCTGAAGTAGGTCCCAAGGGTTGGGCTGTTCGCCCATTAAAGCGGTACGCGAGCTGGGTTCAGAACGTCGTGAGACAGTTCGGTCCCTATCTGTCGCGGGCGCAGGAAATTTGAGAGGAGCTGTCCTTAGTACGAGAGGACCGGGATGGACGTACCGCTGGTGTACCAGTTGTTCCGCCAGGAGCACCGCTGGGTAGCCAAGTACGGACGGGATAAGCGCTGAAAGCATCTAAGCGTGAAGCCCCCCTCAAGATGAGATTTCCCAATTAGTAAGACCCCTTGTAGACGACGAGGTAGATAGGTTCGGCGTGGAAGTGCTGTAAAGCATGCAGCGGACGAATACTAATCGGTCGAGGGCTTATTCATGACCCCTTTAGGGGAGTTTAAAGGATGAAACAACGTAAGCTTCGATTCCAGTTTTCAGGGTGCAAACTCTGACGTTTGGTGATGATGGCGGAGGGGAACCACGCGTTCCCATCTCGAACACGACCGTTAAGCCCTCCAGCGCCAATGGTACTTAGATCGCAGGATCTTGGAAGAGTAGGACGTTGCCAAGCGGTATATTCCCTGATAGCTCAGTTGGTAGAGCACTCGACTGTTAATCGAGTTGTCACAGGTTCGAGTCCTGTTCGGGGAGCCATGCTTCCATAGCTCAGTAGGTAGAGTGCATCCATGGTAAGGATGAGGTCACCGGTTCGATCCCGGTTGGAAGCTCCATTTTCTCGGCCCGTTGGTCAAGGGGTTAAGACACCTCCCTTTCACGGAGGTAACAGGGGTTCGAATCCCCTACGGGTCACCATTTCTTATCAAGTTGGAGGCTTAGCTCAGCTGGGAGAGCATCTGCCTTACAAGCAGAGGGTCGGCGGTTCGATCCCGTCAGCCTCCACCATTGTCCTTCAAGGGACATGCCGTTGTAGCTCAATTGGTAGAGCAACTGACTTGTAATCAGTAGGTTGGGGGTTCAAGTCCTCTCGACGGCACCAGGAACGCTGGGGATTAGCCAAGCGGTAAGGCAACGGACTTTGACTCCGTCATGCCAAGGTTCGAATCCTTGATCCCCAGCCATTTTGAGCCATTAGCTCAGTTGGTAGAGCACCTGACTTTTAATCAGGGTGTCGAAGGTTCGAGTCCTTCATGGCTCACCATTGGTTTGGTTCGCGCGTATGGCGGAATTGGCAGACGCACTAGACTTAGGATCTAGCGGGCAACCGTGGGGGTTCAAGTCCCTCTACGCGCACCAACTATGCGGACGTGGCTCAGCGGTAGAGCATCGCCTTGCCAAGGCGAGGGTCGCGGGTTCGATTCCCGTCGTCCGCTCCATTATACTTATCGTGTGTTCCCTTAGCTCAGCTGGATAGAGCGTTTGACTACGAATCAAAAGGTCGGGAGTTCGAATCTCTCAGGGAACGCCATTAAGTATGGAAATTTTCTAAAGGTTACGGGACGTAGCTCAGCTTGGTAGAGCACCTGGTTTGGGACCAGGGGGTCGCATGTTCAAATCGTGTCGTCCCGACCATTTTTAGAGAATAAGCATTATCCTCATGCGGGTGTAGTTCAATGGTAGAACTCCAGCCTTCCAAGCTGGTAGCGTGGGTTCGATTCCCATCACCCGCTCCATTTTTTAATCCAGGACCGATTGGTCTTTTTTTGTATAAGCGGACAGCTAGTCAGCTTTTTTTTTGTGGAAATGCTTTAGTGCATGAACGAAGTAAAGCGGTTAAGTGTCCCAATGTATTCTAATATCCTATAGGATTAGATAGGATTTTGTTGGATTTTGCCGAAATCGCTGTTCTTAGGGAAAGCGGGTATGATAAACTAGACTAAATAACCATTCGGCAGCCGTTTAATTAATCATGGAGCAGGCTGGCTCATGGGAAACCTTCAGCCTCGGCTAGTCTCAAATGTTGAAGAATCAATGACGGAGTGGCTACAGAAAGAAATTAAGGATTGGGTGAGAGAAATGACTGAAGTAAATCTTATGGCGAAAGGCTCAACCAACAACTTACTGCGCCGGGATGTCCGCTTTCTGGGGAACATTCTCGGGGAAGTGCTCGTTCACCAAGGGGGGAAGGAGCTTCTTGCCGTTGTCGAAAAAATCCGGGAGCTGAGCAAATCGATCCGTGCGGAGTTCGTGCCTGATCTGTATAAAGAATTCAAGCAGACCATCGATTCCTGTCAGCCGGAAATTCGCCACCAGGTGATCCGGGCTTTTGCTATCTATTTTCAGCTGGTGAACATTGCGGAGCAGAACCACCGGATTCGCCGCAAGCGTGATTACGATCGTACGGCGGGGGAGACCATCCAGCCGGGATCGATTGAAAGCATTATAAAGGAATTAAAGCAGCAGGATATGCCGGTGGAGGAAGTTCGCAGCATCCTGGAAGGCATTTCTCTAGAATTAGTTATGACCGCCCACCCGACGGAAGCGACGCGTAAAGCGGTTCTCGACATTCATCAGCGTATCGCCCATGAGGTGGAGCAGTACGACAATCCTATGCTTACTTACCGGGAGAGAGAACAGCTAAGGGATAAGCTGAAGAGTGAAGTGCTCACGCTCTGGCAAACCGATGAGCTTCGGGACCGGAAGCCGACGGTCGTCGATGAAGTGCGCAATGGGCTGTACTATTTTGACGAGACGTTGTTTGATGTGCTTCCTGAGGTTTATGGAGAGCTGGAACGCTGCCTTGATAAGTACTACCCGGGTGAGTCGTGGCACGTGCCTTCTTTCCTGCGTTTTGGATCTTGGATTGGCGGGGACCGGGACGGAAATCCATCGGTAACGGCCGCTGTAACGTGGCGCACGCTGGTCATGCACCGGGAGATGGCGCTAGAGAAGTATAAAGTAACGCTACGGGAGCTCATGCAGCATCTCAGCTTTAGCAAAAACATTGTCTCGGTAAGCGAGGAGCTGCTGGAATCCATTGCCCGCGACCGGGATTCGGTGGACCTGGAAACGGAGGAGCCTTGGAGGAACGAGAAGGAGCCTTACCGCATCAAGCTGACCTATATGCTGGAGAAGATGAACAACACCGCTCAACCCGGCTACCCGGATGGTCCGGGCAAATACAATTCCGTTGAAGAATTGATTGCCGATCTGAAGGTAATGGATGCCAGCCTGCGGCTGCATTATGCCGATTATGTCGCGGATTCCTATACGAAGAAGCTCATCCGGCAGGCGGAACTGTTCGGCTTCCATATGGCTGCCTTGGATGTGCGTCAGCACAGTAAGGAGCATGAGAAGGCGATGAGCGAGGTTATGCTTAAGATGGGCATAGCCGACGATTATTCGGCTCTCTCGGAGAAAGAAAAGATCGAGCTTCTAACTCGTACCTTAGATGACCCGCGGCCGATCACTTCACCTTACCTTGATTACAGTGAATCGACCACGGAGTGCCTGAATGTCTATAAAACGATCAAGGCCGCTCAAGAGGAGTTCGGACGCGGCTGCATCACCAGCTACTTGATCAGTATGACCTGCGGGGCTAGTGACCTCCTGGAGGTTATGGTGTTCAGCAAGGAGTTTGGCCTTTACCGCCGCCAGGCGGACGGAACGGTTACTTGTACGCTGCAGCCGGCTCCCCTTTTCGAGACGATCGAGGATCTGCATGCTGCGCCGGAGATTATGGATACGCTGTTTAACATTCCGGCGTACCGGGACAGCCTCAACAGCTTGAACCAGCTGCAGGAGATTATGCTGGGCTACTCGGACAGCAACAAGGACGGCGGCGTTCTGACGGCGAACTGGGAGCTTCGGGTCGCACTGAAGCACATTACGGAGGCGGCCAAAAAGCACCAGGTTAAGCTGAAATTCTTCCACGGACGCGGCGGTGCTCTTGGCCGCGGGGGAATGCCGCTTAACCGCAGCATTCTGGCCCAGCCGCCAGAGACATTGGGCGGCGGCATCAAGATCACGGAGCAGGGAGAGGTTCTGTCCCAGCGTTACGCCATTAAGGGAATTGCTTACCGCAGCCTGGAGCAGGCTACGTGGGCGTTGATCACGGCGGCTGTCATGGCCCGTAACCCGCAAAGTGATCTTTCCGAGAACAAATGGGAAGGGTATATGAAGGACATTTCGGAGCAGGCGCAGACGAAGTACCAGGATCTGATTTTCCGGGATCCGGATTTCCTCACCTTCTTCTACGAGTCCACTCCGCTTCCGGAAATCGGTGAGCTTAACATCGGCTCGCGTCCGGCCAAACGTAACAACAGCGGGCGTTTTGAGGACTTGAGGGCCATTCCTTGGGTGTTCTCCTGGACCCAGACCCGGTACCTCCTTCCGGCTTGGTACGCGGCAGGCTCGGGACTCCAGAGCTTCTACCAGAACAAGCCGGAGAACATGAAGCAGCTGCAGCAAATGTACGCCAAATGGTCGTTCTTCCGCACCGCGATCGACAATCTCCAAATGGCGCTCGCGAAAGCCGATATGACCATTGCGAAGGAGTACGGCCAGCTCGTGAAGGATCCGAAGATCGCCGAACGGATCGCCAACCTGATCCAGGAGGAATACCAGCTGACCTCCAACCTTATTCTGCAAATTACCGGTCAGCAGGAAATCCTCGACAACGTGCCGATTCTGCAGGAATCCATCCGGCTGCGTAACCCTTATGTCGATCCCCTCAGCTATATGCAGGTTCAGCTGCTGACGGAGCTGAGAGGGCGGAAGGATAATGAAGAAGACGACGGCGAGCTCCTGCGGGAAGTTCTGCTTACCATCAACGGAATTGCCGCGGGGCTTCGAAATACAGGCTGATGCCATCCGGTTGGGCCGGATAGCCAGAGATTGATGGATGGCCCACCAGGCATCGGGGATACAGTCAGAAAGTCGGGCCGATGGCCCGGCTTTTTTTTAAGCTTCTTTTTCTAAAGCAGGTCGTGACCCGTCCAAGTCGGGTGCTCCCGCAGGTCCGATGGCCGAGCTCAGCAAAGGGGAAAGGCCACAGGGGCATGATCTTTGAGCTGCTGGGGAGACTGCTGGTGCCAAGATTGCGCTTGTCTTGGTAAGATCGATCTGGGACATAAGTCTCGAAAACGTGTCAAAGAAGAGAAAGAGGGGGTATTAAGAAAAGAGCAGCTTCTTCGGAGAATGGATGTGTTTTGCGGGGGTAGAGTTAGGGGGCAGTTGCACTTTAAGGACAAATCTGCCATAATGCTCACATCTGCATGAATTTGTTCCCTTTTGCCGGTTAAGAAGATCTTGCCGGGCTGGGAAAGCAAGGGAACCAGAATTACTGGATTCCTGTTACCTAACACCAATCGCCGCAATAAGGATGGGAAGGCCAAAAGCCAGAAGAAGCTGCAGCTTTCATACGGGGGGAAAGGAACTTGAATTATGTGGAAACAAGGCTGGCTAAGCTTGCCCGGACGGGAGACCGGAGAGCTTTTGCTGAACTTGTGGATCTGTATAAAGATAAAATGTATCATTTGGCGTACCGGATGCTGGGGCAGTCTCATGAGGCCGAAGACATCGTTCAGGAGACGTTTCTTAGGGTGTACACGAATCTGGACCGCTATGACGTGAACCAGAAATTCTCCACCTGGATCTACCGGATCGCCACCAACCTGTGCATCGACCGCCTGCGCAAAAGAAAACCGAATTATTCGCTGGACGCGGAAATGCCGGAAGGGGAAGGGGCCGATTGGTACTCTCTTCTCGCTAGTGACCAGCCGTCGCCGGAAAGCGAGGTTATGCTGTCGGAGACGCAGGAGCATATCCGCCGGGCCATCGATTCGCTGCCGGACAAGTACAAGTCGGTGGTTATTCTCCGTTACCTCCAGGACCTGTCCCTGCAGGAAATCGGGGATGTGCTGGACATGCCGGTCACCACGGTCAAGACGCGGGTTCACCGCGGACGGGAATTCTTAAGGAAAAAGCTCGAGTCGGAATACGGCGGAAAAGTTTTTGAAACAAAATAAATCGTGATTCGTATGATACTATACAAGATTGAAAGAAAGGAGAGGCTCTCCAATGGATTGCAAGCAAGCTGTCCGGGAAATGCATGAATTTCTGGACGGAACCCTGACGGGACCCAAAGCGGCGGCTTTGAAAGAACATATGCTGTCGTGTCCCGACTGCCGGCTCGTGTTCCAGCAGTTGGAAACCACCGATGCCCTGGTCAAGTCGATGCCGCGTCCTTCGGCACCCGATGATCTGACCGACCGAATCATGGGTGCTCTGCCCCAATCACGAAAGAAAGCATCCTGGCTTCAATGGGTTAAGCGTCATCCGGCGATTTCCGTTGCGTCGGTTTTTTTGCTGGTTATGGTGAGCAGCTTTCTCTCCCTGTGGAATGAGGATACCCAAATGACGGTCAAGGGAGCTAACCTCGATCAGCTCGTGATCAAAGGCGATACCGTGTATCTGCCGGCCGGCCACAAGGTGAACGGCGACCTGATGGTCAAACGGGGCAAAATCCAGGTGGACGGGGAATTGAACGGCAACCTCATCGTCATTGACGGAACCTATGCCCTCGCGTCCACGGCCAAAATTTCCGGAGAAACCCGTGTGATCGACCAGGCGCTGCAATGGCTGTGGTTTGAGATGAACGAAATGGTCGGCGGCCTGGCCAAATAGCTACGTTAATCCAACCTCCCCTGGGCTTGAAGGGGAGGTTTTTTATTGAAAATGTGGTATCATCTATAGAGAGAAAGAGAGAAGGAATGCCGAACCCAGGGGGTTCGTATTGGGGGATCGAGAATGGACTACTTGAGGGATTTGACATTCAAAAGCTCCATTAAAGAAATCATCGACATTGTGATTGTCAGCTATGTCATCTATAAGCTTATCCTCCTGCTCCGCGGCACCCGGGCGGTCCAGCTTTTAAAAGGGATTTTCGTCGTTGTCATTGCCTGGGCGATAAGTGTGTGGTTCGATCTGAATACGCTGAAATGGATGATGAACCAGACGTTTAATTTCGGCGTTCTGGCCGTTATCATCATCTTCCAGCCGGAGCTTAGGCGGGCGCTCGAGCAGCTCGGACGGGGCAAGCTGTTCAGCCGGAGCACGTCCGAGGAGGACGCGCTCATCAATGAGCGGATCGGCGAAATCCTGAAGGCCGTTAACTATTTATGCCGCCGAAAGATCGGCGCGTTAATCGTGTTCGAGCGGGAAACGGGGTTGAACGAGTACATAGAGTCCGGGATTCCCATACGGGCGGAGATTTCCTCGGAGCTTCTCATTAACATTTTTATCCCGAACACACCTCTTCATGACGGGGCGATCATTCTCAGGCAGAATCAGCTGATGGCGGCGGCGTGCTACCTCCCTCTTTCGGAGAATCCTTTTATCAGCAAGGAATTGGGGACCCGCCACCGCGCCGGCATAGGCGTAAGTGAAATGTCGGATGCGATCTCGGTTATCGTGTCGGAGGAAACGGGACAGGTCTCCCTTGCCATCAACGGACTGGTGGTCCGGGACATCAAGGAAGAATCGCTCATCTCCAAGCTGTACGAAGAGCTGAAGACGAAGAAGACAACGAAGGAAAAGAGCTCTTTCTGGAAGCGGAAGGGTGGTTCGGATGGATAAATGGCTTCAGAACAACAATGTCGTGAAAGTGATTGCTCTACTGGCGGGGATTCTTCTCTGGATAGTGGTCCATATGGATGTGCAGTCGTCTTCTACGGGTTCGGGGTCTCTGGTCCGGGAGGATAAGGTCAACAATGTGGCGATCACGCCCAAATACGATTCAGATCAATATTACATCAAGTCGATAGAGCCGGCGGAGGCGACGGTCGTCCTCCGTTGGAAGGAAAGCTCGCTCCGTAGGGTTAACACCGGCAATCTGCAGGTGGAGCTCGACCTCAGCCGTTACACGGAGGGCCAGCATGTTATTCCTCTTCGTGCGACGGGCGTCTCGGATTGGGTTACCGCGGAAGTCATTCCGCAAACCGTGAAGGTGGTCATCGAGAAAAAAGAAAAGAAGGTCGTTCCGGTTGTCATCAATGTGACCGGGACGCCGGCGGACGGCTACAAGGCGGGGCAGCCGGTGATCAAGCCGAACCGGGTGCAGGTCACGGTGCCGGAAAGCCGCTTGGAGGAAGTGGACGCCGCCAAAGCGGACATCAGCGTGGATAAGGCCACAGGCAACATCTCGAAGCAGGTGAAGCTGACGGTCTATGACAAGGCAGGGAAGCCAATCGAAGGCATCGTGAATCCGCAGCTGGTCGAGGTGGAGGTGCCGGTGACGAGCCCCTTTAAGCAGATGCCGCTGCAGGTCAAGGTAACCGGCCAGCCGGCGGCGGGCTTCAGCGTAGAATCCATAACCCAGGTACCGGACCAGGTGACCGTCTATGCCCCGGAGGATGTCCTGAACAAGCTGGAGTTCTATGAGGGGCTGCAGATTGACTTGACAGGGTTGAAGGAATCCAAGAAAATGACAATGGACATTCCGCTCAAGAACAAAGCCACTCAAGTAACTCCGAATAAAGTGGAGGTTTCCATTTCCGTCGTTCCTTCCACGGTCAAGGTGGTGGACAACGTGCCCATCACGCTTGTAGGAGACAATCCCGGGTTTACGGCTAAGCTGGTGACCCCGGATACCGGAAAGGTCTCCATTCAGCTCGAAGGGGCTCCGGCGATTCTCGACAAGCTGAAGCCGCAGGATGTTCAGGCGGTGGCGGATGTCAGCAACCTTTCGCCTGGGCGGCATGAGCTGAACATTACGTGGAACCTGCCGATGTTCGTGAAGAAACCGGCGACGGACTATAAAGCGGTCGTAGAGGTAACCGGCGGGGGGAATCCCGCTCCGAGCCCGACGGCTAAGCCCAGTCCTTCGCCAGTGACGCCGACGCCGTCCCCAAGCCCGTCGTCGGCGCCAGCCCAAAGCAAGCCTACGGAGACTCCAACGCCGACGCCGGTGCCAAGCTCAACAGCTACCCCTACTCCCGGAGCATCGACAAGCCCGGCCGCCTCGACGGTCCCGTAAGAAGGATACAAGGCATTTGAGAAGAGAAGCGATTAAGGAAGGGGTTTACGATACATGGGGAAATATTTTGGAACGGATGGGGTTCGGGGGGTGGCCAATCAGGGCCTGACACCCGAGCTCGCTTACAAGATCGGCCGCTGCGGCGGCTATGTGCTGGCAGGAAAGTCCAAGCACCCGCAGGTTGTGATCGGGCAGGACACACGCATTTCGGGTCCAATGCTCGAAGCGGCACTGGTGGCGGGTCTTCTGTCTATCGGAGCGAACGTCATCCGCGTTGGCGTCGTTTCGACGCCGGGGGTCGCCTATTTGACCCGTACGCTGGGAGCGGATGCCGGTGTTATGATCTCGGCTTCCCACAATCCGGTGGAGGACAACGGAATCAAATTCTTCGGCGGAGACGGCTTCAAGCTGTCGGACGAGACGGAGCTCGAGATCGAACGGCTGATGGATGCTGAAACCGATGAGCTGCCGCGGCCGGTGGGCGGCGATCTGGGAACGGTGACGGAAAATGCGGAAGCGAAGTTTCAATACATGGAGTACATCAAGACAACGGTCAAATCTTCCTTCGAGGGGCTCAAGATCGTGCTGGACTGTGCCAACGGGGCGGCCTACGAATTGGCTCCGCGCGTCTTCGAAGAGCTGGGGGCAACGGTTATTGCTACTGGAGCGAATCCGGACGGCCGCAACATCAACGCTGGCTGCGGCTCCACTCATCCCGAAGCGCTGGCGAAGGAAGTGCTGGCCCATAAAGCCGACCTCGGACTTTCCTTCGATGGGGATGCGGACCGCCTCATTGCCATTGATGAGAATGGGGAGGAAATCGACGGGGATTACCTACTGACGATCTGCGGAGACGCGCTGAACAAGGAAGGCCGCCTCAACCAAGGGACGATTGTCACGACAGTGATGAGCAACCTGGGCTTCTTTAAAGCCGTTAAAGATCTCGACATGAAGACCGCCCAAACGGCGGTGGGCGACCGATACGTGATGGAAGAGATGCGCAAAGGCGGGTACAACCTGGGCGGCGAGCAGTCGGGGCACGTGATCTTTCTCGATTACAACACTACCGGGGACGGGATTCTGACGGGCCTTCAGCTCGTCGACACCATCGTTCAATCGGGCCAGAAGCTGAGTCAGCTTAAGCAGAAGATGCGCAAGTTCCCTCAGGTGCTCGTGAATGTCCGCGTAGGCGACAAGAGCAAGCTGAAGGGGAACGAGAACGTCGAGAAGGCCATTCGCGAGGTGGAAGCGAAGCTCGGAGAGAACGGGCGGGTGCTGGTGCGTCCGTCGGGTACGGAATCCCTCATTCGCGTCATGGCGGAAGGACCGGATAAGGCCGAGGTGGAAGGCTACGTTCATACCATTGCCGAAGTCATCCGGAAAGAATTGGTATAAAACAAGAATGCCAAAAAATCCCCTATGTTTGAACAGGGGATTTTTTGTGTTATTATTGTATAGTTGGCCATCCTAAAAACAGTTGCCATTTGGGGATATTGCGAATATGATGGTCATAGGTTTTTCACTTTTGATAGAAAGGTGGATAGTGGGTTAGACCAATAGCGCCAGAACTTGGAGCGGGACCGTGAAATCTTATTCTGCGGCCGAAAGCCGAAAGAAGGAAGATCCGTAACAAGTTGACGAGGTGAAGGTGTTCGAAATTTTCGGCGGGGACCTTCCGGCAGCATGCATGCCGTTAAGTTGGAGGGCAAAACGTCGCGGGTGACCGGGCGTACAAGAATCCAACCGCATTCCATAACGAAGCAAATTCTTCAAGGTTCAAAAAACATCGGTTTTGGACCTGTCTTTAGTATTGCCATTTTACCTAAAAAATCATTAGAGACGAAAATAGTGGAGGTCATGAACCATGTGCGGAATCGTTGGATATATCGGGAATCGAAATTCCCAGGAAGTTTTAATCGAAGGGCTGAAGAAGCTGGAGTACCGCGGGTACGATTCGGCGGGCGTAGCCGTTTTTACGGATAAAGGATTGGAAGTCAAGAAAGCGAAAGGCCGTCTAGCCGTTCTCGAGTCGCAGCTGGGAGAAGCACCGCTCGCCGGAACGATCGGAATCGGGCATACCCGCTGGGCCACCCACGGCAAGCCGTCGGATGTGAACTCGCATCCCCACACGGACAACTCGATGAAATTCTCCGTCGTGCATAACGGAATCATCGAGAATTACGGCGAACTGAAGGATGAGCTGTCTGCCAAAGGGCATCAATTCGTCTCGGAGACGGATACGGAGGTTATCTCCCACCTGATCGCGAGCCTCTACGACGGAGACATCGTGCAGGCTGTTCAGAAGGCCGTCAGCCGCATGAAAGGGGCTTTTGCCCTGGGTGTTCTGACAGAGTATGAACCGGATAAGCTGGTGGCCGTTCGTCTGGCAAGTCCGCTCATTATTGGAGTGGGCCAGGGAGAGAACTTCATCGGCTCGGACATTCCGGCCATTCTGAACTATACCCGCGACGTCTATATCCTGAACGACGGCGAAATGGCCGTTCTGACACGGGATGGTGTCGAACTGTTGACATTGGAGGGGAATTTTATTTCCCGGGAATTATTCCATGTCGATTGGGATCTCGTTACGGCGGAAAAAGCCGGATTCGATCACTTCATGCTAAAGGAGATCTACGAGCAGCCAAAAGCTTACCGCGACACGATGGGAAGCCGGCTGAGCGATGACGGAAAGAGTGTTGTTCTGAACGAAATCAAAATGACGCCGGAAGAAGTAAAGGCCATCCACAACATTCACATAGTGGCCTGCGGTACGGCTTACCACGCCGGTCTGGTCGGCAAATCGGTGATTGAGCACCTGGCGCGCATTCCGGTGGAAACGGACGTGGCTTCGGAGTACCGTTACCGCTCCCCGATCATCACGAAGAACACGCTCGTGGTCGTCGTGAGCCAGTCCGGGGAAACGGCCGATACGCTGGCCGCCCTCCGGGAAGCGAAGCGCTGCGGCGCCCGTGTCGTGGCGATCACGAACGTGGTCGGCAGCTCGGTAGCCCGCGAAGCGGACGATGTGATCGTCACCTGGGCGGGGCCGGAGATTGCGGTCGCCTCGACGAAGGCGTACACCTCGCAGCTCATTGCGTTCTACCTGTTCGGCCTGTATCTGGCCCAAACGCTTGGAACGCAGGAGGAGGCCGTGCTGGCCGAGACGATCGCCGCTCTGCAGGCTCTTCCGGAGCAGGTGGAAGCGATCCTGGAGCAGGCGGAGACGTACAAGGCGGTAGCCGAAAAGATCGCCACGCACGAGAACCTGTTCTTCATCGGCCGCGGCTTGGATTATGCGGTCGCCCAGGAAGGGTCGCTGAAGCTGAAGGAAATTTCTTACATTCACTCCGAAGCCTATGCGTCGGGTGAATTGAAGCACGGAACGCTGGCTCTCATCGAGGAAGGCATACCGGTCATCGCCTTGGCGACCCAGGATGCGCTACTGGAGAAAACGGTCAGCAACATCCAAGAGGTGTCGGCCCGCGGCGCTTACGTCATCGGGATCGGCATGGAAGGAAGCCCGTCGCTCGAGAAGAGCGTGAACGAGCAGTTCCTCATCCCGGGAACGCTCAGCTTGCTGACGCCGGCGCTGTCCGTGGTGCCGCTGCAGCTGTTGAGCTACTACGCATCGCTCGCGAGAGGCAATGACGTGGATAAGCCGCGTAACCTGGCCAAGAGCGTTACGGTGGAGTAAGGCGGGCAGCGAAATCTTGTCTAGTTGACTCATTACTATAAATTGTTGTTCTGAACAATAAAGTTTTGTTCTGCAAACATCATGGGCCGTCCTACAAGCTGAGGACGGCCTAATTTTCGTTTTATATAGTGTTCCAAAGATGAATACGATAGGCAGGAGAGACAAACCGTCTGCTGAGACACTATATGATTAAGAAAGAAATAGAAGGAGATCGGACAAATAGTTCCGGTCTCTTTTAATTCACTTTGATGTATTCGTCAGAGTATACGAGCAAACAAAATGCGGTTTTTTTTGTCTAAGTGGATTCATCTGGCATGGTGGAAAAGAACAAATAATTTTCGGCGAACAAATCAAACCAGACCAGACATAATTTCCTTCTTTACTCGGAGATGGCTGATAGGTTCTTCGACAATCTTGTCTTGATCGCATCCTGGGTTTTAAGCACCTTTCGATCCAATTTCGTCCTTTCTAAATTCACTTTTCTGAGATAATCGGCACTTGTAGATAGTTTGTTCAGTATTCCACACATCGTGAGGTATTGACGATTGAAAGTATTTTGTTTCTGTTTAGAATTATAAACGTAGGTTGATTAAACAATCCATGTTCATTTTTGATGGGCAACTGGAAAAATTCCTACAAGTTTGTTTCCCAAATAAAGTTTGACCATTACCGGTTTAAAGTGAATAGGAGGAGCCAAAATGGCAAAACACGAAGAAGTAAAAAACGGCGTGATTTTCCCTGTGGGAGAGATGAATGAAGCCTTTGCCCAATATTTTGTGGGACAAAGTTACCTAAAGACGTTGGTTGCCGATCCTAAAGTTAATGTTGGAGTTGGGAACGTGACCTTTGAACCGGGATGCCGGAATAACTGGCATATTCACCGTGGGGGATTCCAGCTTTTATTAGTAACGGGTGGGGAAGGCTGGTACCAAGAAGAAGGAAAACCCGCTCAATTCTTAAAAGCTGGTGATGTTATTGTCACCCATGATGGTGTCAAACACTGGCATGGAGCTGCAAAAGACAGCTGGTTTGAACACATCGCCATTACGGCAGGTAAGCCGGAATGGTTGGAGCCCGTATCCGATGAGGAATATCAGCAAGCAACAAAATAGGTTTAAAGAAGAAACGGCAGCCGAAGTATGGCTGCCGTTTGTTACTCTGGATAGGCTCTATATTTATTTGTCATATGCTAACGTCATTGGATGGGAAAAGCCAAATCTTTTTGTTGGCTTATCTGTAAAAGAAATCGAGAAGCCTGGCCTCCTTCAATCATTGAGGTGGTTACCTATGGATATTATAAATTAAAGATAGTCAGTAGGGAATTTGAAGGTTGATTTTACCTTTTAACGATTTCCCTTCCCGAAGGTTTTCTGTATAAATAAGGATATACAGTCCGCCACGAGGGCAGAAGCGGTTGGAGTAGGGATGCCTAGGTTGGATTCTATATAAACGGTTGAAGCAGGGACGGCTTCCGTAAGGACAGTCGGGCCCTGCTGTTTTGCATCCGCCGCTCTACCTGCCAATGGTGTAAAATGAGAAGCAGATATCTTGTGGGTAACGGGGGAAAACGGGTATGAGCCTTCGCAAAATTCGTCTTAGTAAACAGAGCATCATAGTCAGTTGGCTCCTCTCTTATATCTCTGTTCTGCTTGTTCCGATTGTAATCAGTATTATCCTATACACGGCAACCTGGCATGTGGTTGTGTCTGAGGTGAATCGCGCCAACGAAGCGCTTCTTCAACAGATGGAGCAGGCCATTGATAATAATCTCAGCGGCATTGAACGGTTGAGCGTAGAGATGGCGTTAAGCAAGCGTCTTGCCGGTTTTATTAATGCACCCAAACCTTTCTCGGACAGTGATTATTACGAAATTATTAGTTTAGCCGGCGATCTTCGAGTATATAAGATGGCCAACGACTTTATCGAAGAGATCTATGTTTACTATAAGAATAGCGACACGGTGGTTTCGACGCATGAACCTATCAATAGCCGAAAGCTAATGGAGAATATCTCGGGGCAAGAAAGTGTGAATTATGACGAGTGGAATGTTTTTTTTGGCAAAAGATATATCCAGGAATACGCACCGGTAACGCTCTCAGAGAATGGACAACCGGTGAAAGCTGTCATGTATGCCAAATCGATTCTGCTGGATAACCCGGAACAGCCGGGAGCGGTTATCCTGTTTATCATCAAGGAAACGAAGCTGCTTGAAAATATCAGTCCCATGAACCAAACAACGGTTGCTGTTATAGATAAGAATAATCAACTCATAGCCTCCCATGGACCAAAGACCAACTATTCCGAATTTTTATCTTACGATAGATTGGCGGGTAAGAATGGCTTGTTGTATGGTGAACTGTCAGGAGAAGAGATTGCCGTCTCCTATACCACCTCGAAAAGCAGCGGCTGGAAATATGTTTCTATCATGCCCTCCGAGTTGTTCGATGAGAAGATGAAATATGTTAAGAAGCTGATCTATGTAAGCTTAACGCTCAGCATTCTGATCGGTGGACTGGTGACGTTCCTATTCGTAAAACGAAACTATAACCCGCTCCATTCGCTGATCCGAAACTTATCCACCCGGTCAGGCATCTCCTTTGAAGAAGGCTCGAACGAATACGGCTATTTGCAAGCTGCTCTAAACAACACCTTCGCGGAAAAAGAAAGAATCGGGCAGCGGCTCGAGCAGCATCGAAATGCGATTCGATCCCATTTCTTACAAGGTCTGCTGAAGGGGCGCTTGGATCAGAACGTGCCTGTGTACGAATCTCTCGCGGCGCATAACATAAACCTTACCTCACCTGATTTCGCGGTGCTGCTCTTCCAAGTGGATCATTACGGCAAATTCATGGAGACCGGTTTTGTAGAGCCTCAGAAGGTGAGACTCGTCCACTTCATTATTATGAACGTGGCCGAGGAAGTAGCGGGCAGCAGACATTACGCGATGGCTGCCGAGATAGATGATATGCTGGCATGTATTATTAATTTACAAGAAGGGTACGAGACGGATGATCTAACGCGGATCGCTGAGCAAGTCAAGCAGTTCGTTCAGGATCACTTCCATATCCGCTTGACGATTGCTGTAAGCGGTATCCATCAGGAGCTGGAAGGGATAACCGGAGCCTATCAGGATGCTCTGGCTGGGCTGGAGTATCGCTTCGTGATGGGAAGCGGCGAAATTATCCGTTATGAGGATTTGCCAAGGGAAGGCTCCGTTCGGGAGAGCACAAGCTATTATTATCCGTTACCTGTTGAGCAGCAGCTCATTAATTTTGTGAAAACAGGTGATTATGAGAAGTCTAAAGCGTTGATCGACGAGGTCGTCGAAATCAATGAATCGGATGCCTCGTTATCTGTGCCGATGGCCAAGTGTCTCATGTTTGATCTCATTAGTACCATGCTCAAAACAATAGATGAGATTGGGGCAAGCGACAAGCGGGAATTCTTGAACAGAGTGAACGCGGTAGACCGGCTCACTGCCTGCGAAACGATTAAGGAAATGAAGATACAGATCGGGGACGTGTTAAGGCAGGTTTGTCAATCCATCCAGGAGGAGAGGAAGCAGGATAACAACCTGCTGAGCCAGAAGGTCATCGCCTATGTCCGGGAGCATTATAGCTCCGATAACCTCAATATTGCGATGATTGGAGAAGCCTTCCGGCTGACACCTTCTTATTTATCCAAGCAGTTCAAGGCACAAACGGGGGAAGCTCTGTTGGAATTCATCAACAAAACCCGGATTGAGAAAGCCAAAAGGCTTCTTTCTGAAGAAGCCGGTTCCATTATGGAAGTGGCCAGAAGAGTGGGATACTCCGATATTAACACGTTTAATCGGGTTTTTAAGAAATACGAGGGCATTACGCCAGGCAAATACAAAGACATACTGTAACCATTTTCCAAGGAAGAGCCGCTTAGTGCGGCTTTTTAGGTTTTTGGAGCTAGCCTTCTAGTTTTGAAGAAAGAGTAGTACCGATTTTACAGACGAATTTCGCTTTTTGATGATGTTCAAATCTGCTGCGGTCGGCTCATAATAACGCATGGGTGCACAGAACCGCTGTCCCGTGCGCTGCCATAACTTACTTAGCCTACATTAGGGGGATTTACAATGGGGAAACGTTCAAAGAATAAATCCATCGGGGTAGCTGTTTCCGTTGTCTTGGCATCAACAAGCTTGCTTGCCGCGTGCACCAGCACAAAGGATGGAGGGACCGCATCGCCGAAGCCGTCCGCGACACCCGCTGCGGAAGCAGGCAAATATCCCGTTAGCACTACAGAAACGCTGACTTCCTGGGAGCAGATCAATACCAACTTAACCACCTTCGTACCGAATCTGGCAGACTCGCCGTTCGGCAAGCAGCTGGAGAAGGAAACCGGCATTAAGGTGAAGTATTCTCACCCGGCGGATGGCCAATCGAAGGAGCAATTTAACCTGTTGATTGCATCGAACAACCTGACGGATGTAATCGAATACGATTGGAATAACTCTTACCCCGGGGGACCTGAGAAAGCGGTCTCAGATAAAGTCATTGTTCCTTTAAACGAACTTATCGATAAGCATGCGCCGAACTTAAAGAAGCTTTTGCAGCAGGATAAAGAGCTTGATAAAATGCTGAAAACGGATAGCGGCAAATATTATGTATTTCCAATGATTCGTCCGGACAATGGCCTTGTGTTTCGCGGTCCGATGATCCGGAAGGATTGGCTCGATGAGCTGCAATTGCCCGTACCGACTACGATCGATGAATGGTACACCGTCCTAAAAGCATTCAAAGAGAAGAAAAATGCAAGCGCTCCCTTCACGGCGCAATACACCAACGAGCTGAACATTCAGGACGCCTTCATCGGAGCGTTCAAGACGGCGAACCGTTACTATATTGACGATCAGGGAAAAGTGAAATACGGGCCGATCGATCCGCAATTTAAAGACGCCTTGACCTTGCTGCGCAAATGGTATCAGGAAGGCCTCATCGACAGAGATTTCGCACTCAATACAGACTCGAAATCACTCGATAACAAAATGCTGAGCAGCGCATCCGGGGCAACGGTCGGCTTGTTGAGCGGAGGCATGGGCCGCTGGATGGACTCCGGTAAGAAGCAGGATCCGAAGTTCCAGCTGGTTGCCGCTCCTTATCCGACGCTGAAGAAGGGCGAGCGGGCGTTTATCGGTCAGCGTGATTTCAAATTCAATCCGGCTGCAAGTAAAGCCGTCACGGCAGCAGCGAAGAATCCTGAGCTTGCCGTGAAGTGGCTGGATTATGCCTACAGCGAGAAGGGGGCTCTGCTGTTCAACTTCGGTATCGAAGGAGAAAGCTACACCATGGAGAACGGTAAGCCGACCTTCGCGGACAAGATTACGAAGGATCCGAAGTACAATCTTCAGCAGATGGTTTCCCAATATACGAAACCGAACGGACCTTTCCTCGGCGATTCCAGAAAGAGCTTCAATACGTACAAGGAACAGGATGAAGCAATTCAAATTTGGGAGCAAACGGATGCAGGGAAGCACGTGATGCCGATGTTTATCACACCTACCGTGGAAGAAAGCAAAGAGGTGGCGAAAATCAATACCGCTATTTCCAGCTATAAGGAAGAAATGTTCGTTAAATTTATTATGGGCAAAGAGCCGATTGATAAATTCGATGAGTATGTGCAGCGGATTAAAACCATGGGCAGTGATAAGGTAGTTAAAATCTACCAGGACGCTTATGACCGATACAACAAGCGGTAACAAATGAATTAATAACAGGAGAACGTGTCCGCCCTAGGCAGACACGTTCTCCTGTAAAAGGACATCGCAGGAATGGAGGGGAGAATATGACGGTGATGAATCAGGAAGCACTAACAAGTCCCATCGGGAATAAGAAGCCAAGGGCATTAGGCCTGCTCCTGGATATTAGAAAAAATAAGCTGCTGTATGTCATGCTTCTTCCGGTGTTATTGTACTATACAGTATTTCATTATGCCCCCATGTATGGTGCCATTATTGCTTTTAAGGATTATTCCCCCCGCCTGGGGATTCTGGGAAGCGATTGGGTTGGCTTCGAGCATTTTGAAACCTTTTTCACCGGTGCTTATTTTTGGAGAACCATCAAGAATACGATTCTTATCAGTTTCTATGAATTGATTTTCGGTTTCCCGGCCCCTGTTATCTTAGCGCTGCTGTTGAACGAAGTTAAACATTCTTTATTTAAACGAACCGTCCAGACGGTTACCTACATGCCTCATTTTATCTCACTTGTGGTCATTTGCGGGATTGTGAAGGATTTTACCTCCCGTGAAGGCATCATCAATGACTTGATGGCTTGGTTTGGAGCCGAAAGATCCACCTTCCTGCTAGAGCCCGAGTTCTTTCGGACCGTCTACGTTTCCTCAGGCATCTGGCAGCACATTGGATGGGGCACCATCATTTACTTGGCTGCTCTAACCGGCATTGATCCCGAGCAATATGAAGCGGCTCGTATGGATGGAGCGGGACGCTGGAAGCAGATGCTTCACGTCACGATTCCGGGAATTATGCCGACGATCGTTATCCTTCTCATTCTCGAAACAGGACGGATGATGAATGTAGGCTTCGAAAAAATCATTCTGTTGTACAACCCGGGCACCTATGAAACAGCGGACGTAGTCTCCTCCTATGTGTACCGGGTGGGTCTCCAGGATTTTAATTACAGCTTTAGCTCTGCCGTGGGCTTGTTTAACTCCGCCGTCAATTTCACATTGCTTGTGTTTTCGAATTGGCTCAGTAGAAAATTAAATGATACGAGCCTTTGGTAGGGGGGATTGTTATGAATCGACCGACTTTCTCGGAGAGATGTTTTGACGCAGCCAATACGTTGTTCTTGACCTTCTTGATGCTGATTACCATATATCCTTTAATTTATGTAGTCCTAGCCTCTTTAAGCAATGCCAATCAGCTTATGGCCTTCAACGGGTTCCTTTGGAAGCCGCTGGGCTTTTCGCTCGAGGCCTATTCCAGCGTTTTCGCCAATCCGATGATTCTGAAGGGATATGGAAATACCTTCTTTGTCGTATTGGTAGGCCTGTGTTTTAATCTTCTGCTCACCTCCCTGGGCGCCTATTCCTTATCCCGGAAAAGCCTGAAGTACCGCAAACCAATCATGCTGTTTATTGTTTTCACCATGTTCTTCAGCGGGGGATTGATTCCTTTTTATTTAACGGTTAAAGGAGTAGGCCTCGCAAATACACTGTGGGCTCTGATTATTCCTCATGCCATCAATACCTTTAATCTGATTCTTATGAAAACCGCCTTCGAAGCGATTCCCGATGCTTTGGAGGAATCGGCGAAAATGGATGGGGCCAACGATTTGGTGATTCTCTTCCGGATCATTCTGCCCTTATCGCTGCCGGTCATCGCGGTTATGCTCCTTTATTACGGTGTAAGCCACTGGAATTCCTGGTTCCATGCGCTGATCTTCCTGCAGGATCGCTCGATGTATCCGCTGCAGCTGATTTTGCGGGAAATTCTGCTTCAGGGAGAGGCAAGCACCATGGCCGTCGGAGCGTCCGATTCCGATATGGCGATGCTGACGGTGACTTTAAAGTACGCTACGATCATTGTGGCCACGGTACCGATTCTGCTGGTGTATCCGTTCTTGCAGAAGTATTTTGTGAAAGGGGCACTGATCGGTGCCATCAAAGGATAGGGGGGACATAGGCTTGGAAGGCAGGAATACGGAGGGTATGGCTATTGAACTGGACTGGGAACAGTTCCTCGCACCAAACGACATGGAGTGGGTCGTAAAACCGGTTTCCTGGGACGAGGGGGCCTTCATCGGAAACGGATTGATAGGAGCCATGATTTATGGGGAGGAGCATGCGAAGAAGCGTCATGTTCTCCGCTTTATCACAGGACGCACGGATGTGACAGCGGCCCGGACGGATCGCCCGGGTTTCCCTCCCCGTGTTCCTATTGGCGAAATAGATCTGGAGCTTAGCGGCATGATTTATCATCCTACGCAGCTCCGGCTAGACCTATGGAATGCGGAAATGAGAGCCCACGTTACCACTACTTGCGGCGAAGCGAAGCTGCACTCGTTCGTTCACAGTGAAGAACCGGTCATGGTGATCGAGCTCGAGACAAGCGAAGGGGAGAAGGATGCCGGCATCGTCTGGTATGCGCATGCGGAAGTGGATCCGGTCTTACGAAATGCCGATGGAAGGAATCTGAATCAGTTTATTCCCGAGGCTAAGATAACAAGGACGGTTGATAACGGAATTCATGTTTGTTTTCAAGAATATAACGGGAAGGAAGGCTGCGTTACGGCATGGAAGGAAGTGCAGCTGCCCGATAAGCGCAGGTTATTCTATATTTCCATAACCAATGGGTGCGATGAGAAGGCTAAGGAAGGGGCGGTCCAAGCCGTTCAGCGTGCCTCCGGCGCCGATTACGAGGAATGGGTAAACGCCCACCGGGCGTGGTGGCATCGTTATTATCAGCAAAGTTTCGTTTCCTTGCCAGACGGACAGCTTGAAAGCTTTTACTGGATCCAGGTGTATAAGTTGGCTTCCGCTACGAGAAGGGACAACCCGATCATGGATAATCAAGGTCCTTGGCTGGCACCTACACCGTGGGCAGGCATCTGGTTTAACATGAATGTCCAGATGAGCTATTCCCCCGTGTATGCCTCCAACCGCCTGGATATCGGAGAATCCTTGGTTCGTGCGCTGCACAACAATCAAGAGCAGCTGATCCGTAATGTCGATGGGAAATACCGTCATGATTCCGCCGGACTTGGCCGCAGCTGCAGCTTCGATCTTCATAGTGAAGTAGATGACGAGGTGGGGAATCTTACTTGGATTTGTCATAATCTCTGGCGGCAGTATCGTTACTCTATGAATGAGGATATGCTGAGAAATCTATTATATCCGCTTCTGCGCAGAAGCATTAATTATTACCTGCATCTCCTTGAGGAGGAAGAGGATGGGCGCTTGCATCTGCCGGCCACCATATCTCCGGAATACGGCTCCTTCATGAAGACCAGGGTGCGTGATTGTCATTATGATCTTTCGCTGCTCCGTTGGGGCTGTGAGACTCTGCTTAATAGCTGCGAAAGGCTAGGAGTTGACGAGCCGCTTCAGGATCAATGGCGCGATGTGCTTGAGCGTTTAACTCCGCTTCCGGTTGACGAAACGGGCTTCATGATCGGAAAAGATACGCCTCTTGCTTACGGTCACCGGCATTTTAGCCACCTGCTTGCTGTCTTTCCCTTACATCTGGTTGGCTGCGATACCGAAGAAGAACGACAGCTTATCGAGAAGTCGCTTCAGCATTGGATTCAGAAGGAAGGGGATCTTAGAGGCTTCAGTCTGACCGGCGCAGCCTCCATTGCCGCTGTCTTAGGACGGGGGAGTGAAGCGCTTCGATATCTGAAAGCACTCCTGCTCCTATTGAAGGCCAATACCATGTACAAGGAAGCCGGGCCCGTGATGGAAACGCCGCTGGCCGGGTCTGAAGCCATCCATGATATGCTGCTGCAGAGCTGGGGCGGTACGCTTCGCATCTTCCCGGCGGTGCCGGAGGAATGGCAAGATGCGGCTTTTCACGATTTGCGAGCTGAGGGCGCCTTCTTGGTTAGTGCGATGCGAAAGAACGGGGTAACCGAGTGGATCCGGGTGAAGAGTCTGGAGGGAGAACCATGCCTGATCCGAACCGGTTGGACCGGTAGGATTCGCTGGAAAATCACAGGCTCCGATCAAGAATATAGGGCTGAAGCAGCGGCGGGTGCGGAGTCGATACTCCTGAACCTTCGCAAGGGCGAGGAAGCGTTCTTATACTCGACGGAGGCCGTGCCGGAATTTCGAATGCATCCGGTTACACCCTCAGGAAGGCCTGTCCGACCGTTCGGCGGACTGAAGCCGTGGAGACTTTATGGGTTTCCATCGGACATCGATGGATAGGGGAGATTATAATAGTTCACTTTCTAGGGGGGCATGGTTCTCCGATTATTTGCAATGGATAAGCACCCATCTGAACGGACGGAAGGAAATGAACGAACGAAACAACCACAGCGTGTGTTGGTTTGTGCAGGCGGCTTCTTTTGGTGTCTTTACTGAAAATCAGAGCATGATGGAGTTATGCCGAGAGAGTTATAAACATACGCTGCTTCCTGAACAGATGGCGGAGGACGGAAGTTTCCCGCATGAATTGTGTCGCACGAAGCCTTACAGCTACTCCAATTTTGTCTTGGATAACATGGTGACCCTATGTCACATTCTATCTACCCCTGCCGATAATCTATGGGAATACACACTGCCAGATGGGAGGAGCATTCGAAAAGGAATGGAATTCCTGTTTCCCTATCTTACGGATAAAGACAGCTGGCCCTATCAGCAGGATATAGAGCACTATGAAGATTGGCCGGTAGGAATGTCGTATCCGCTCTTTGCCGGGTTAGCTTGGGGCAAGGAAGAATATGTAAATCTTTGGCGCCATCTCGAACAAAGCCCGACCAATGAAGAAGTGAGGCGAAATATGGCCATTCGTCAACCGCTGCTCTGGGTCATCGATTAAGAAAATGACCTGGACCTTAGCAGCCGTTCCGCAAGGCATCGCGGTTACGTCAATCTTGTGGGTATTGGAAAATCTCACTTATCCAAAGGCAAATAAACGGCAAAGGTCGTCCCTTGATCCGGCTCACTCGCAACGCGGATGAACCCGCCGTGGGCTCGGACCAAATGATGAGCGATCGATAAGCCAAGGCCCGTTCCGCCGGTATGCCGGGAACGGGCTTTTTCCACGCGATAGAAACGATCGAACAGGTGGGCCAGCTCCTCGGCTGGAATGCCGATGCCCGTATCGATCACGGAGACACAGGCATAGACGGAATTCCGATCCAGGACCTTGTCTTCCATGACAACTGAAATCTTCCCGCCTTCCGATGTATAGCGAATGGCGTTGGTCAACAAATTGATGAACACCTGGGTGATCCGTCTCGCGTCGGCCCTCACCATTACGGGTTTCGTGTTCGAATGAAAGCTCATTGCCAATCCGTTCTCCTCCGCCTCCATTCGAACATCATCCACGAGTTGTTCAAGCTTTGCCGCCAGATCGAGCGGTTTGCAATCCAGTGCCAACCGGCCCGCTTCCGCAAGTGATAAAACATGAAGGTCTTCCACAAGCAGCCCCAAGCGGATCACCTCGTCATGGAGTCTGAGCAGCATCTCCGGAGGGACGTCCTGACCGGCCTGTTGAGCATTTTCTAACTTTAGCTGCATGATAGACAGCGGGGTTCGAAGCTCATGAGCCACATCCGCTACCAACCTCCTGCGGGCGCCTTCCGCTTCCCGGAGCCGAAGCGTCATGTCGTTGAATGTCTGGATGACTTTCCCGTATTCGTCTTTGGTTTGGACGGGAACGGTTACGTCCAGATCGCCCTGGGCGACGCGTTCGATAGCGGCTACGAGTTTCCTAAGCGGGCGCGTCAGCACTCCCGAAATCCATAAACTCACGAAGAGGCCGATGGCCACGAAAAAGACCGAATTGCCCAGCATCAAGTTCTGCATCTTACCTGAAACGTAAGTCTTCAACAGCTCGATTTGTTCTTCGGGCGGTGCGTTCAAATAAGAGGCGCCGATTTCTTCCTGACGAAATTGATCGAAGAGAGATTCCATGTAGGCTTGTTTGGTTACAGCATGAGTACCACCGAGGAGAAGAACGACCAGTCCCATGAAGATAAAGATTTTATGGCGTACCGTCAACGTCGTCATGATGGTTCACCGAACCGGTAACCGAAACCGTATACCGTTTGAATATAACGAGGATGGGCCGGATCGTCTCCCAGCTTACGGCGAAGATTCCGAATATGGGAATCCATGGTTCGTTCGTATCCCATATATTCGTCCTCGAGTGCGGATCTTAATAGTTGGAGGCGGCTGAAAACGATTCCGGGCCGTGCCGCCAACGTATATAAAATTTTGAATTCCGTCGGGGTCAGCTGAATCTCCCGGCCGTCTTGGAATACCTGGCATTTGGCCTCGGAAATGATCAAGTTGTCTCTTTCCAACACCATCAACCTCTCTTCCGGACCGCGCAAGCGGCGCAGCACCGCCCGGATGCGCGAGGAGAGCTCCCGCAAGCTGAACGGCTTCGTCAAATAGTCGTCTGCCCCGATTTCCAGACCGACGATTTTATCCGCCTCTTCCGATCGGGCGGTGACCATTATAATTCCGCAATACAAGGTTTGCCTTATTTCCCGGCATACGTCGATACCGCTCTTCTCGGGAAGCATCCAATCCAGCACGATGAGGTCCGGCCGTTCCGACCGGGCAATGGTAAGGGCTTCCTTGCCGGTACAGGCGGTCAAGACCTGAAATCCTTCCCGCTGCAGATAGGTATGCATTTCCTCCAGCATGCCTGGTTCGTCCTCTACCAGCAACAATTTCGGTTCCATGGCCATCCCCTCTTTCTCGTTTGGTCTCCTTCAGAGCGAGAACCCGCCCCTTACCCCGAATTATACCGTGCTTGAACAAATCCTTGAAGAAATCCACCAATAAAGAGGAAGATCTGCATAAGTTCTCGACATTTGTTGGTTAAACTGGCGGTGAACCGGAGGAGATCGCCTGCACAAAACAAGAACGGAGGGGAGAAATGAATGAATGATTCGGGCAACGAGGGAACGTGGAATCTACCCTGCAACGGGTCCATGGAGCCGTTCGAGCCATACGGGATCGGGGATTTATAAAAACAACCAAAGGAGTAGGTAATAATGAAAATAAAGCTGGTTTCCATCCTTATGCTGGGCATCCTTTTGCTTGTGCCCACCATAGCCTCGGCCGAAGTGACCGACGGTAACGTCGGATACGGATTAACCCCCGGGCGACTCCGGACCATCATAGCCGCGGTAGTGGGGCTGATCAGCGTCATCATCGGCGGGTTGTCTTGGGCCCGCTCCGCCGGCCGTTTCGGTACCGGTAACGGACGAACCGGGGCTATCGTGGCTGCGGTAGTGGGGCTGATTGGTATAGTGCTCGCTGGGCTGCATCTGGCCAACACCACCGGTGGTTTCGGTACCGGTAACGGGCGGGCGGGGGCCATCGTGGCCATCCTAGTGGGGCTGGCCGGCGTAGTCTTGGCTTGGCTAACACTGGCACGCTCCCGCCGCGTCGGCTGATCCGCCTTGGTGTGCTTGTTTAAGGAGTTCTGTTTTGGGTGAGTCCCGACTGGATCTAGCGCCGATCTTATAATTTAATGATAATATAGTCTTATCCAAACTTCGGCAGGAGGGAGACTATGAGCGAAATAGCAAAAACGCCCCAGCCCCCGTATTACGCGGTTATTTTTACATCGGAAAGATCGGAGGGGGACCAAGGCTATGAGGAAATGGCAGAGGAAATGGTCAACCTGGCATCGGTTCAGCCTGGATTTCTAGGCGTAGAAAGCGCCAGAGAAGGCTTGGGCATTACGGTTTCCTACTGGGAATCCCTGGAAGCTATCCAAAACTGGAAACAGAACGAACGACATCTGATGGCTCAAAAAAGAGGGAAGTCGGATTGGTACCTCAGCTACAAAACGAGAATCTGCAAGGTCGAACGGGATTATGGCTTTGAAAAGAATTAAATCCATCGGGCCGGGCCGTTTCCCCGGGCTCAAGGGACCAGCTTGATGGCATCCAGGCTGAAATGATTTTGAAGGCTCCGGGAGAGATCCCGGAGCCTTTTGCATGCTTTTAATTAATTGACAGGCCGATCGAAACGCGGTTATCATGGATACATGAAGTCTATGATTGGAGGAGAAGATGAAATATTCCAAAGCAACCAACTATGCTCTTCACACCATGCTTTATTTAAGTGCCATCGGGCCGGATAAGCCGGTGGGCGTTCAGCAGCTGGCCGACAGGCAGGGGGTTTCCTCTACGTACCTATCGAAAATACTCACTAAGCTGGTGAAAGCGGGGCTGATTGAATCCACTCCGGGAGCAAACGGGGGCTATCGGCTGAAGAGCCGGAAAGAAGAGATATCCTTTCTGGATATCATCCATGCCATAGAGGGAGTGGCTTCGCTCTTCGAATGCTGCGACGAAGAAGATTCCCGTTGTATTATCCATCAGGAGATGCGGGCCGCGGAAAAGGCCATGGAGGAGCACTTAAGAAATACCAAAATGATCGAGTTGGCGAGAAAGCTTGGAAAGGAACATCTCACCATAAAATAGAGGAAGAGAGGAGATGGGCGTATGAGCTATGACTGTGCGATTGTCGGCGGAGGACCGGCAGGGTTGAATGCAGCGCTAGTGCTCGGCAGAGCGAGACGAACCGTTGCCCTGTTGGATGCCAACCAGCCGAGGAACGGAGTGACGCACGCTTCTCACGGATTCCTGACCAGGGACGGAGTAAAGCCCGCCGAGTTCCGCCGCGTGGCTTACGAGGAGGTCCTCCGATATCCGACGGTCCGGCACATTCAGACCGAGGTGATGGACATTCGGAGGACAGGGGCTGGATTCCTTCTTCTCACCTCTACGGGAGAGCGTGTGCAGGCCCGCAAGCTGATCGTGGCGGCCGGGTTGAAGGATGCGTTCCCCCCTATAGAGGGATTTCACAACTTCTACGGAAAAAGCCTTTTTGTCTGCCCGTTTTGTGACGGCTGGGAGCTGCGCGATCAAAAGCTTGCGGCTATTTCCGATCAGCCGGGCGTGTTTCATATGGCCAAAATGCTGCTCAATTGGACGCGGGATGTGGTGGTGTGTACCAACGGCAGGGACATTCTGACGGCCGAACAGAAGGCCCAGCTTGCCTCCCGGAATATACCTGTTGTCCATGCTCCTGTCGTTGCCTTTTCCGGGCAGAACGGGCGGTTGGAACGGATTTATTTTGGGAACGGCACACAGATCGAGCGAAGCGGGGGATTTATCGCTCCCCTTCAGCGGCCGAATGCCCGGTTTGAGGAAGCGCTGGGCTATCAAACGACTCCAAACGGAGGGATGGTTATAGACGAAATGGGCCGGACCACCGCAGCAGGAGTGTACGCAGCCGGGGATTCCGCCTATGTGATGCCTTCCCAATTGATCCATGCCGCGGCCTCCGGCAGCAAAGCGGCGATGGCCGTCGTAGCGGATCTGACGGAGGAGGATTGGCGGTGATGGTTTTCTCCATACGGCCCCTTGTTGTTTTGATCATGATTCTATGGCTTAGCGGGTGTGCCCTTACCGGCGGCAAACCGGTTGATTCTAATTCCCAGGAGCCTTCCCGGACAGCCGAACCGGCTCCTTTCGCACCCGCGGCTGTTTCCAAGGAAAGACCAGCTGCTTCTCCTGCCGCCTCGTGCGGGAAACTGCCGGAGGAACTGGCATTCGCGGGGAAGACGTACCTTTTGAAGGAAAGGAGCCCCGCGGCCGAGCCTGGCATGAAGCTGGGGTATATGAAATGTGAACAAGGCCGTCTTACGGCTGGAGACGCGACAGACCCGTTTACGGTTTATACGGTGGGGGATCCCCGTACGAACAGCGACATTCTTCTATATGGAGACCGGGAATCCAGGGCCCGGTATATGCTGGAGGAATCGTCCAGATGAAGCCTCGGGGATTATTCACTAAAGGGATTGGGGAAATATAAGGAAACCCGATAAAGAAAATCCCCATGAAGGAGTGTTGGCGTTGAAGGTACTAGTAGTCGGAGCAAATGGACAGGTAGGCCGGCACCTGATTCCGTTAGTAAGCGAGAGCGGGGAGCACACCGCCATAGCCATGGTGCGAAAGGAAGAACAAGCCGCTTCTTATGCGGCCCAGGGCATCGAGACGGTGGTGGCCGATCTGGAGGGAACGGTAGAGGAACTGGCGAAAGCGGCCAAAGGATGTGAGGCCATTGTCTTTACGGCAGGGTCGGGCGGCCAGACCGGATACGACAAGACGCTTCTGATCGATCTAGACGGAGCCGGCAAAATGATAGAAGCCGCGGAGAAGGTGGGCATCCAACGGTTCCTTATGGTAAGCGCCCTGCAGGCTCATAACCGGGAGAATTGGAGCGATTCCATTCGTCCTTATTATGCCGCAAAGCATTACGCTGATAAGCTTCTCGAAGCGAGCGGCTTAACCTATACCATTATCCGTCCGGGTGGTCTTCTGAATGAACCGGGGACGGGAAAGGTCTTGGCGGCCCCCAACCTGACCAGGGGAAGCATCCCCCGGGAGGATGTGGCCCGAACGGTCCTGGCTGCCTTAACCGAGGAGCGCACCTACAACAAGGCGTTCGATCTGATTTCCGGGGAAGATTCCATTGCGGAAGCTCTGCAAAAGCTGTAAGAAGAAAAGAGCCATTTCGGAGATCGCCCCGTCCTGGTAAAATGCGGACAGGGCGATCTTCTTGTTAGGAGGGCTTTTTAAGCCTACCTGGGCTTCCTCTGAGCATACTCCCTGCTTCCAAGGAATAAATTCCTTGGAGTGCAGGCCGATTTGATCCCCTGCAGGAGGAGTGCTGAGTCCATGATTCAAAAACGACTAAAAGCTATAGAACAAATGACCGGGGGAAAGGGACTGTCTCCGTCCTATGACGATATAACGATCGAAGGAGTATCCATCGATTCGAGAACCGTCAAGCCAGGCAATCTTTTTATTCCTCTAATCAGACAGCTGGATGGCCATCATTATGTGGAGGAGGCGATAGCCAAAGGAGCTGCAGCCTCTCTATGGCAGACCGATCATCCTAGCCCGCCTCATCATCTTCCTCTTATCTATGTCGATGATGGTTTACAAGCCCTTCAAAAGTTGGCGGCCGCCTATCGGGGGGAGCTGCCTGTCACAACGATTGCGGTAACGGGCAGCAATGGCAAGACCACGACCAAAGATATCCTCACTTCCGTGCTGCAAACCAACTACCGTGTACATAAGACGTTGGGTAACTTAAACAGTCAAATTGGTGTTCCCTTGACCTTGCTGGAGATAGATAAGGATTCGGAAGTAGCTGTAATTGAAATGGGCATGAGTGAACGCGGCCAAATAGACCGGCTTTCCCGAATGGTCCAGCCGGATATCGCCGTGATTACCATGATTGGGGTGTCCCATTTGTCGACACTCGGTTCACGCGAAGAAATCGCCAACGCGAAGCTGGAAATAGTAAATGGGTTGAAGGATGGCGGGACATTGATCTACAACGGAGATGAGCCCCTGCTGGCCGAACGAGTCCAGGAAGTCATTGGTTCGAATGCTGTTTCCCTGATCCGAATAGGCGAAGCGGAGCATAACGAGTACCGGGCTGAAATTATCAAAAGCGATGCAGAAGGCTCTTCTTTCAAAGTGAGGAAGGAGGAGTTTCATCTTCCGATCCTGGGTGCGCACAACATTTCCAATGCGCTGTGTGCCACGGCTGCCGCCTACCAGCTGGGACTCGGTCCGGAACAAGTTGCAGAGGGCTTTACCCTTCTTCAAGTCACGAAGATGAGGATGGAAAAAATCGACGCCCCCCGAGGGTTTACCATCCTCAACGATGCGTGGAATGCCAGTCCCGTTTCCATGGCTTCCGCCATCGAAACCTTTCAGGACCTCCCGGGTTATATCCGAAAGTTTGCGGTGCTGGGGGATATGTTGGAGCTTGGACCCAAGGAGCAGGAATTTCATCGGGAAATTGGATGGTCCCTGGATCCTCGCCGAATGGATTATGTCTATACCGTTGGGGAGCTTGCCGCTCACATTGCCCAAGAAGCGGCCAAGCGGTTTCCGGAAGGCAAGGTAAAGGCTTTTGCGAGCAAAGAGGAAGCAGCCGAGGAGTTATGGCAGAACCTTAACCCCCAGGATCTCGTTCTCGTAAAAGGATCCAGAGGGATGCAATTGGAGAGCATGGTTTCTAGGCTAATGCAGAGCCCATAAAGATTGTGGTATACCCTTTCCGCGAAAAAGACCCCTATAATCCATAGGTTGCCTCGTTAGAGGTTCCCAGGGATTATAGGGGCTCTTTGTTAGTTATATAGAGTTTCGGAGAGTATTATCTGACACGAAATGCTGCCGTTGCCGAAGGGAGTTTCCTGTCCGGACTCACCTTTTACACCCGTAATGCTGATTTGGATAAAAGACTGGCCGAGGAATGGTGGGATGTACCAATTGCTTATATCAAGGACTACCTCGGTAGGGCTGACAAGTGTGGCAGTGGATGGATTAAAGCCGGTCCCCATCGGTCCTATAAACATATTAAACAACTGATAATTCTCAACATTCTCAGCGCTTGCTTCATCCACCGGCAGATTAAACGTGACTTTCAGAATGCCACCCAGCTCATAGACGGCGTTGCTAACCGTTGGAGGTACAACGGGCAGAGGGGAAGGAGGAGTGACGACTAGGTAAACCGTATACGATTCGCTCATCACGGCACTGTCCGCCATGCCTTCTTTTACGGCAATCGCCTTGATGGTCTTAGCCTCGATAATCTCAATTATAGTGTCGGGGCCGTAAACCGAGCTGTTCACGGTAGGCGTGCTTCCGTCCATTGTGTAATAAATGGTCGCTCCCTCCGTGGAGGAACTAAGCGATACCTTAGTTTCGTACAAGACTATCCCTCCCGAAGGATTTGCCGAAGGCGCGGCAACTGTCGGCACCGGTGTTTCAATTGGAGCCGGGGTTTGGCTAGGAACGGGCGTCTCGCTAGGAGCCGGTGTCGGACTCGGCGTCGAAGACGGAACCGGGTCCGTGTAAACCGGCGGATCGGTTGGAGTAGGTGTCGCGGTTGACGTCGGTGTAGGCGTCGGTGTCGGAGTAGGCGTTGGCTTAGCCGCCTCATACGCCTGCTGCCCTCCGTAAGCTCCCACGATCAGATCGGTCCGGGTGGTCAGCTTGCTCCCGTCGGTTCCTTCCGGCAGCACTTTGGTTTCGATCGCCAGTTTAACGGCATCGGAGTACCACGGGTTGCCCGACACATCCACTTTCTTGCCGAGGCCTTTGACCAGGGCGGTGGCGAATTGGCCCATCGTCAGGTTATCGCCGGGATCGAAGGTGGTGTCCGTCATCCCGTCGATGAGGCCGGCCTTCTTAGCCGCTTCAATATATGGAAGCGCCCAGCCGTTCGCGGCATCATCGGCATGCACGTCGGAGAAGGTGGAGGATTTGACGGAGGAGTCCACCTTGACTCCATAGATTAACGATAGGACTTTGGCAAACTGGGCGCGGGTCATGTTCTGGTCGATTCCAAAGGTGTCGTCGCTTACCCCGTCGAAGACCCCTTTGGACAGCAGAGCATCGATTTTGGCCTTCAAAGCGGCATCCACGCCAGCCAAATCCTTGAAATCATTGGAAATTTTGCTTGGTCCAGCATGGCCCGCATTCGCGGATGCAGGCTCCTGGGCGCTAGCCATGGCGGGAAGCGTCAACAGAGCCCCGATCGTCAGGACGGCGATCGGTTTGAGAAACCGTTTTCTCATTAAATATTCTCCTCCTGGATAAATGGGTAGGTAGGCCTTACCTCCTATTTATCGACAGGATTCGATAAAAGGTTTATAGCTACTTTATCGCGGAGTAAGCCGCTTACAACTGGACGATCTTAGTCGCCATTCGTCTGCAGAATTCCCGGTCGTGCTCGACGAACACCATTGTCGGGTTGTATTCTAGCAGCAGTTGTTCGATCTGCATCCGGGAGAGCACATCGATAAAGTTGAGCGGTTCGTCCCAGACATGGAGGTGAACTTCCTCGCACAAGCTTCGGGCGAGGAGCACTTTTTTCTTCTGGCCTCCACTGTAAGAAGAGATGTCCTTCTCAAATTGGATCCGGGCGAAATCCAGCTTGCGCAGGATCGCTTTGAAGAGACTTTCCTCAACCCCATAAGCATTCGCGTACTCCGTTAACGTACCCTGCAAGTGCGAGGTGTCCTGGGAGACATAGGAGATCTTCAGCTGGCTCCCGATCCGGAAGGTCCCCGTATAGGTAGGAGGATCCTCGCCAACGAGGAGCTTGAGAAGGCTCGATTTGCCGGAGCCGTTTCGGCCGGAAAGGGCGATTCGCTCGCCTTTTTCTATGGTAAAACTGACATCCGTGCAAACGGGTTTGTCCCCGTAATAGATCGACACGCGGTCCAGCTCGGCAAGCTGGGTTTTGTGATAGGTCAGCTGGGACAGCTTGAGATTTTCGGAGCTCTCGATATTCTTCAACAGGGCCGATTTCTCCTCCATCGCCGCTTGCTGCCGGTTCTCCAGGCTCTTCGACCGCTTCATCATCTTGGCCGCTTTATGGCCGACATAGCCTTTATCTACCTTGGACCCCGAATTGAGGGTGCCGTTCTTGGTCTTCTCCACCTCGTGCGACCACTTATTGGTGCGCTCCGCGGCTTGGGCGAGACGCTTGATGTCCTTCTTCAGCTTCTCGTTCTCCGCAAGCTCGTACTGGTCCTGCCTCTGCTTGCCCTCCCACCAGTCCGAGAAGGTTCCCTGCTGGATCTCGATGTTCGTCTTGTTAATGGAGAGAATATGGTCGACGCTGGTGTCCAGGAACGCCCGGTCGTGAGAGACCAGAATGAAGCCGCTCTTCGTCTTCAGGTATTGACTGACCAGCTCCCGCGCTTCCCTATCCAGATGGTTGGTCGGTTCGTCAATCAGCAGAAAATGATTCTCCTTCAGAAACAGCGCGGCCAGCATGACCTTCGTCTGTTCCCCGTTCGACAAGGAATCGAAGGGACGGTACAAGACATCCTCCGAAACCTGGAGAAGGGAAAGCTCTCTCCGGAGTTCCCAATCCACATAGTCCGGGTAAAACTCCTCGATGACATCCATGGTCAGGTATTCGGGATGTTCGACCGAAAAGGGGAAATAGTCGAACTCCACCTGGGCGGAGATCGTTCCTACGTATTCGTATTGGCCCATGAGCAGCTTCAGCAGCGTGGTCTTTCCCCGGCCGTTCCTCCCGGTAAGGCCGAGCCTCCAGTCCGTGTCGAGCGTAAAGCTGACGTCCTCAAAAACATTATCGTAGCTGCCTTCATAAGCGAAGGTTAAATGGCTCACTTGGATCATCGACATAGAATCCATCCTCCTTTTCCAAAAAACAAAAGCTGCCGGAAAGGGACTCCTTCCTGCAGCTCAAATTCGGATATGGTCAATTCACCCCCGGCGGGGAGGGACTTGACTGTTCTTTGAGTGGAAGGAAGGCGTAACGTGCTTCTTGTTAATCCCATAATAAAACAAGGCGGCTTTGCAGCTTCAGCCTGTCGGTCGGACCGGTTTTTATTATGTTCCCGATTAGCAAGAATACCTTACATGCGCCTCTTCCACTCCTGTCGTTGGGGTAAAGGCATCGTATCACAGGCCATTCCCGCCGATCAACCGTTTCCGGGGGGAAAGTTTCGTTTTAGTCATTTTGTCCGGGTCCTTTTGCCTATATAATGAAGGGGAGAGAACATCATGGTTTTTTACTAAAAGGTGGATAACGGAATAATGCCCGATAATGATTTGCATCAACGGACCGAGCTTCTGACGTATGCTTTCGACCATCACCCGGATGGAATGGCGATCGTGGATGGAGATGGTTATTTTATAGAGGTAAACGCTTCCTTGGTTCATATGCTTGGCTACACCGAGGAGAAGCTGCGTCAAAAAACGTGGGAACACTTGGTGAGCAGGCCGGCCTGCAGCGGAGGCGGGAGTGTCAAGTCGGAAGCCGCTGTTCTGCATCAAAGGGGGCATCTGGTCCATGTCCGGATGACCTGCCTTCCTTATGAGGGGAAGGGGAAGGAAGGGTACAAGCTTCTCACCCTGGAAGAGGTCACCTCTCCTGGGCAACCGGAAAGGGAAGGAACCTCCACCCAGGAGATGTTCACGTTCCTCTCGGAAAAATCCCAGAACATCATCTCGGCTTATTCGCCCGATCGCTTCTTTACGTACATTTCTCCCACGGTAACGGACTTGCTCGGCTATGCCCCGGAAGAAGTAGTGGGCCAGCCGGCCGCCGCCTTCAATCATCCGGATGACAATATCAAACTGCGGGAGCATCACCAGACGGTCGTGCTTGACCAGAACACGGTGCGGTTTACCGGCCGGGTTCGGCATAAGAACGGAAGCTACCGCTGGTATGAAACGACCGTCGAATACATCCGCAGCGTCTCGGGCGACATCCTCCAGGTAATTGGGGTGGGGCGCGACATTACCGAACGCAAGGAAGCGGAGGAGACCATCGCTCACCTGGCTTACCATGACATGCTGACGGATCTGCCGAACCGGCGTCTGTTCAAGAGCCGGGTCAGCCTGCTGCTGAAGGAGTCCAAAGGGCTGCACGGCCTTTTGGTGGTGGATCTGAATGGATTTAAGGATATTAACGATACGTTCGGCCATGAGATGGGCGATCGGCTCCTGGTCGAAGTGGCCCGGAGGCTGGCCGCGGCGGCGGAAAGCGACGGCGTGGTGGCTCGCTGGGGAGGCGACGAGTTCACGGTTCTTCAACCCTACCTGAGAAACCGGGAAGACCTGATGGCCTTACAGGAGCGGATCCGGAAGGTTCTCTCCGGGCCTCTTGTGGTGAACGGCCGTTCCCTCGCGGTTACCGCTAGTGTGGGCGCCGCCTTCTTCCCCGAGGACGGCGACTCTTTGGAGACGTTGTTGGGCCACGCTGATGCGGCCATGTACCGGGTCAAGCACCGGGGGAAACGTTAGGGGGAAACATGCTTAATGAGAGGTATACATGTTAAGAGCCTGGATGAAAAGGGCTTGTGGTACAGGGACAGGAACAAGGCGGAGGGATTTCTTGATTTTGAAACATGCAAAAGCGAATTTGTTAGTTACATGGCAGCCAAGAACCGTTTATCCTTAGAGGAGGAACGAAACCTGCGGCATCATTGTAAAACGGTTGCTTGGCGTGATATAACAGCAAAGCCTATGTATGTGGAGTTCTTCAGTAACCCTCGTGTTAAAGTCGAGTTTGTGCGTTCACTTTTCTGTCTCCGCCCTAAAAAGGAGTTCATACGGCTGCACCAAGACATTGAAAAAGCGGGTTGGAGCACATACGATCTAAGTTAATCCAAGAGACAAGGTTTTTTCTTTACGTAAAGAAAACAAAAAAGGATTAGCACATTCCCTTCCCCTAAAAGCTCTTATATTCCACCGGCGAAGAGAGTTGAATGTGCGTGGAGGATTTTCCATAGGGAAGTGCCTGGTCGATAAAAGCCTCCATCGTGCGGACCGATTCCGTGACCAGCTTCACCAGGTAGCTGTATTGCCCCGCGAGCCGGTGACACTCCATCACCTCGGGGTGGCCTTGGCAGAATTCCGCAAACGCCTTGCACCGTTCCGTCTCAAACAAAATGAAGGCCGTCACCCGTTTGTTCAACGCCTCCGGGTTCAACGCCGCCCGATACGCCTCGATAATGCCGCGCTCCTCCAGCTTCTTGACCCGTTCCGCCGCCGCGGGGGCGGTTAACCCGATGCGCTGGCCCAGCTCTTTCATGGAAAGGCGGGCGTTGGCCTGAAGCTCCTTTAAAATTCCCTGATCGACCTGGTCCACGTGGAGGTCTCCTTTCTAAATAAAGCATTCCCTCTTATATTCCTTGCATTCTTAAGTCCATCCATTAAAACACATTGGCCATAGGGTGTAAATGAACTCCTCCTTTCGCTACAATGAGGGCATCGAAAAAACGGAGGCTGACGACATGAACCTGTTATCCCATACACCGCTGCTGATCATTGATGTTCAGAAGGCGTTCGACGATCCGAAATGGGGAGAGCGCAACCATCCGGAGGCCGAAGCGAATCTCAAGCTCCTGCTCGCCGCCTGGAGAGCCTCGGGAAGACCGGTTTGGTTCGTCCAGCACCTCTCCCGGTCCGAATCTTCGCTGTTCCATCCCGATCAACCGACGTGTGCCTTTAAAGAAGGTCTGGAGCCGGTCGAGGGGGAGCCCGTCTTTCGCAAAACGGTGAACAGCTCGTTCATTGGAACCGATCTGGAACCTTCTCTCCGGCGGTTGGGCTGTGAGCAGCTGGTGATCGCCGGCCTGACCACGAACCATTGCGTGGAGACGACCACCCGTATGGCGGGCAACCTCGGGTTCCAACCGATCCTGGTGGAGGATGCCTGCGCAACCTTCGGCCGCCGCGGTCCGGACGGGACCTATTACCCTCCTGAGCAGATTCACGAGATGACCCTGGTGAACCTGCACGAGGAGTTCGCCCGCATCGCTACAACACGGGAAGTATTGGGGATGGTGTAAGTCATCTGGCGGCTCGATTGCGGAAGCAGCTAAGCGGCCGCTCCCTTTTCCCGCTAATCTTTCCTATGGTATACTGTTTACAGTATAAACATTTTTCGGGCGGCTTGGCTGCGACACCCGTATCCATAGCCGGCTTTGAATAACAGAGGGGGAAAAGCAGATGGCCAAACCGGATATCACTCCAGAGGAAGCGGTGAAGCGGCTCCCCGCCGGTGCGGCGCTTGGCTGGGGCTTGGTGAAGCCGCCGCAGCGCGGACCTAAGCGGGAGATGAGCATTGAGCAAATCGTCCGGAAGGCGGTGGACATCGCGGACAAGGATGGCTTGAGCGCCGTCTCGATGAACCGGGTGGCGTCGGAGCTCGGTTTCTCGGCGATGGCGCTCTACCGCTATATTCCGAGCAAGGATGATCTGCTGCTTCTCATGCAGGATGCGGTATGCGATATTCCGCTGCCGGATGAGAGACCTGCCCACGAATGGCGTGAAAGTATGCGGGAATACGTGATGGCAACGATCGGCGTTTTTGTCGACCATCCGTGGTATGGGGACATCCCAATCTCCAGCCTGCCGATCCTGCCTAATACTTTGCAAATGGTGGATTGGGCGCTTCGCCCTTTGCGGGACATGCCTCTGGACGATTTCGAGAAAATGTCCATCGTTCTGCTCCTGAGCGGTTATGTCCGTTCCAGCGGAATGCTGAAGAGGGACATCCTCCGGGCGGTTCAGGCCGGTTCCAGTGAGGAAACGTTCAGCGGGGTCCCTTACTCGGCGGCGCTTAAGGCCTTGGTCAAGCCGGATCCCTATCCGAATCTGTATCCGATCGTCATGTCCGGCGTCTATACCGGAGAGAAGGAAAGCGAGAATACCGTCGGCGATGACATCGACTTCGGCTTGGAGCGGATTCTGGACGGGATTGAGCAGTATCTGGAGCGGAAAAAAACCGGCCGAAGGGACTCCAGCCAGGGGTAAGGGATAAAAAAGACGACAGGGAAAGGCCGTGGCCTTTTCTCTGTCGTCTTTTTTATTTTTGCGGCCTTATGCTAGTGCCTTATCCGGTAACTTTGTTGGCGAGAAAGTTTCGGTAGGCGCCCGAAGAATCATTTGGAAAGCAGAACCTCATTTGCAGATAAGGCACTAGGCGGCAGGGCTTATGATTTTCGTTTTCTCGCGGAGCATTACCGCCGTGGCGACCGAGGCCAGGAGCAGGATGACGCCGGCTGTGAGGGAGGTGGCGTGCATGGCCGTCATGAACGCTTCCCGCGAGGCCGTCATGACTTGAGCTGCCGCTTCAGTTGGCAGCTGCTGGGAAGCGGCGGAGGCGCCCGCAATGGTTTGCTTGGCGGCGGAGGCGGCCTCCGGCGAGAGGCCGGCCGGCAGAAGGGGCGATACGGTATGGCGGTAGATGGCCGAGAGGACGCAGCCGAGAAGCGCGATGCCGAAGGCGCCGCCGAGCTCGCTGGACGTTTCCAGGAGGCCCCCGACCGCTCCCGCCCGATCGGCCGGCGCCACCCCCACGACATAATCGGTGACGAGGGTCATGACCGATACGATTCCGGCTGCAACCAGTCCGGCGCCAACGAGCATGACCGTGAGCGGAGAGAAGCCTTCCAGCCGGACCTGGGTCAGGAGGACGAACCCGATCGCCGACAGCACGAACCCGGCGGCCATGATGCGGGGCCTTCCGTGCGTAATCGAGAGCTTGGCGGCTACCGGCGCCGCCGCCCCGACGGCAACCGAGGGCAGAATGCTCCACAGGGCGGCCGCAAGCGGCGAGTACCCCAGTACCGATTGGAGAAACTGGGTGTTGACCAGGGCGCTTGCCATAAGCGTGAAGGTGGCGATCAGGTTAATGAGGATGGAGCCTCCGGTCCGCCGCTCCATCAGCGCACGGATATCGATTAAAGGGTTGGGGATCGTCCATTGACGCATGACAAAGACAAAACCGAAGAACAGACCGGCGGCGAGCATCCCGGCAGGAAAGGGGGCCCAGCCCTCCTCGGCGAGTGTTTTGACACCGTAAGTTACGGGCAGGATGGCAAGAAGCGCCAGGAGTGAACTGAAAGCATCGATCCGTGTGCGATCCGCGCTGCGGGACTCCGGGAGCAGGAAGGGGGCTGTCAGAAGCAGCAGCGCCATGGCGGGGAGGTTAAGGAGGAAAACCGAGCCCCAAGAATAGGCTTGGATGAGCAGGCCGCCGATAATCGGCCCGACCGTGACCCCGCCGGCCATGACGGCGCTCCAGACCGACATCGCCTTGGTCCGCTGATCGGGATCTTGGAACATCGTGCGGACGAGAGCCAGCGTCGACGGCATGAGGGTGGCTCCCGCAATGCCGAGAACGCCGCGGGCCGCAATCAGGGATTCGGCCGTCTGGGAGAACGCGGCGAACAACGAGCACAGGGCAAATCCCACGGAGCCCAGCATCAACAGGCGCCGGCGCCCGATCCGGTCGCCAACAGCTCCCATGGTCAGCAGCAGACCGGCGAGAACAAAGCCGTAAATGTCGAAAATCCATAATTGTTGGACGGCCGTCGGACGCAAATCCGCGGCGATGTCCGGCGCGGCGAAAAACAGAACGGACACGTCCATCGATACGATCATCAGGGGGAGACACAGCACGCATAGCGCGATCCATTCCTTGCGTCCGGCCGGCTTGACGGCGACAGTGGTTGCGGTAGTCATGAATACCCTCTCCTTACTGTTTATTATATAAACTGTAACTTATGTACACAGTATATGAATTAAACAGTTATTGGTCAATACCCAAAATTCATTGTATGAGAGGACACGGAATCCTACCGATTTTCGGCTGGAGGGTTAAAAGGATTGACAGGAACAAGGCGGGGTTCTTATGCTGAGGTTAATTGTTCCGTACTGCGGCTTTCCTTATGTCCGAACAGGGCGGTTTCGGGCATTTGCTTACGGGAGGAGGGATCCACGTCATGAAACCAAGCATCCGGAAATACCAATGGTTCCTTCGCTCGAAGCTTCCTTACGTGAGCATCTTTATGTACATCACCATCGTCTGCGCGCTCGTGCTGATCATCTCGACCTATGTCCTGTATTATTTATTTTCCAAAACGATGATCAGGGAATACGGCAATCAATCGGCCAATCTGCTGCAGAAGGATGCCCAGAGTGCGGAGTTTCTGCTGGATTGGACGCTCTCCTACGCGCTGCAGACCCGGAACGACCCTGTCATTTTACCGTTCGTGCAGCGCAATTATGAGAATGACTGTTTGAACTATGAAGTGTGGAGCCGGCTGAAAAATTTAATGGACAGCCATCCGTTTGTCGATTCCATCTATTTGATCAACGGCTATAACGGCAATATTCTGGATACCCGGACGGGAGTAAGCCGGCAGAACCAATTTTATGATTCGGACATCTTCGAAATCTTGAAATCCCGCTCCACGAACATGTCCCAATTGATCGTCCCCCGGGAACTGAACACTGAGCATGCGCCTCGGCGGACGAGAACGAAAGAGCATGAATAGAGCGAAGCCGGACTAGCGCCAGCGAAGCTTCGAATTAGAGGTAAAGGGTTGCGACCCTTTGCCTCTTTTTTGCGGCCATAACGATCCGCAGGGAACATACAAAGGTTAAAGCCGGTTGCGTGCCGGTGTCACCCTGAAGAACCGCATAGGCCGACCTTTTTTTACGCACGGAATGCAATCCTTTCCGCGGAGGGTGCCGATAATGGCGTGTACTCCAGGAGGCCGGGGAGCTAAAATGGATTCATAGAGAGAAGGGAAGGGTTGTGAAAGCATGCATGAAGTCGAGGTGGCTGTCATTGGCGCGGGCCAGGCCGGACTGGCGGCGGGGTATTATTTAAAGAAACGGAAGGTTTCTTTCGTTATCCTCGGACAGGAAGAGCGGGTGGGGGACAGCTGGCGGAACCGGTACGATTCCCTGCAATTGTTTACCCCGAGGTGGTACAGCGGCCTGCCCGGCGATCCGCTTAGAGGAGAACGCAGCGGCTATGCCTCGAAGGAGGAGATTGCGGATTATCTGGAGGGGTATGCGGACCGCTGGACGCTTCCGGTTGAGCTGGGGACACAGGTTCAGGCTATGGAGCCGGCCGACCGGGCCTTTCTTCTTACTACGAGCCGGGGCGTCTATAAGGCAAAGAAGGTCATTGTGGCGACAGGCCCGTTCCAGAAGCCGTACCTTCCGGAAATGGCGGGCGGCGTGTCCGGCGAGGTCTTCCAGCTGCATACGTCCGATTACCGGAATGGGGAGCAGCTGAAGCCCGGGCCGGTTCTGGTGGTCGGGTCGGGCAATTCGGGCGCGCAAATTGCCGTGGAGCTAAGCCAAGGAAGGGAGCGGGAGGTTTACTTGTCGGCCGGACACAAGCTATCGATCGCCCCGCAGAAAGTTCTCGGTCTAAGCGTCTTCTGGTGGTTTCGGAGGCTGGGCCTCCTGTATGCGCCCACTGACAGCCGGATAGGCCGGATGGTTCGTGGCCGGGGTGAGCCGGTCTTTGATACGGGCCTGTCCGGCGCGCTGGCCAAAGGGGATATCGTGCTGAAAGCACGCAGCACCCGGGCGGAAGGCCGAGCCTTCTGGTTCGAGGACGAAGCCGCTCCCGTACAGGTTTCCAATGTGATATGGGCCACGGGGTTTCGGAGCGATTACCGCTGGATTCAGGTTCACTCGGCAATTGATCCAGCGGGCATGCCCATCCACCGGCAGGGAGAAAGCCCGGTCCAAGGGCTGTTCTTCCTCGGCTTGCCTTGGATGCGCAGCCGGGCCTCCGCGCTGATCGGAGGAGTAGGGGTGGACGCAAGCTATATCGTAGATCGCTTGTTTCAGCAGGAGTAAGGCGGGACGGTTCGTTCACCGTGCCGGCAAGCAAGGTCAAAAGAGAGAGCGAGCATGCAGGGAAGGGACATACTGGTCGAGGACCAAGCCTGTCCCGCCTGTACGAGTCTCGTTTTCCAATGGAGGGACGTAACGGCTTGCGAGAACGGAGAGAGGCGTCCCACGCTAACGAACCGGGAGAGCGCTGTTTGGCGTAAAAAGGACATTTAGCATGGATAACGAATCGACGTAGCGTTAATCGCCCTCCGGGGCTCCTTTTGGCCCTATATCGGCTTTGATAACGTTCTGGCGGTTCGTTAGAACGGGCGAAGGGCCGTTTTCGGGCAATTAAGACGACCGGGATTCGTTAGAGCGATAAGCGCCAAACGCCCGGGCACGCGGACAACCTTAGGGGCGGACTTCTGCGTGAAGGTGCATTCTCCGAAAGAAAAAGCCCACCAAGGTGAAAGAATCGGTAGTCAAAAATTACTAAAATATGGTAAAATAGGAGGTGTTGTTCTATATAACGAACATTGAAGGAGGCTTTTGTCTTGAGAAGAAGATGGGCGGCAAGGCTGGGTTTGGCGGTATTGGTGGTTCTGTTGGGTTTGGTGTATAGCCCTTCAGCGAGGGCGGAGTGGGAGGACCCGTTTGTTACCCCGTATCCCTTGGAGGGGACGATCACCGATGAAACGGGGGCACCCGTCGGGGGCGTGACCCTTACGGCGGTCTCGCCTTACATCCTGTATCACTCCGGCCAGCGGGAGTTGGGAAGCGCGACGACCGATGCGAACGGGCATTACCGGATGGAGCCGTTTCTTAGGTTCTTTAATGATCAGAATGGGATCGGATCGTATATCACCTTCCAGCTTAAAGGATATCCCGTCATCCGCTATCTAGGCGGACGGACCCAATTCGACTTTCAATTTCCGTCCACCTTGGGGCGGGCAGAAGGAAAGATAACGATTGAAGGGACGGAGCTGCCCAATCCGGGGCTGCCGGTTCAGGTGGGTATGCGGATGAACAAAGGAGAGATTTACCGGCTGGGTACAGGAGTGACGGACGACCAAGGCCGCTACGCCATCTCCTACATCCCGGCGGACTTCACGACCTATGATGAGCGGGGAGCCGTGGTCGTTAGCGAATATACCCAGAACAACCGGTTCTACGATGCGACCTCCGCTTTGCCGGCTGCACCGGAAACGGTATACGGTTACGTTGCTTCGTCGTACGGTTTCCCTTTAAAGGCCTCCATCAAGTCCGGGGGAAGGCTTTACAGCACCGATGAAAGAGGAGGCTTTGCCATCCGCCAAGGGGATACCTCCCTTCATCCTTATAAATTCACAGCGGACGGATATGTCCCTTACGAAACAACGCTGGGTCCCGGCGGACCGCAAGTGATCAATCTGGAATTCATCAATGTGCCCCCTACGGTTACGGCGAACACCGATCGTAATCCTGACCGCAACGGCTGGTACAACCGGGACGTGACGGTGACATTCGAAGCGCAGGACAGCAACCCTTACCAAACGGTTACGGTAGACCCGCCCAAAACCGTCACGACGGAAGGCAAGGACCAGCTTATTACCGGGTCAGCAACCGATGAAGGGGGATTAACGGGCTCTGGGTCGATATCCATCAGCCTTGACAAAACGCCTCCAGCCACGAAGGCTTTTCTTGGGCCGGTAACATCCGGGTCCTGGCGAAGTACAGCCACCATGACGCTGACCGCTGAGGATAGCCTCTCCGGAGTGGATACGACCGAATACAGCTTGGACAACGGGCAGACCTGGACGGCTTACAAAATGCCTGTAAACCTCGACAAGGAAGGAAGCTACGCCGTTCTCTACCTTTCCCTGGACATAGCGGGCAACCAGGAGGTACCGAAGACTCTTGCCGTGCAGTTGGACCGGACCGCTCCGGTTATCCAGGTCACCGCTCCCTTAAAGGAGCGTTACAGGGATTCAGCCGATCTGGTCATCTCCTATAAGGCTGAGGACGGCTTATCGGGGATAGACCCGGCGAAAACGGCAGCTACTCTGGACGGAAAGCAGGTGGCTAACGGCACCTCCCTAGCCCTGTATACCCTTCCCCTCGGCACGCACACTTTCAAGGTCACAGCAGTGGATCAGGCGGGGAACGAGGCTGTTCTGGAATACACGTTCGAAACGTTCGCGGATGGGACCTCGCTGAAAGCCCTCTTTAACCGGTTTGCGGGCGATGGGAAGATTAAAGCACCGATCGCCAATACTCTATCCAAGAAGCTGGAAGACAACCAGCTCAAACCCTTCCTCTCGTTGTTAAAGGCTCAGCGGGGCAAGGCCGTCGAGGCGATAGCGGCGGATTATTTGGAAAGGGATGCCAAAGCCCTGATGGGGGCCGATTAAGCCGCAAGCCACCGTTCGCCTGCTCCCCTAAAAAAGCCGTTCCGGACTCGTTCCGGTCGGCTTTTTTGGTTACTAGCGGGGACTTCTCCCTACCGGTTATCTGCTGCCGGTACGGATGCTAGGCTTTCGCTAAACGGCCGCGGTCATTTTGTCACCGGGGAAAATCGGCTTGGAAGGAACCTCCACTAGAAGTAAACTGGTATAAAGAGCAGCGAGAAGCGTTCCTCCAAGGCCAGCCGGAGGAAGAGGTTTTTTCCTACAGCAGGGCGGTCAGGGGCCCTTCCAACGGGTAATGGCTACTAGTGCCTTATCCGTGAGTGTTGTTCGGCTTGCCTAATGATTTTTGCGAGCCTACAGAGAGTTTCTCTCCAACAAAGTTACCGGATAAGGCACTAGCAGGAGAGTGACAAGAAGAACGGGGGAACGGCCATGGACGAAAGAAGACAAGAGGAACTCGTAAGGATGGTTAAGAGGGAGGCGGGGATCACCCCGGAGGAATGCAGCGGGCGGGACCTTCAGGAGCTTATTTTCCTGATTCACTCGGCCAAGTCCCCCCAAACCCAAGAGGCCCTGACCCAGGAGGAAAGGAAGCGCCGGATCCGTATCCTGATGGATGCCGTGAAGGATAAGCTCCTGCAGGCCGAGGAGCTGTCCATTGCCTATGATGTCCATACGCGCTATCCGTACCTTGACGTTAACGGACGGGTATGGATCTTTTCCAAGGAAGCCTATGCGCGGGAAGCCCAGGACTACTATTTGCAGCAGCTGATTCAGCTCGACATGAAGAGGATGGACAAGGGGCAGCTTACGGGCGTGCTGGCAACCCTTCATCTGCTGGGCATGGAAAAGGTGCTCGTCGATAACGGGAAGTTTCATGTGGAGATCAGCCGGGACGAGCTGCTGCCTCCGCCGGATTGGAGCGCCACGCCCCGGATCAACATTCCGGTTACGAACCCGAAGCTGCAGCATGCGATGATTTTGTTTTTTCAAAACCTGTACTCGAAAAGTAATAACGAAGGAAAAAAGCAGCAGCTTCAGGTGTGGGAGGGCCTCATGATTGAGGAGGTTCTCCGGGCTTCTTACCTGGTTCCCATGCGGTTGATCGAGAAAGAGCCCGCTATTCCGGATGAGCAGGGCATCAAAACGATTCAGGCCGGAACGACCCTGCAGTTTGCGACCATTCGGGGGGAGGACCAGGTCGAATGGCTCCCCGCGTTTACCGACTGGACGGAATTCGAGAAAAGCTATGACAAGACGATTTGGGGTGGCAACGTCGTTTCCTATGAAGACCTGGTGGCTTTGTCGGAGGGCATGGGTGGGATTGTGATCAACGTAAGAGGGATAGCGTTCCGCATCCATGACAAGAACAAGAAGGCCATCGGAGCCTACCGGACGGAAAAAGCAGACTCCCGGTCCGGAGGCGGACCGAAGCAGGAGGGGCAGTCAGGCACCAACAGGACGGGGGGCGAATCCGGGCAAGGAGCGGCTAGCCCGGGTAACCAGCCCGGGGCCTCCCGGGAGGATCCCGAGAAGCTGATCGAGGCGGTCAAAGCCTATATGAAGAAACAGAAGCGGATCCACAAAGCCTATTTAAAGCTTGGTACCCAAGACGGACGACAAAGCGTCCTAATCGTCGTAGACTATGAGGGAAGCCGGGAGGATCTGTTCCAGGGGATTGTGGAAGCGGCCTCTCCTTATTTGCAGGGAAGAGCCTTGGAAGTGAAAGGGCTGGCGGACGGGGCGTTGAACCCGGAAGAGGGGTTGCGGCTGTTTTATAAGCGCAAGCGGTTCGGCTTGTTTTAAACAGAACGGGGAGGAATTAGGATGAAACCGAGAATTACCGTGCTTACCCTGGGCGTGGGGGATTTGGAGAAGGCGGTCGCCTTCTACCGGGACGGGCTCGGCCTGCCGACGGAGGGAATCGTCGGGCAGGAGTTCGAGCATGGGGCGGTTGCTTTTTTTGACCTGGAGGGAGGACTGCGGCTCGCTCTCTGGAAGCGGGGGGATCTAGCCCATGACACCGGACTTCCGGTGTCTCCGCCGAGCCCGACGGAGTTCTCCATCGGCCACAACGTAGGAAGCCGGGAAGCGGTCGACCGGGTGATGGCGGAGGTGGAGAAAGCCGGGGCCGTGGTGACGGTTCCGGCGCACGAGACGTTCTGGGGAGGATATTCGGGGTATTTCCAGGATCCCGACGGGCATCTGTGGGAAGTGGTCTGGAATCCTCAGTGGACCGTCGGGGAAGAGGAGTAAGCACGTGCGGGCCCATTTCTGTTCCCCGTCCAAAGGAAAAGGAGTTTACGGTCAGCACGTCCGATGAATGCATAACGACAAGGAGTGGAGTTATGAAATTATTGCTCACATCTGCAGGCATCCAAAACAAAAGCATACACGACGCGCTGGTTGACATGCTGGGCAAACCGATTGCCGAGTCCAGCGCCCTCTGCATTCCCACGGCGGTGTACGCTATACCCGGTGGGGCAGGCAACGCATGGCGGTTCATCAGCGGACAATCCTCTACCCCGATGTGTGAGCTGGGCTGGAAGTCACTGGGGGTGCTGGAACTCACCGCGCTGCCCAGCATTGATGATGAGCTTTGGGTTCCTAGGGTCAAAGAGACGGACGTTCTACTAGTGGATGGCGGGGACCCCTTGTATCTGTGTTACTGGATGCGGCAGTCCGGACTGGCCGACCTCCTGCCTTCGCTGAATGCAGTCTATGTGGGACTGAGCGCCGGAAGTATGGTGATGGCACCTAACATCGGGGAATTCTTCGTTGGCTGGACTCCACCCACTGGTGGCGATGAAACACTGGGACTGGTTGATTTCGCTATATTTCCGCATCTGGATCACGAGATGCTGCCGTATAACACGATGGCTGCTGCAGAGAGATGGGCCGCCGGGATGCAGGGGCCGGCGTATGCGATGGATGACCAGACCGCCATTAAAGTGATCGACGGGGCTGTCGAAGTTGTTTCCGAAGGGAATTGGAAACTTTTTTCGCCCTGATCTTACTCCGCTGTTAACCTATTCGAAGAGGGGGAAACCGAAATGAAGACGATCAAGTGCATGATGGACCACCTGTACTGGGCGAACGCACGCATTTTGGACGCGCTCGTCGATAGTAAGACGAAGAACAAGGACCTTCTGAAGCTGGTTCGGCACGTCGCAGTCGCAGAACGAGTCTGGCTGTCCCGCTTGCAGGGCAAGGGAACCGCGCATTATTCGTTGTGGGAGGAAGCGGAAGACCTGACGGCGATCCGGACGATGTTCGAGGAAAACGCCGAGCAATATCGAGTCTATATGGAAGGGCTCGAGGAATCCGAGTTGGACGAGATGATCGACTATGCGAGCCAGAGCGGAGTTCCGTTCCGAACGTCCGTCCGGGACATCCTGCTTCAGGTCCTCTTGCATGGGCAATATCACCGGGGACAGATCAACCGGGCCCTTCGGATCGAATCGGCCGAGCCTGCTCAAGTCGATTACATCACATTCGCGAGACTTTAACGGGGCCTCATCATCGCCATTCCTCAGAAAGCCAAATTTAAAAGGTATAGGGCTGATCTTGAAAATGTCCTCGAAAATCAAGGACAAGGACTTTCCCGTACACGCCGCCGTCACGCGGGAGTATCCCGGGAAAGGTCCCGGGCGCCGGTTCCCCCTCCCGCAGTAAGCTGGTTCGGAGCGTCCGTCTTCTCCTGTAGGGATGCAGAGGCTGGGGAAGACGTCCGGCGGGCCGCTCTCTTGGCGAGAGTGAAGCTCCAGAGGGCCGCACCGAGACCGGCGGTGACGAACAGGCAGGCGAGCCAAGGATTGAACCGGACGGTAGAGGCGGTGTTAATCATCCAGCCTCCCGTTCCCGCGCCCGTAGCCAGGCCCAGGTGTATGATCGATGTATTCAAGCTGAGGACGAGTCCGTTTGAATCCGGAGCTTGCTGGATGAAATAGGCCTGAACGGCCGGACCTGTCATGAACATGAGAAGCATTAGGAGGACAATCAGCGCCAGGCCAGCGGCCCTAGACCCGGAGAATAGGGGCAGGAGGGCGAGGGCGGCGGCGTTAAGCGCCACGCCGAAGACCATGATCCGCATCGGTCCCCAACGGTCGACACCGTACCCCCCGAGCCGGGAACCCGCGGCCCCGAACAGGCCGAGCACGAGCATGAACAAGCTGATGCCGGAAGGGTTCATGCGGTAAATGTCTTGAAGATAAGAGGTTAAATAGGTGAGAAGGATGGAGCCTCCGGATTCCCGGAACAAGGAGAAGAGAAGTCCGGTTCCGATGACGAGGCTTCCGAGTACCTTCAGCTGCTGCCGGAAGGGGACGGGGGTCTCTCCCGCGCTGGACGGGAACAGACGGAGCATGGCGGCGGCTACCCCCAGGGCGGCCAGTGCCAGGACGAGGAAGATGGACCTCCAGCCGGCCCAGCCGGTCAGGGTGATTCCGATCGGCACGCCGAGAATCATGGAGCAGCTGAAGCCGAAGATGATGGTGCCGATGGCGCGGCCCAGCCGTTCGGGCGGTACGAGACGGGCCGCCGTTCCGAAGGACGTCACCAGATAAACACCGGCGCTGACCCCCAGGATAACCCGGCAGGCCAGCAGGAAGGAATAGCCGGGAGCGAACGAAGAGGCAAGGCAGCCCGCGATGAAGAGCAGCAGGGACCCCGTCAGCACCAGGCGGCGGTCCAGCCGGGAGGTAAGAGCCGTTACGATAGGCGTGCCGATGGCAAAAGCAAGGGAGAAGGCGGTGACCAGCTGACCGGCGGAGGCGACGGAAACCGTCAAGTCTTCCGCGATTTGCGGAAGGATGCCGGAAACCACCAGCTCGGAGGTTGCCGTGAAGAAGACACCTAAGGTGAGCAAATAAACGGATAAAGCTGCGTGGCGATTCATAAACAATCTTCCTTTCCCGGTCTTAACGCGACCTTTTGTTTGGATTATAATCAAGTTACGAACCTTTCGTAAGATGGCAAATGATTTGGCGATTATCCAATTAAATGGACCTACTAACTAATAGTAAGTTATAAGACGGAGGGATGGGACATGCAAGAATCGGCAAGGAAGGAACCGGCTAAGAATGAATCCTTGAAGAAGCCGGCCGGGAAAGATCCGATCTTGAAGGAACCGGGGCAGGAGCCGGAATTCACCCACATCTGCTCGGTGCTGCAAATTTTGGGGGCCAAATGGTCGTTTCTGGTGATCGCCGAGCTGTCCAAAGGGCCCAGGAGATTCAACCGGCTTCACCGCGATCTGGCGATCGTGAGAACCCAATCGCTTACCGACGTGCTGCGGCACTTGGAGGAGCACGGGGTCATCCGGCGGGAAGTATTCCCTACGGTACCGGTGACGGTGGAGTACTCCCTGACGGAGAAGGGAAGGGATTTTCAGGCGGCGCTTAAGGAGCTCGACAAGTGGGCTTTGAAGTGGGGAAGCGGAGGGGAAGGATCGCAAGGCAACCGGTAAAAGCCGGGGTACCGAACTGGGCTGCCATTAGGATGGCAAATTCACGTCGAGGGCCATGGGAAAAGTCCCGGAACACCATCCGCCGGCCCCTAAAGTAACGCTTCTACGGCGAAAAGTCCCTAAGCCGCCGCGAGGCTGACGGGAGAGGGCAGGTTATCGGGCAGCGATGGGTACCATAAGGAAGACAACGAAGGGGGCATACGCCATGGAAGCCAAACAAGCGGCAGGCACCGAAGCCGCGCGTTATGTGGAGAGCGGGATGAAGCTCGGCCTCGGCACCGGGTCTACCGTCTATTGGACGATCCGGGAGCTGGGCCGCCGGGTGCGGGAAGAAGGGCTCCGGGTGGAGGCGGTTCCGACCTCGCTCGAGACGGAGAAGCTGGCGCGGCAGGAGGGGATTCCCCTGATCGCTCCGCGGGAGGTGGCGGGAAGGCTTGATCTCGCCATTGACGGAGCGGATGAGGTGGACCCGGCGCTCCGGCTGATCAAAGGCGGAGGCGGCGCCCTGCTGCGGGAGAAGCTCATAGCGGCTAACGCGGAACGCTTTATTGTGACGGCGGATTCTTCCAAATGCGTGGAGAAGCTGGGCCGGTTTCCCCTTCCGGTGGAGGTCGTGCCGTTTGCCTGGGAATGGACGCAGCGGCGGCTGGAGCTTCTCGGGGGAACTTCCCGGCTTCGCTTAACGAAAGACAGCGGGGAAGAGCCTTACCGGACGGATAACGGCAACTATGTGCTGGATTGTGCGTTTGGGGAGATATCCGATCCGGCTGCTATGAACCGGTCTCTGCTGGAAATTCCGGGTGTGGTGGAGAACGGCTTGTTTATCGGTCTCGCGGAGAGGGCGGTCATCGGATACACAGACGGTTCCACGAAAACGTTAAGGGCCGAAAAGCTTTAAACCCTTAATCGTTAACAGGCGAAAACAAGGGGCTTGACAAAGAGCCCCAAACGTATTATCTTTAATTTAAGATATTCGTCAATCGACGGAAGGAACCCGGGAGGTGAGGGACATGGCGAACTATCCGCTGGATGACGAGCAGGCCGCTTCGCTTAAGCTTTTTGTCATCTTGTCCAAGGCTTACAAGACGCTCATGGATCACGCCGTGAAGGATATCCGCCAGTATGGCGTTTCTTCTTCGGAATTTGCCATTCTGGAGGTACTCTACACGAAAGGCCGGATTCCTCTTCAGCAGATCGGCGAGAAGGTCCTGATCACAAGCGGGAGCATCACGTACAACATCGACAAGCTCGAGAAGAAAGGGCTGATGAAGCGGGTGCCCTGCCCGGAAGACCGCCGGGTGACCTACGCGGAGGTCAGCGAGACTGGAAAGCTGTGGTTCGATGAGATTTTTCCGGGGCATGCCCAGGCTATCCATGAGCGGATGCAGGGGCTGACCTCGGAAGAGAAGGCTGTAGCGGCCGAGCTTCTGAAGAAGCTGGGCAAAGCCGCAGGCAAGGGCTAGTGCCTTATCCGTTAGCTTGGTTGGTGAGAAAGCCTCCTTATGGGCACTATAATCAATAGGGAAGCAGAGCATCATTTGCGGCTAAGGCATGGGTTCCGATAACGTCGACTTCATAAAAGACGAAGGCCCCGCTCCTGCGGGAGCCAAGCACAGAGGGAACACGGATGGATGAGAGGGATTCTGCCGAAGCAAGGCAGGACGCCCAATCGTCCGCCTTAAATCTTAAATTAAAGATTCTTTAATCAAAAGGAGATGGGAATGATGACACTTCAAACCGCAGGTATCCACCACATCACGGCTTTTGCCAGTGATCCGCAAGCCAACGTCGAGTTCTATGCAGGCATACTGGGGCTTCGCCTCGTTAAAAAAACGATCAATTTCGATGCGCCGGAGGTTTATCATCTCTATTTCGGGAACGAATCCGGCGGCCCCGGTACGATCATCACCTTCTTCCCATGGCCGGGATCCCGGAAGGGCCGTATCGGAGGCGGGCAGGTGGGAACCACCACCTATGTCGTTCCTCTCGGTTCCTTCTCCTTCTGGAAAGAGCGGCTCGAAGGCTTCGGCCTGACGGTGGAAGAGACCACCCGTTTCGGCGAGACCTTCCTGCAGTTCCGGGATAACGAAGGGCTTCAGCTTGAGCTCGTGGAGCGGGAGGAAGGGCCGTTAAGCGGCTGGAGTTTCGGCGGCATCCCGGCGGAGCATGCCATCAAAGGCTTCGGGGGCGCGGTACTGTACAGCGTGAACCCGGCCGTGACGGCGGACGTGCTGCAGAATGTTCTCGGCCTCGTTCCGGCCGGGGAGGAGAACGGCTTCGCCCGTTTCGAGGCGCCGGGGGAACTCGGCAACCGCATCGATCTTCCTTTGGAGGCAATGGATTGGGGAGCCGGAGGAGCCGGAACCGTCCACCATATTGCGTGGCGGGCCAAAGATTATGAAGAGCATGCCGAGTGGCAGGCCTTCGCGGAAAGCCGCGGATTAAGGCCTACGACGATCATCGACCGACAGTATTTCCACGCGGTGTATTTCCGGGAAGGCGGCGGCATCCTGTTCGAGATCGCGACGGATCCTCCCGGGTTCGCCGTCGATGAGCAGGCGGAAGAGCTGGGCTCGCGCCTGATGCTTCCGGAGTGGTATGAGCCGCACCGGGCCCGGATCGAAGCCAATCTGCTGCCGATCGAAGTAAGAGTACCGGAGGAGGAAAGGAAATGAAGCATCTGTATCAGCAAGGAACGGATCCACAAGCCCCTACGCTAGTTCTGCTGCACGGGACGGGAGGGACGGAGCGGGACCTGCTCCCGCTTGCGGAGCTTCTCTCTCCCGGCTCCGCCGTCCTCAGCCTACGAGGGAACGTGCTGGAGAACGGAATGCCGCGGTTCTTCCGGCGGCTGGCCGAAGGAGTCTTCGATGAAGAGGATCTCGTTTTCCGCACCCAGGAAACGAACGACTTCCTTGGGGAAGCGGCCGGGCGTTACGGCCTGGATCGCAGCCGGTTTGTAGCCGTCGGCTATTCCAACGGGGCGAATCTCGCCGGCAGCCTGCTGTTCCATCACCCTCAGGCGCTGATGGGAGCCGTGCTGCACCACCCCATGGTGCCGCGGCGGGGCGTTACGCTTCCCGATCTGACGGGGACACCCGTCTTCATCGGGGCCGGCGTGAACGACCCGATCTGCCCGGCGGAAGAGACCGCCGAGCTGGAGGGACTTCTCACCGGAGCGGGGGCCGAGGTGTCCGTCCACTGGGAGCGGGCGGGGCATCAGCTGACGGCCACGGAAGCGACAGCCGCAGCGACTTGGTTCCGCGAGCGGTTTCAGTAACCGGACGCTCCCGCGATCTCGCCGGCAGGCGGACCCTGGGCACATAACAAGGCAAAAAGCGGCAGCCTGGACAGAAAAGTGTCCAGAGCCTGCCGTTTTTTTGCTGTCTTTTGGCGATGGACACGGTAACCCATCCTCATCAGCAGGCAAATTTAGGGTTGACGATGCGCGAATGAACATGGTAACCTTCTAACTGATAATAATTATCATTATCAATAAGAGGTAAGGGGAGATGGATTGTGTACATAAGAAAGAAGCTGGCTCCTATTCTAAGCTTGGCGCTTACAGCCGGGCTGCTGGCGGCCTGTGGAGCCGGACCGGCGGAGGAGAAGAAAACGGGAGCAGCCGCGGAGCCGTCGGCCACGGCCAAAACGGGAGCGGTTAACGTCTATTCGGCCAGAACTTATGAGGTGGATGACAAGCTGTACGCCGACTTCCAGGCCAAGACGGGCATCAAGGTTAACGTGATTAAAGGAAAGGCCGAAGAGCTGATCGAACGGATGAAGCGGGAGGGCCAGAATACGCAGGCCGATCTCTTTGTCACGGTTGACGGCGGGGTGCTTAACAATGCGAAGAAAGCGGGCGTGCTCCAGCCGATGGAATCCGAGGCGTTGAAGGCGAACGTGCCGGACAGCCTGCGCGACAAGGATAACCACTGGGTAGGGCTGTCGACGCGCGCCCGCGTTCTGGTGTATGCGAAGGACCGGGTCAAGCCGGAGCAGCTGTCGACGTATGAAGACCTCGCCTCCGACAAATGGAAAGGGAAACTTCTTGTGCGTTCCTCCACCAGTACCTACAACCAGTCCCTGCTCGCTTCCTTGATCGAGCTGGACGGGGAGGCGAAGGCGGAAGAATGGGCGAAAGGAGTGGCGGCCAACCTGGGACGCGCGCCCGAAGGCGGGGACCGTGACCAGGCCAAAGCCGTCGCAGCGGGAAGCGGCGATATCGCCATCATGAATACTTATTATTACGGCCAGCTGCTGAACTCCAAGGATCAGGAGGAGGTCAAAGTGGCCCAATCGCTGGGCGTGTTCTTCCCCAACCAGGAAACGACCGGAACCCATGTGAACGTAAGCGGGGCGGGGCTTTCCAAATACAGCAAGAACAAAGAGAACGCCATTAAGCTGGTTGAATATTTAACGGGTGAAGAAGCCCAGGCGGTCACCTCCGCCGAGAACTTCGAATTCCCGGTCAATCCGAAAGCGAAGAAGCCGGAGCTGCTGCAGTCGTGGGGCGATTTCAAGACGCAGCAGATCGATTTTGCCAAGCTGGGGGAGTACAACGGAAAGGCGATCGAGATCTTTAATAAAGTGGGTTGGAAGTAGATGATGTCGGGTCTCAAGCGTAAGCTTACTATTCATGGAAACGGCTGGCTCGCGGTCAGCCTGGCGGGGGCGGCGGTCGTAGCGCTGCCCCTTCTGTACATCATGACGGCTTGGGTGCAGCCTCCGAACGACAATTGGCTGCAGATTCGCCGGTACCTGCTGAAGGACTACTTGACCGATACCGTTATCCTCGTGTTCTTCAGCTGCTTGTTCGCGGCCATGCTGGGTGTGGCGCTCGCGTGGTTTGTAGCTGCCTTTGATTTTCCCCTGAAACGGTTCTTCCGCTGGGGCCTGATGCTGCCGCTGGCCGTTCCGCCCTATATTGCGGCTTTCACCTATGGGAACATGTTCAGCTACACGGGAACGGTTCAGAAGGCCCTGCGCGCCATCGGCATCACCCCGAACCCCGTGCTGATGGATATGCTGTCCATGCGCGGAGCGGTGTTCATCTTCACCTTCTTTCTATACCCGTATGTGTATATGATCGCCCGGGCCTTTCTGGAGAACCAGAGCGCTTCTTATATCGAGAATGCCCGGCTCCTCGGTAAAAGCCCACTCGCGGTCTTCTTCCAGATCGTGCTTCCTTTGTCCCGTCCGGCCATGACAGGAGGCGTCATGCTCGTCCTGTTCGAGGTGCTGGGGGATTATGGGGTCACGAGCCATTTTGGCATCCGCACCTTCTCCACTGCGATCTTCCAGACGTGGTTCGGGATGTACGACGCCGATTCCGCCATGCGGCTCGCCTCCTGGCTGATGCTCGGAGTGGCTGCCCTGTTCGGGGCCGAGCGTCTCTTCCGGCGCCACCGGTCCTTCCGCGTGGTCAACAGCCGGACCCGCCCGCTGATGCCTGTCCGTTTACACGGATGGCGCGCAGGCCTGGTCGTTTCGCTGTGCGGGCTGGTGGCGGCCGTATCCTTCGTCATCCCCGTCACCCAGCTGATCGTATGGGCCGGCTGGACGTACGAGACGGTCTTGAACGCGGGCTTCGTCCGCCTCGCCTGGAATACCATCACGCTCGCGCTGGCCGCTTCGGTGATCGTCATGCTGCTGGCCGTCATTGCCGCGGAGGCGCTGCGCCCTCACAAGGGAGGCTTCGGCTTCGCCGTCTCCCGGGTGCTGATTGCCGGCTACTCCATCCCGGGGGCGATTGTCGCGATCGGGGTGCTCGGGCTGTTCCTGTTCCTGGACCGGGCAGCAGCCGGGCTCTATGCCGGCTGGGGGCTGGCCGTCCCTCCGCCGGTGCCGAGCCTGACTGTCGCGATGCTGGTCTTCGCCTACGTCGTGCGCTTCCTCGCGGCCGGCTACAATGCCGCCGAGGCCGGGATGGAGCGGATCGGCCCCCGGTATGCGGAGGCGTCCCGGGTGCTCGGCCTCGGCCGGACCCGGACCTTTCTCCGGGTGGAGCTGCCGCTCCTCCGGGGAGCGCTCCTGGCGGGCTTCCTGCTGACCTTCGTCGAGGTCGTGAAGGAGCTTCCTCTCGCGCTGCTTCTGCGCCCTTTTAACTTTGAAACGCTGGCGACCCATGCTTATCAGTATGCGGGGGACGAGCGAATTCACGAAGCCTCGCTCCCGTCCCTGTTCATTATCGGAATCAGCCTGGCTTCGGTGTTTGTGATCCAGAAGGCGGGGAAGGAGAGAAGAGAATGAGCTTTGTAACCATTGAGGGATTGTCGTTCGCCTACGGGGGAAGCCGGAACCGCGTCTTGGACGGCTTCAGCCTGTCCCTGGAGCAGGGGGAGGTGGCGGCGGTGCTCGGCCCGAGCGGGCAGGGTAAAAGTACCCTTCTGCGCCTGATCGCCGGGCTGGAGGTTCCGGCGGAGGGCTCCATTGCGGTCGGCGGGGTGACGCTGGTGGACGAGAGGACCTTCCTGCCTCCCGAGAAGCGGGGAGTCGGCATGGTGTTCCAAGATTACTCGCTGTTTCCGCACCTGACGGCGGCCCGGAACATCACCTTCGGGCTTCACCGGATGAGCCCGAAGGAGCGGGCGGTCCGGCTCGGAGAGATGCTCGAGCTCGTCCGGCTCACCGGCTGCGAGGCGCGTTATCCTCACGAGCTGAGCGGCGGCCAGCAGCAGCGCGTGGCGCTAGCCCGGGCTCTTGCGCCCGGACCTCGCCTGCTGCTTCTGGACGAGCCTTTCAGCTCTCTTGATGCCGAGCTTCGGGCGAGCATCCGCTCCGAGCTGAAGGCCATTCTCGCCCAAGCCGGCATGACGTGCCTGGTCGTCACCCATGACCGGGCCGACGCAGAAGCGATCTGCTCCCGCGTGGTGACGGTGGGCTAGTGCCTTATCCGGTAACTTTGTTGGCGAGAAAAAACCTCTGGATGTGCACGAATATCAATAGGAAAGCAGAACAGCCTTGCGGATAAGGCACTAAAGCGATGCCCGGCTGCTCAGGCGGCGCTGTGATCAAGGCAGCTGAGCAGGGCCCGGAGGGCTTCCTCCCGCTGGAGCAGAAGCAGGCTGCGGTCCCAGTCCCCGCCCTCGAGGTCCCGGTCGATGAGCAGCAGGAACCAGGCGGAGTAGAGGCAGGCGAACCGGTCGTAAGCCGCGAAGAGGGCTTCCTCGGCGCCTGCGCCTCCGGCCGGGTCCCGCTCCTGCTCGTAGAGCCGGAGCAGGTCGTAGCGCCTTAGCCCGAGGTCCGTCCGGCGGAACGACGGATGGGTCATGTCCAGCAGGCAGTACAGATCCCAAAAGGGACTGTTCAGCTGGACATGCTCCCAGTCGAGGATGACGGCTTCGCCGTCCAGCAGCGCGACGTTGCCGATGTGCAGGTCGCCGTGGCTCACGACCCGCTCGTCAGGGAGGGAGGCGGCCTGCCCGGCCAGGCGGTAAAGCTTGGCGATCCGCTCCGCGGAGACGCCCTGCTCCGCCAGCAGCCGGGTGAGGCGGCTTCGTTCGCGCGCCAGGACGGAGAGGACCTCGGGCAGCAGGGGCTTCTGGCCGGCGTATCCGGCCGGAACGATCGCGGCCGGCAGCCGCTGCCAGGAGGAGACGTGGCGCACCGCATGGGCGAGTACGTCGAATTCACCGGCATGCGACAGGCTTCCGGCGTCCTCCAGGATGATCCAGTACGTGGCCGGGTCTTCATGGGCCGCTTCGGCCAGCAGCCGGGGGTAGCGGAAGCGGAGCCGGGGCAGGAGCTCCCGCTGCGCCCAGCGCTCCCGCCCGAGCAGCTCTTCGTTGGTAAGCGGCTTGAAGATGCAGGAGGCTTCCTGGCCGTGCAGGCGGAAGCGCTCGATCGTCTTGCCGTTCGGGCTGCGGTAAATCGGCTCGCGTGCGGTGACCAGACCGTCCAGCAGCAGGTGGTCCGCTCCAACCGCCCGGTGGAACAAGGCAGTGTCCATTTCGTTCATCCCCATTGATCGAAAATTTTGCCTTACTTTACCTGCATTTTACCACAGGGACCGGGCCCTCGTGGGGCTGAATTTGCTCCATCGGCCGGCCCCTTTTTAAGTAAATCCTTTATGATAAATAAAAAAACGATCGAGGCGATAATTGTTGGACATTAGAGAAACGGGTATTATTCTGTTCTGCGAGAATTACGAATTAGCGCTAAAGTTTTATTCTGAACAACTTGGCTTGAATATCCGTGAACGAGGTAAGGACTTATCCATTCTGAATTTCGGTGGCAGTTACCTCATGCTTGAAGGCCACGGCGTGGCTTCAGACAAGGAGAAAACAAGAGCACAAAATCCAACGGTAATTCGGTTCAACGTTAATCATTTTGCTTCAGCTGTTTCCGATCTCGTGGCACGTGGAATAAAGGTTGAGGTAAAGAGCTTCCAATGGGGAACGATAGGGGTTGTTATGGATCCCGAAGGAAATCGAATTGAATTGAAAGGGTAAGCCAACAAAATTAACCAACCAAAAAGAAAGCGGTTTTTCTTTTGGTCAGAAATAACATTAAGCATAACAGAGCCATACAAAAAAGAAACCCTGACCAGCAAGGTCAGGATTTCAAGTTTTTTTGCCGCGTTAACCCCGTCGGAAGCCTTCTTCCGCCATATACTCTTCCACTTCCTCATAAGTCTCGCAGGCCGATTCCAGGTTGGCGCCGGCGTAGATGTACCACAGCTCATCCTCGTAGAAGACGCGCAGTTGTTCGCCCTCCGAACCAGTCCAGTATTCTTCCTTGTTCCCGGCTTCATTCTGCCGCCGGTCTCCGGCCTCGGACTCCCCGGGTTCACCCGTCAGGGAGCGGATGCTTTCGGCGATCAGCTGGCGGAGTGGCTCCGCCTCGTAGTCACGGATGTTGACGAAGCCTTTGTCATTGACGTCATAACCCTGCAGACGGCCGGCATACACGAAGCCGTTTCCGTTCGGATGCAGGTGATAGGCGACCGTTTTCTTGTCGTAGGCGCTTCCGGGGTAATGGTAATTGATCCTCCCGAGGGAGACCTCATGGCGCTCCAGTTCGGGAAATTTATCGAGAATGGCCAGCTTTTCTTCATAAGTAAGCATGCGGGACACCGTCTTTCAAGGGATTGGAAAAAGCTCGTTTCATTCATGCTGCCGTGATTATATCATACGGGGGATAGGGGGACCAAACGGCACCTTCCTTCCGCTTGACAACCATTCAGCTTTCATGTTATTTTGTAATTAGTAATTAACTTACTTAAATATAGTAACGATAAAAATAGTCAATTGCCTATACTAAGTTTATAAACGGACAGGAGTGTGAAAACAATGGCCGTCTCTTATTTCATCGGGCATGGCTCGCCCATACTGGCGCTGGAACAGAACGGGTATACGGAAGACATGAGAAAGCTGGGGGAATCCCTCGGCAAGCCGGATGGCGTTGTGGTATTCACGGCCCATTGGACAAGGCCCGGCCTGATGCTGACCGCAACGGACGGCGTGCAGGAAACCATTCACGATTTCGGCGGCTTCCCGGATGAATTGTTCCAAGTTCAGTATCCGGCCAAAGGCTCCGCCCGCATCGCGGAAGAGCTTCGGGAGCGGCTCACGTCGGAGGGAATCGGCGCTCAGGTTACGGATGCGAGAGGACTCGATCATGGCGTATGGGTAATCCTGCGCCACCTGTTTCCTGAAGCGGACGTTCCGGTTATCGCTGTCTCGGTCGATCCCTCGCTGCCGCCGCAGGAGCAGTACCGCATCGGACAGGCGCTAAGCGGGTGGACGGACCGTAACGTGGTAATCATCGGCAGCGGATCGACCGTCCATAATTTCCGCGAGATGTCCTTCGGCCGTCCGGACGCTGCCGATCCGTGGGCGAAGGAGTTTGACGACTGGCTGGTCGAGCGGATGCGCCAAGGGGAAACGGAAGCCCTCTTCGCCTACCGCGACAGTGCTCCCCACGGCAGAAGGGCGACCCCCGATTACGAGCATTTCCTGCCGCTGTTCATTGCGCTGGGAGCGGGAAGCGGGGAAGCGGAGCTGCTTCACCAGAGCTACCAATACGGCTCCTTGAGCCACCTTATCATCCGTTTCGGCTAAGCCGGCCGCCCGGCGCATGAAGAGGCTGTTCCTTTGGAGGTTTATCCTTCCGGAGGGGCGGCCTTTTTGAGTTTCTTCAACGGTTCCCGATATTCATCAGTCCGGAGTTCCGCATAGTCGCTTTCACACGCAGTTCAATGTCCAACTGAGGATAATACTCCGAACGCCAGTTCTTCAGCTCCTCATACGGAAGACGGCCGCGGAACAATTGGCCGAACCCGAAAATATCCGCCTGCTCCCGTTTCAGCTTCGTGATCATGGTCTGGAACTGGCCGGCCACCAGCTTCTCCAGCTCCTGGTTGATTTGGTCGGGCGAGATGGAGCCTTTGGTCTCCTGAATGATATAGGACAGGGTCATGTCGATCGTAAGACGGGGCCGCCCCTTCACCAGGCGGGGCTTGTTGGTGACCTTGGCGCGGACGATGGAGACGCTCGCCTGCTCCATGACCTCAATCACCGCCCCTTGGAAGTTGTTCCGGTAAATATTCAGAAGGACCGTCTCGTCGGGCGTGATGCGGCTGACCATGCGGTCCTGTTTGATCACCCCGGAGCCAACGAACTGAATCATCCCTTCCTTGGCCGGCCGGACAATGGGGATGATGCCGTCTTGGGTATAGGCGTGGAGTCCCCTGTAAGCCTCCCATACGCGGTAGATCGGAATCGCCGGTGTCCACCCGGCCTGCTTTCCGAAGAAATTCAGAAAAGTGGTCCCTTCCCGCTCCACATTGACCTGGGTCGAGCGAAGCAGCCCGGTAATATCGCGGTCCGTTACCGCGAGAAAAGCCTTGGTGGCGATTTCGCGGGATCGGACCGCATATTCGACCTCGCTGCGTATGCTTTTCTCCGCCACCTCCTCATGCAGAACGATCAGCTTCATGTGAAGCAGATCGACCTGATTCTCCATGTTTCGTTTGATCCGGTCCAAAGCTTTGGTCAGGGTTTCCGCTTCCTCGTTCACAATCCGTACTTCCGTTTTGTTCGGCCCGGGGATCGGAACCTGCAGAGTGACCTTGTATCGATTGCCTTCTCCATGGGAAATCCCCATGACGGTAGGCAGGACGCGATGGTTGATGTCCTTGATTCCCCAGCATCCCGGAAGAGTCCCAAGGAGGACAACGGCAGCCAGAAGAGATACGGCCAGACGGGGGATTCCGCGGTTCATGCCGGCACCTTCTTTCGGCGGGAGACCCAGTAGACGGATAGAGGCAGAACGAACAGGCAGTAGAACCTTATCGGATTAAGAAGCCAAGCGGACTGCTCGATATAGAACCAGCCTTTCAGAGAGACGGCCATGCAGAAGGCGAAAGCCGCCACGGCCCAGCTCATGGGCCCCAGCTTCAGCCGGGGGAGCACCCGGGTTCCGATCTTGGCAATCGCGTGAATGTTGATGGCAAACAGCAGGAAGGCGAACATCATAGAAGCGACGACATAGAAGACGGTCAGCCGGTCAAAGGCGAGCCAGGGAATCTCCACGGTATCCATGGAGACGATGACGGGGAAGGGAAGCTGGGTGCTGTTTTCCTGCCCGTAAATAAACAGCGGCATGTAGACAAAGTACAGGTTGAACAGCATGACAACCCCCCAGGCGCCGTAGAACCATTTGGTTTTGATTGGGGCGGCTGCGGGAAAGAGGCCGATCAAGGTAAACCCCATAAAGGTGCCAAAGCCCGTATAGGTATCCGGCCTGCGGATAAACGAGAAGCTGGGATCCCAGGCGGGGGCCGCGTTGTGAAGCTGAAAGTTCGGAATGCAGCCCAGCAGGGACAGAAGGACGACCGGTATGCAAATGAAAGCCACCAAGGTGCCAGCCCGGAGGATCACTCCCATTCCCTTAAGACTCGCATAGAGCGGAATGGAGATAAACGGAAAGACAAGCGCCCAGATGGGGGTGTCGGGAAGGAAGACAATGGTGATGAGCTCGGCAAAGGAGCGGGTCAGGTTGGAAAAGGCGATCAGCAAATACAGGCCGAACGGAACGAGAACCAGCCAAGTCCATCCGGCCCCCCGGTTCGAGAGAATATCGATCATGTCCTGATTCGGAAACACGCGGAGTCCCTTAAGCAGAATCCACATGAAAAAGAGCTCCACCAGGCTCCCGAACAGCACCACCTCCCAATGGGCCTGTTGGGTGCTCCGCAGGATAAACTCGGGATACACAAAGACCGAAAGGCTGAAATGAATGCACATAAAGGCAAGAACGGCCGACAGGGAACGGTTAGCCATCGGAAGCCTCCTCCTTCTTCCATAAGCTCACAAAGGGAATGCCGTAAAACGATACCTGGCTCATATAGAAGCCAAGCACAAACAGCCCGGCAAAGATGCCGAAAATTCCATAGATGCCGGCAAAGAGCAGAAGGAAGTACTTCAGCAGCCTGAGGGTGAAGGACGTCTGAACGGAGATCACGACAAAGTTGGCTATGGTGGAGGCCGCGACTACAATAATCAGGAGGTTGCTGACCAGGCGGGCTTCTACCAGCGCTTGGCCGACAATGATCCCTCCGACCATCGTAATGGCCGGTCCGATGCTTTTCGGGAGCCTTAAGCTGGCTTCCAGGATAAGCTCTACAATAAGCAGGACGAACAGCATTTCCACCATGGCCGGATAAGGAACGCCTAATCGGCTTTCGGCGACGGAAAGAGCAAGCTGAACACGTAGCAAATCCGGGTTAACGGAGATAAGGGCGACGTAAAGCCCAGGCAGGGCAATGGCTAAGAAGAAGGCCAAGATCCGGAGGATGCGCATAAAAATCAGAACCAGATAAGGAAATTCCCGGTCCGTGGCCAGAAAGAAGCTGTCCGTCCACAGCTTGGGCAGAACAAGGGCGAAGGGAAGTCCGCTTAGCAGAAGGACCACCCGGCCTTGTTTAAGATAGTAGACCGCCTGGGCCGGAAGCTCCGTGGTTAAGGCGGTGGGAATGAGACTCCACGATCTTCCCCCCATCAGAATGAAGAATTCCTGAAGGCATCCGAATTCCTGATCACGGATCTGGGTGAGCTGATCCCTGACCTTGCGGAGAAGGGAGCGATGGACCCTGCCTTCGAGGTAGAATAGAGAGATTTCATGAACCTGAACCGAGCCGACCGAGAACGATTCGTGCTGGAGAAAACGGGAGTTCATGCGGCTGCGCAAAATCCCGATGTTAACGTCCAGGGATTCGTTGAAGGCATCGAGAGGTCCCAGGACAACGGACTCGTTGGCCGATTCCTCCACTCCCCGGTAGATCTTCCGGGATACAGGCGGGACAGCCATCCCCTCGCCTCCGTCTTCCGGTACGATGAGAAGCTTGCCTTTTGCAAGGGCCAGGAAAGCCTCGGGAAGGGTGGGGATTCGTTCTCCGCCTAAGCGAAGGGACAGCCCGGCCATCCCTTCCGGACAAGCGGAAGCCATCTCCTGAAGCTGGAAAAGTGTTTGCGGCATATCGACAAGCGAACGGAAGCCTCCCACATAGACCGAAACGGAGCCCAGCTTCATGGGAAACAGGGTAAAGTCGCTTTGCTGCTCTTTCACTTGTTGGAGTTCCTGCAGCCATTCTTTCATAGAAGGGTCACCTCCCGGGTAGTGTTCACTTTTTCCAAGACAGGTTATTCATAGAAATCCCCATCCCTATATTCAAAGTCAGAAGGGATATGGTATACTAAAATCATCTTTTGGAACACGTGTGCATAATCCATCCGTATGGGAGGCTTACCGATGAAATTATCCGTTTTCACCGTCGTAACCCCAGATTTAAGCCCAGAAGAACTGGCCGCCGCCGCTAAGGATGCGGGCCTCGATGGAATCGAATGGAGGTACAAGGAAATCCCGGCTGACGCCGCGGAGGAAGCCCCGTCTTTTTGGCGCCGGAATCTGTGCTCGATTGATCCGTCTTCCTCGGAGGAGGAACTGGAACGCTTTGTCCGGTTAGCTCAAGCCAACGGTCTTGAAAATGTAAGCGTTACCCCCTATCTGACACCGGGGGACCTGGAAGCTACAGAACGGGTGATGCAGGCGGCCAAGAAGCTCGGAGCGGGCATGATCCGGGTAGGGGTCCCGGGCTACAACGGCAAAGAGAACTACAACGACCTGTTCGACAAGGAGGTCCGCTACCTGGAAGGGGTGCAGGAGCTCTCCCGCCGGTACGGCATCAAGGGAGTGGTGGAAACCCATCACGTCACAATCTGTCCGAGCGCGGGCTTAACCCACCGGCTCGTCAGCCGGTTCGATCCCGAGCACATCGGGGTGCTTTTTGATCCGGGCAACATGGTCCACGAAGGCTTTGAGAACTTCCGGATGGGGCTTGAGCTGCTCGGCCCTTACCTTGCCCACGTGCATTTCAAGAATGCCGCCTGGGTGAAGGGAGAGGAGCGGGAGGACGGATCGATCGCCTGGAAGAGCCAGTGGGCGCCCATGACAGGAGGAATTGTCAACTGGAAGCAGGTGCTCCGCGATTTGAAGGACCTGGGCTACGACGGATACATCGGCCTTGAGGATTTCAGCGGCCAGTTTGAGAGCCGCGAGCTGCTTAGCCAGTTTGGGCGAACGGTAAGGGTTATGCTGGAAGAGGTGGAGGCGGGCCGCTAATCCGTATCCGAATGCGGCCGCAGCCGATCGACCGTAAGAATAAGATGAACAGGAAAAGACCAGCCGGATGGATAAGCGGCTGGTCTTTTTGCGTTGACGGGTCGGGTGCTCACCGGATTATTAAGAAAATCTTATGGTTTGGGACCGATTTTATTAAGCTTCCCCTAGTAGAATAAGAGAATCGTAAAAACGAACGCACGGGGGAAGACAGGATGAAGAAGCTTTTGGTGCTTGGGGTTGTGCTTGCTTTTCTTGGCTATTACAAATGGTCGTCCCTGGCGGAGATGAATGCGAAGGCTCCCGAGGTGGAGGCTCGTTCGGCCGTGCTCATGGACGCGGCGACGGGCCGCATCTATTATGAAGCGAATGCCAATGCCTCCATGCCCCCGGCCAGCATGTCCAAGATGATGACTGAGCTGGTGGTGCTCGATGAGCTCGCCGGCGGCCAGCATAAATGGGAGGAGAAGGTCCGGCTGAGCCGGTATGCTGCGGAAGTCACGGGCTCGAAGATCGGCTTGAAGGCCGGGGATGCGCTTTCGGTCCGCGACCTCTTCGATGCCATGGTGGTTCATTCGGCGAACGATGCCGCCATCGCCTTGGCTGAGCATTTTGCCGGGACGGAGGCAAAATTCGCCGATCGGATGAACGCCAAGGCGAAGGCGATCGGGCTTTCCTCCGGGACGCGGTTTGTCAACGCCACGGGCTTGATGAGGCGTGACCTACCCGATCAGGCCAAGGTGCTGACGGGGGAGACGCAGATGACCGCGAAGGATACGGCGAAGCTGGCGGCTTACCTCATCCGTACCTATCCGGAAATTTTGAAGGTCACGAGAATCAACGAGCTGGAGCTCTCGCAGATGAACATCCGCCTGCATACGACCAATCTCATGCTCGAAGGCGAGAAGTACGCGTTCTCCGGCAATGACGGCCTGAAAACGGGCTACACGGAGGAAGCCGGCTACTGCTTTACGGCAACAAGCGAGAAAAACGGCCGCCGGCTGATCAGCGTGGTGATGGGGACCACTTCGCCCGATGCCCGGTTCACGGAGTCCGAGAAGCTGCTTCATTACGGCTTCAGCCGGAAGGACGGCAAGCAGGGGCTTGCTGAATAGGCGGGGAGTCCGAAACGGGAACAACACTCACGGATGAGGCACCGGCCACTGTACAGCAGCGCATTAAAGACCAGTCCCGCCGCCTGCAGCGGCAGCGGAACTGGTCTTTTTCGGGTCGGGACGATTTGGCACGCGGTGCGTTCAATCCAGGGGCTCCGTGTCCGAAGCGTTCCACGTATGCTCCCTCATCATGCGGACATGCAGGAAGAATTCGAACATCCCCAGAACGACGGCTATGACGAAGATCTCCAGGAAGGACAAGGACCATCCGGCATAGGCGCCGACCGCCCAGAAGAATACGAAAGCGAGAACGGCATCGGCTGCCGCGGCCGCCGCATTAGAGGTCCGGCGGAGCAGGTACTGGTCTCCCACCGTATACGCGAGCGCCGATAGAATAACAGACATGAACAAGGAAGCCAGAAACGAAGCATCGGAGAAGATCATCAGCAGGGCAATGACAATGATTCCGTTTCCTGCCAGCTTAAGCATCAGATTGCTCAGGGGGCTTCCTCCTTTCCATAAAGGAAACGGCCGCAGCTCATTAAGGCTGCCGCGGTTACCGGGATGTCTAAAAAGAAGAAAGCAGCTTAACGAGCCGGCTGCTTTCCTCTGGGTTCCATCATGTATGGTGGGGCTGGTAAGCTATGTGCCGGTAGTCTCTCAGCCGTAAGGCTGGGACTTCCTAGAAACGTTGACCGAATTGGCCGGCCAGCTGCTGCTCGGCGATTTCCACCAGACGGCGGGTAATGTGTCCCCCGATAGCTCCGGTGTCGCGAGTTGCCATGTTTCCGTAGTAGCCGTCTTGAGGAATTTGAATACCCAAGGATTGGGCTACTTCATACTTCATTTGCTCCAAAGATTGTCTGGCTTGTGGTACGACCAGAACGTTGCTGGATTGTCCGCTTCCCATAGTTGTCACCTCCAATGTGATGAGGTTATTATTCGCCGATGGGAAAGGATTATGCATCCAATTCAGAAAAATTTTTGAGGGGGCCGGATCAGCGGCGCAGAAGAACCTTTTGGCCCGTCCGGGCGCTTTCCCGGGCACCGAACACCATGGCCATGCTGTGCAGGTTATCCGTGCAGACCGTTTCGGCGGGCCGTCCTTCGAGCAGGGCGGCGAACATTTCGTCGAGGCAGCCCTTGTGGCCCTCGCGGCCTTCCCAGGTGAAGGGAGCCTCGAACCGTTCCAGCCCACTCGTGAACGAGCCATCCGGGCGGGGCTTCACGATTTCGGCATAGGGAGCGGCACCATCCCAGATGGCGGTGCCTTTGCTCCCCACGGCTCTCCAGGAGGCCTCCCAGGAGGTGGGAGCCCCTTCCGCGCACCAGGAACCATTGTACGTGAACACCGTTCCGTTCGCGAACTCGAAGATACAGGCCGCCGCCGCGTTCCCCGCATACCACGACCCGGGAGGGTTGAATTCGTGGCAGTACACCGAAACCGGGTCCGATCCGATAATCAGGCGGGCCTGGTCGAAGGTGTGAATCGACATGTCGAGAAGAAGCGGGCTTTCCATCGCTTCGCGGAACCCTCCGAAATGCGGCCCGAGGAAGAAGTTCGCCGTGACGAAGCCGGTCTGGCCGATGACGCCTCCCGCGACGAGCTCCCGGTATGCCCGAATTTCCTTCAGGTAGCGGCGGTTCTGCATCACCGCGTACATCCGCCCGGCCCGCCCGGCTTCCCTTGCCATGTCCTCGGCATCCTCCATCGACTCGGCCATCGGCTTCTCGCCCAGCACATCGCATCCGGCCCGGAGGGATGCGGTGGTGATGTTTTTATGAGCGGCCGGAATCGTCACGTCGAACACCAGATTGGCGCCCGTCTGCCGGATCGCCTCCTCGACATCGGAGAACCAGGGGCAGGTCAGCCCATGGCGCTCCGCCATAGCACGGGCCGAGGCCTCCTGCAGATCCACCAGCGCCACAAGCTCCGCATCCTCACGGGCAAGGGCGTATTCCACCCAAGTGTTGGCCATGCCTCCGCAGCCAGCCTGAATGATTCGGAATGGTTTGGTCATGATAGTCTCCTCTCCTGTTTAGACGGGGTTTGGCACGAAGGAGCCCCCCCGGCACTGCTTAAGATAGGTCAGGCCGTGGACCTGGCCGGTCATTTCCCAATCGCCCGCATAGACGGGATCGTGATAACCCTCAATGTCAATGGAGCCTTGGTACCCGTGCTGACGCAGAATGGAGATCACGTCGGTCCAATTCGTGTCCCCGAAGCCCGGCGTCCGGTGCCAGACATATTCCTTCGGCCCGCCGGTCCCATACTCCCGGACGATGTCCCAGGCGATGGTGGCGTCTTTGCCGTGAACATGAAAAATTTTGGGCATCCACTTGCGCAGCTGCGGAATCGGATCGATAAGGGTCACCATCTGGTGGCACGGCTCCCACTGAAGACCGAGGTTGGGCTCGGGAACGGCGTTGAACATCATTTCCCAAGCGGTGGGGTTGTGGGCGATGTTCCAGTCTCCTCTCGACCAGTCCCCGTCCATGCTGCAGTTTTCGAAGGCAAGCCTTACCCCGCCCGCCGCCGCCCGCCGGGACAGTTCTCCGAACACCTCCCGGAAACGGGGCAGGGACTCCTCGATCGGTCTACCGGGAATGCGCCCGGTAAACCCGGCGACCAGATCGGTGCCGAACAGCGGAGCATGATCGATGAGACGCTCCCAGCTCGCCAGGCTGTCGGCATTCCGGCCTTCGCCGGTCAGGGGATTCCCGAAAATCCCCAGGCAGGAGATGACCGTGCCGTGCTTCTCCATCAGCTCCCCGACCCGTTTGGCCAGCTCCGGAAGGTCGGTGTCTCCGGTTGTCTGCCAGAAGGTCAGGCTGAAGCTCTCGAACCCGTGGGGGGCGATCTGGGGAATGATGCGCACAGCGCTGTCCCCGGACACCAGCGTTCCGATGCGGATGTTCTTCAAGTCGATTTCCTCCTCGAATGGTTATTGTATATAATGAATGTAACCGAAAAGACAGCTGTAATCTCTACAGGATCGTGCGATAAAGTTGCACAATATTGCTCTCGGAGGTGCAAGGTGACGGCCCTGTCCGAACTGAAGGAGAACACCGAGCTGAAGGGGAGAACGTTCCCGATCAACGTCTTTCCGAACCGGCCTGTCGGGGAGCAGGCCTTGTATTTGCACTGGCATGAGCACCTGGAGATCATCTATATGCGAAGCGGCCAGGCCGTCTTCGACATCGGCGGCCGGACCTATCCGGCGGAAGCCGGCGACCTGCTGTTCGTGAATTCCCGCGAGCTGCATTCCGGCTTCTCGGTGAACAATACACGGGTCGAATTTCACGCGATTGTCTTCAGCCCCTCTCTGCTCGGAAGCCAGGAGCCGGACCCGCTTCACGGCCAGTTCGTTCTGCCTTTTCTGGAAGGCAGCCGAAGGTTTCCGGGCCGGATCGGCCGCGGGGATAAGCTCTACCGGGCGTTCGCCGGTCCGGTGAAGGCGGTGCTCGCCGAATTCGAACGGCGGCAGCCGGGCTACGAGCTGGCGATCCGGGCCCAGCTTCATCTGCTGCTCGCCGCCGCGCTCCGGCACCAGACCGGACTTGGAGCTCCGGAAACGGGAGCACAAGGGCAGGAGCGGAAGCTTCAGCGGTTCGAGAAGCTTTTTCCTTACATCAAGGAGCACTACCCTTCCCGGATTTCCGTGGAGGAGGCCGCCTCCCTCGTCAGCATGAGCCCGTTTCACTTCTGCAAAACGTTCAAGAAGCTTACTGGCCGCACCTTCGTGGAGTTCGTCAACCTTCACCGGGTGAACGAGGCGGAGAGGCTTCTCCGGGAAACGGGACTTACCGTTACGGAGGTGGCCGAACGGGTGGGCTTCTGCAGCATTAATTATTTCGACCGCACGTTTAAGCAGTACAAGCATTACAACCCGTCGCGCTGCCGGCGCCAGGAGCGTGAATAGGCGCGGGAGCCGGAAGCCCCGGCTCGGTGGATCACCCGGCCGTTAAACGGAGCTTGGCGGGGACCTAGCTTTATCCGATAATCCGAAATCCAGGCCATGGCCGGTTCCTGCCGGAACACAGCTGAACGCCCTACAGAGGCGGAGGGACCGCCGGTCCCTTCCCGCCTTCGGGTTCTACTATCGCCATCCAAATCCCAGCAAAAGAGGTAACCGATCATGAGCTTAGTACCCGTTCCCTTCTTCTCGAGCACTTTGTTCCGCCGTCAAACCTGCTTTGTTTATCTGCCGCCGGGCTACGAATCGTCCGATCAGCATTACCCGACGATCTATTTGCTTCACGGGCTGTACGGATCCGAGTCCGACTGGACGCAGAAGGGGGGAGCCGAAGCCACGCTGGATCGTCTCCTGGCCGCCGGGGAGCTGCGCGAGTGCATCGTCGTCATGCCGAATGACGGCGGCTACGGGCACGGCACCTTCTACCTCGACTGGTACGACGGAACGGGGAACTTCGAGCAGTACATTACCGATGACCTCGTTCCCTTCATTGACTCGCATTATCGTACCCTGCCCGCCCCGGAATCGAGAGCGATCGGGGGATTGTCCATGGGCGGGTTCGGAGCGTTCTATCTAGCCCTTCGCCATCCGGAGCTGTTCGGAGCAGCCTCCTCCTTGTCGGGAGCGATCGGCTCGCCTTCGCTCTTGTCGTTCAAGGACTACTCCCGCTCGGAGTTCCCCCGGATGCTCGGGCCGGTTACCGGTCCTTACGCCCGCGAACGGGACCTCGCCCGGCTCGTCGAGCAGCGGGCGAAAGAGGGGGCCCTGCCGCAGCTGCATTTCACATGCGGGACCGAGGATTACCTGTATCCGCTCAGCTGCGGGTTCAAGGTTCACCTCGAAGGGCTTGGGGTCGGTCATGAATACACAGAATACCCCGGGGCCCATACGTGGGACTACTGGTCGGAGCATCTGCCGGAAACGCTGCGTTTTATGGAAAAAGCTTTTGCCGCCAAAGAGGCGGAAAGCAGCTGACGCAGAGGAGCTTCCGCGGCACCGCATGGGCGGCGCCCGGGTCCAAGCCCTGCGATACCGCTTCGGCCTAGGGGTTCAAGCCTGCTTGGCGCATCGGCTTATCGAACTAATCTCCGCGATGCTGTTAAGATAGCGGCCGCGGGGACGGATGCCCGAATGGCTGCAGATGGATAGGGGCCGGGGGATGGATGCCCGTTTGCGGGAAGGACGGCTCGGCTGCATGAGTTCAGCCGGGACCGGCCTTTTGTTTTTAAGGCGGGGTGACGCTGTTTTAAAGTCCGGCGGGAACGTTAAGGATAAGAGGGCGAACTGGTTAGGGCGTAAGGATTGGCTGGCGCCGGGGCGAACGCCCTTGACAAACGCTTTTTATTCATACATAATGAAACTATCAAATAGACATTATCGAAACGGAGGCGGAGGAAATGAAGGCCCTTCTGGTCATCGATTACACGGTGGATTTCGTAACTGGAAAGCTTCCCGTCGGGCAGCCGGCGCTGGACATTGAAGAGAGGATCGCTGCTCTGACTGAGGAATTCGTGGAGTGCGGGGATTACGTCGTGATGGCGGTGGATGTGCACGAGGAGAATGACCCGGACCATCCGGAGACGAAGCTTTTTCCTCCTCACAATATCCGGGGGACCGAGGGACGGGACCTGTACGGCCGTTTGCGGGAAGTGTACGAGAACAATAAGAACCGAATCGAGTGGATGGATAAAACCCGGTACAGCGCGTTTCACGAGACCGGCCTCGATGAAGAGCTGAAGAAACGCGGCATCCGGGAGCTTCATCTGGCGGGGGTCTGCACCGACATCTGTGTGCTGCATACAGCAGTGGATGCGTACAACAAAGGCTATTCGCTTGTGATTCACCGCGGCGCGGCCGCCAGCTTTAATGCGGCGGGACACGCTTGGGCGCTGGAGCATTTTGCGGGAACGCTCGGGGCGGAAATAACGGACTGACCGGGTGGCCATTCTAATAAGAAAGAATCGAGAGGGGCGGCAATCATGACCCATTCGCATTACGCGCTTCATACGGACAAATACCAGATCAACATGCTGTATGCTCATTGGTTTCACGGTACCCACAACCAGAGGGCGGTGTTCGATGTGTTCTATCGGAAGCAGCCTTTCGGCAACGGCTTTGCCGTCTTCGCCGGTCTGGAAAGACTGGTTCACTACTTGAACGAGCTGCGGTTTAAGGAGGAGGAAATCGCCTACCTGGCGGAGCAGGAGGAAGGGTACGACCCGCGGTTCTTCGAAGAGCTCCGGAATTTCCGCTTCACGGGGACGCTTCATGCGATGGAGGAAGGGACGATCGTGTTCCCGAACGAGCCGTTGATCCGGGTGGAGGCCAGGGTGTTCGAGGCTCAGCTGATCGAGACGGCACTGCTGAATTTCGTCAACTTCCAGACTCTAATTGCCACGAAGGCGGCCCGGATCAAGCAGGTGGCCGGGCAGGATAGGCTGCTCGAGTTCGGCACCCGGCGGGCGCAGGAGGCGGACGCCGCGGTATGGGGCGCGCGGGCCACATATGTGGCGGGCTTCGACGCCACCTCGAACATGCAGGCGGGGATGAGGTTCGGCATTCCGACCAAGGGGACGCATGCCCATGCGTGGGTGCAGAATCACCGGACGGAGCTGGAGGCCTTCGAGCGGTTCGCCGAGGCGCTGCCCGATCAGGTCACCCTGCTGGTGGATACGTACGACACGCTGAAATTTGGCGTTCCCGATGCCATCACCGTCGGCTTGAAGATGAAAGAGAAGGGTAAGACGCTGAAGGGCATCCGGCTGGACAGCGGAGACCTGACCTACTTGTCGATTCAGGCCCGGCGCATGCTGGACGAAGCGGGGCTGACCGAGACCCGGATTACCGCGTCGAACGATCTGGATGAGAATACGATTTTTGAGATCAAGGCCCAGGGGGCCCGCATCGACATCTGGGGAGTGGGCACCCAGCTCATTACCGGAGGCAGCCAGCCGGCGCTCGGCGGCGTCTACAAATTGGTCGCCCGGGAGGAGAACGGGGAGCTCGTCCCGACCATTAAGATCTCGGGGAACCCGGAGAAAATCACGAACCCCGGCATCAAGGACGTCTACCGCATCATCAGCCGCAAGACCGGTCGGGCCGAGGGCGATTACATTACGCTTCACGGGGACGAGGATGTCCCGCACGGCAAGCCCATCCGGCTGTTCAACCCCACCCACACCTTTATTCAGAAAACGGTGTCGGATTACGAGGCTGTCCCGCTGCTTAAGCCGATCTACGTGGAAGGCAAGCAGGTCTATGAGCTGCCGACCCTGGACCGGATCCGCGAGCTTCACCGGGAGCAGATGTCGTGGTTCTGGCCGGAATATTTACGCCGGCTGAACCCGGAGGTCTACCCCGTCGATCTCAGCCAGAAGGCCTGGGACATGAAGATGGACCTGATCCGGAGCCATCTGGAGCCTAAGGAATAAGGCCGCGTATGCCTGACTACGTAAAAAAGCTCATCTTCCCTCGCGGGACGGTGAGCTTTTTAATAGTAAATCAGGAAAAAAACCGGTTCGGCAGGTGAGCCGGTCCGAATGGGAAGGGATACCGGCTGAGAAAGGCCGGTGGAGGAAAGCCCGCCGCGGTCAGCCCCGGTCCCGGTTCGTCATCTGCTGCCAGACGGACCCTGCGGCCGCTTCGCCTCCCTCGATCCGCTCAAGCGCCAGCTGGGCCTGCATGCGGACTTCGAATTCGGGGTCGTCCTGCGCTTCGCGAAGGGCGGGAACTGCGGATTCGTCTCCGGCCTCGTACAGGAAGCGGGCGGCTCTCCAGCGAACGAGCTTGTTGGAGTCCTTCAAGGCTTCCGCCATCGCCGGGCCGGCTTCGGGGAAGCCCAGGTCCGACAGAGTATCCCCCGCTGTCCGGCGGACCACCGCGGAGGAATCCTTAAGCGCCCGGTACAGATAGGGGAGGACAACAGGGTCCTTCAGATCGCCCAGGTAAACGGCGGCGAGCCGGCGGATGGACGTCTGCGGATCCTCAAGGGCTTTGGCCAGAAGCGGCAAGGATTCCGCCTCGGGCTTCATCCGCTGAAGGGCCGCATACCGCCGCCGCCAGTCGGGATCGTTCAGGGCTTCCTTCAGCTCCGCTTCCCCGGTCGCTTCCTCGACCACCGTTTCGCCCGGATCCAATTGAGCGGCGAGAACCCGCAGCTCCTGCAGCCGGGCCTCGTCGTAGGCCGCGTCCAGCTCGCGGACCACCTCATCCAGTACCTCCTGCAGGTCGCCGTACCGGACGCCATGCTCATTCAGCTGGCGTTCCCGGATCAGGTTGGGGGAGGAGAGGCCTGCTTCCATCGCGGCTTCTACGAACCGGGCGGGCAGGGAGGCCCGCTTCTCTTCCTCGCCAGCGCTTACCCTTACCTGCATGGGAATGCCGCGGAAGGTTTGGACGAGCACCTTTACCTCCCCGTAGGCCGGATCCGCCTCCGCCGCCTCCCCTTCCGCCAGGGCGGGGGAGAGGGACGCCGGAGCGCCCTCGGCGGTGCCGAGAATCCGGCGGGATTCCGCCAGGATGGACGGCCAATCCCCTTTCGGATGCCGGTCGAGGGCCAGGAAATCCGCCGCGTGGTACAGACCCGTGACGCCCGGGATGGAAAGCAGCTCTTGGACGAAGGGAGGGGCCTCTTCCCGGTTATCCGGCGTGTAGGTGAGGCGCCTGCCCTCCGGCAGTTTCTCGTCCAGGGTCAGCTTCATCGTATTGGGACTGGGGGTCGGTTCGATCGAAACGATCTTCATCTCGTTTCCTCCTCCGGTTTGGATTCATATAAGAACAAAAGGGCGGCTGAACGTCAGCACACCCGTTGAAGGGATAAAAAAGACCCGGCGCCTAAGCAGGCCGCCGGGTTTGCCGCTTAGCGCCGGCCGCGCTTGGCTCCGCCGCCTGCAGGCCGCTTGCCGCCGGCACTCCGGCCGCCGCTCGGCCGCGGGGCACCGCCGCTGCGTCCCGCGCTGCCGGAGCGCCCGGCTGCGCCTCCGCCGCGCGCCGAGGCACCGCGCGGAGTGCGCGGCGACGAGCTCCACTCGCCGGCGTCACGCCCGCGGTCGCTCCGGCGGCTGTCGCCGCGCTCCGCGCTCCGCGGCCCGCCATCGCCGCCGCGTGCTCCGCGGCTTGCCCCGGCGGCTCCGCGCGTGCCGCGGCCCTCGCTGCGCAGGCCGTCCGCTCCCGCCCGGCGTCCGCCCGGGCTGGCGCTGCGCTCGCCGTAGCCGCGCTCCTCCGCTGCAGCACCGCCTGCCGTCCGCTTACCGCGGCCGGGCTCGCGGAAGCCGTCCGCCTCCGCTCCCGCCGCGCGTCCAGCCGTGCGCGCGCGGCGCCCGTCTTCGCTTATGCCGCGCGCGCCGCGGCTCTCCTCGCCGGAGCTGCCCGGCCGGCGGCCTTCGCCCCAGCCGCTGGCGTAGCCTCGTCCGCCGGCTCTTGCCGCTGCGCGTCCGCCTCCGCCGCGTGCCGCTCCCCTGCGGCCGCCTTCGCCGCGGGAGCCCCGTCCGGCCCCGCGGCCCTCTTCGCGCAGAACCGGGGCCGGTGACCTCCGGCCGCCCTTCTGCTCGATCGTCTGCTTGATGCCGCGTTCAATCTGCTCGAGGTGGAACCGGTCCCGCGGCGACGCAAAGGTCACCGCCATTCCTTCCTGGCCCGCACGCCCCGTCCGGCCGATGCGGTGGATGTAGCTCTCGACATCATGGGGAATGTCGTAGTTAAATACATGGGTGATGCCTTCGACATCAATTCCGCGTGCCGCCATATCGGTCGCCACGAGCACATGAATGCGCCCTTCGCGGAACCGTTTCATGACCTGTTCCCGCTTCGCTTGGGACAGGTCCCCGTGAAGCTCGTCCGAAGCAATCCCCTTCTCCTGCAGGGCTTCATTTAAGGCGGATGCCCGCCGCTTCGTGCGGCAGAAGACCATGGAAAGGTAAGGGCGGTAGGTTTCGAGCGCCTCGATAAGGGCATCCTGCTTGCCGCGGTCCGTCGTATTGATGACGACCTGTTCGATTTCGTCGAGGGTGATCCGTTTCGCTTCTATTGTAATTTCCTGCGGGTCGCGCATGTAGTTCTTCGCCAGCTGCCGGACCGGTCCCGGCATAGTTGCCGAGAAAAGCAGTGTCTGCCGGCGGGAAGACGTCTGGTCGATAATTTGCTGCACATCGGCCAGAAAGCCCATATGCAGCATCTGATCCGCCTCATCCAACACGAGGTACTCGAGCTTGCCGAAGTGAACCGAGCCGCGGCGCAGGTGATCGAGCAGGCGGCCGGGCGTCCCGACCACGAGATGAACCGCTCCTTCGAGCTTTCTCAGCTGGCGTTCCACATCCTGTCCCCCGTAAGCGGCAAGTACGTTGGCGCCTACGGCCGGGGCCAGCTTCTGGGCTTCATCGGTGATCTGAATGGCAAGCTCCCGGGTCGGCGTGATGATGAGGGCCTGAACGGCCTTCTGCCGGAGGTCGATCCGTGAGAGAATGGGAAGCAGGAAGGCGAGCGTTTTTCCTGTTCCGGTCTGGGCCTGGGCAATGACATCCTTGCCGGACAGGGCAACCGGAATCGCCTGCTTCTGAATGGGTGTAGGATGGGAAATGCCCATCGTCTGTAAAGCTTCGGCAAGCTCGGCGGCGACGCCAAGCGGGGCAAAACGGTTTTTATCCATTGGGTTAACCCTCTCTTATGGGACTGATTCTTAGTATCCTTATCTTCCGATTTTCATCCGAAGGTTATGATATCTCCTCATTATACCTTATCTTTCCTTCCCCGCACCAATCGCGCATTTTTACGGCAAGGTATAATCTCCCTATCCTTTAGTTAGAATTGTTTATAATAGAAGAAAATAGCAGAAATTTCGTCATTATGCAGGACTTTAGCTGTATTTTACACGGGATTCCGGCTAATTTCTTTCACCGGCTTAACATTTAAGATATAATGAGGTCAAAACTACCATGGATCAAGAGGAGAATTCAGCGTGATCGGAAAACGAGTCCAGAACCTGCGTCTGCGGAGAGGATTGACCCTCTCGGAACTTGCCGAAAGGGCGGGGGTCGCCAAATCCTATCTCAGCACGATGGAAAGGGATATTCAATCCAACCCTTCCATTCAGTTCCTTGAGAAAATCGCAGCCGTTCTCGGCGTAACGGTGGAAGCTCTTCTTCAGCCGGAAGAGCCGCAGGATTCGGACGAAGCCGACCGCCTGGACCAGGAATGGCAGGAGCTGGTTCGGGAAGCGATGTCGTCCGGCATCAGCAAGGAACAGTTTCGTGATTTCCTCGAGTTCTCCAAGTGGAGAAACCGCGACCGGGATCCATCTTAGTGCCGCAAGGAGGTTGGAATCATGAAGCCCGTGCAGTTTACGATGGACGATCTGTTCGCGCCTTCGCCGGAACCCGTTCGTGATCCGCTCGAATCGCACATAATGACGTATATAAATGAAGGAATCAGCAGTGCCCGGGAAATATGCGAGAAGCTGATCGCGCGGCAGGGAATGGATCCGGCCCGTTACAGCACCGGGAAACCTGTCCTTTTTCCTTACGTATGCCGTTGTCTGGATTCGCTCGCCTCATCCGGGCAGGTGAAATTCCAGGGAGCGGTCGAAGGAACGGAGGACCGGACTTACTTCAAGGCCTAACGCACCAAACGGAGGATGCCTGGCAGGCGTTCCTCCGTTTTCTTTTGTACCTTCTTAAGGCACTATCGGACGTTTCGCTTGTTTTCCACGGTGCCGTTGATGATCTTGTCCTCCGTTTTCCGGTCGGGAAGGCTTAATACCCGGTTGACCATCCCGTTGAATTCCTGAACGCGGGAATCGAGCGGGAGGCCTCTCGCGCTGTCCTGGGCATAACCGTTCATGAGGTTGACGAAATCCCGATGGGCCGAGATGTACACTTCATGAACGGAAGGTTGGGCATTCCGGATAATCGAGGCGATCTCCTGCTTCAGGCCGTGGGAAATGTTGTCCGCCTCCTCCACCGTCTCGTAGCTGTTGCTTCCGGAGGTAAGCAGGCGGGGGTCCTGGTAGCTCCCGAATTGGTGGGGGTAGTACCGGCCGAGGGAGGTGGGCGAGTTGTTCGTCTCATGGCGGGCTCCCGCCCCGCGGGTCCCCGTTGCGGTGTGGTCGATGAGGATGGCCGCGTAGGCGTTGGTTTCGGTCAGAACGACGAAGGCCGTATTGATTCCGTTGACATTGGCTACCTTATCGGATAACACCTGGCTGTACACGAGGCGCTTGTTGGCATGAATGACGGTTTGGCCCGTACCCGCGCCGTACAGCTTCATCCCGGTATCGGGAACGCTTCCCCGGGTGGAGCTGTAATTGCTGTTGCTGCGCACTCCGTAGCTCGGAATGCCTCTCTTGCCTTTGGCCTCACCGTCGGAGCATCCGCACAGCCCGGTCAGGAGCAGCGCCGAAGCCCCGGCCATAAGGATTCTGGACCATCGGTAGGTGGGGATCATCACGGAATAACCTCCTTTTGAACAGGGCGTAGGGTTCTTCTCTATAGGATGAAACAACGGGCGGAAATTATCCTTGGGGACCGGTGGAAACGATGCATAGAACGCTCAAAATAAGGAAACAATCCATACGAAAAAAGTAAAAAAGTGCCGATTTAGAACGTTTTGTGAACTTGTGGCAGAAGATTGACAAAAAAGTTTGACGAATTTATAGTTAATAGGGTGATTAAGTTTGTTGACAAGGCATGGTTCGCCATGTTACGGACTATTACGAAATAAAGTGGGGTTGATAAGTGATGAGTCGATGGAAATTTGTATGGCGTCTGATGCCCCTGTTAGCGGTGTTGGCGCTGCTGCTTACCGGATGCGGCGAAGTAGAGAACTTGTCCGCATTGGATCCTAAGGGTCCCGTCGCGAGGGAGCAGCTTTTTTTAATGGAGTTAAGTCTGGCTGTCATGATCTTCGTGTTCATCGTCGTTATGGCCATCTACCTTTATGTTCTGTTCCGCTACCGCAAGCGTAAAGGCGACGATTCCATCCCTAAGCAGGTGGAAGGAAACCACGTGCTGGAGATTATCTGGACGGTTGTTCCCATTTTGCTTTTGTGCGTTATCGCGGTACCAACTGTAGGTTACACCTTCAAGCATTCCACGGACTACCGGGAAGACAAGAACGTCATGCACGTTAAAGTAACGGGTCATCAGTTCTGGTGGCAGTTCCAGTACCCGGATCACGGGAACATCAACACGGCGCAGGATCTCGTTATTCCTGTCGGCAAGAAGGTCTCTTTTGAAGTTACCTCCGCAGACGTGAACCACTCGTTCTGGGTTCCTTCCCTCGGCGGTAAAATCGACACCAACCCCGGTATGTATAACGTCAACTACCTGGAGGCGGATGAGCCTGGCGTCTATAAGGGCAAGTGCGCCGAGCTTTGTGGTGCTTCCCATGCCTTGATGGACTTCAAGGTCAGAGCGCTTTCGCAGGCGGATTTTGATGCGTGGGTCGCCAAAATGCAAGCGCCGGCCGCTTCTTCGGCCGCTACCGCAAAAGGCGAAGAAGTCTTTAAGAACCAGTGCATCACATGCCACGCGGTTACTCCTACAGGCGCCGGTCTCGGACCTAACCTGAACGGCTTTGCGAGCCGCGAGAAGATAGCGGGCATTCTGGATCACAACGACGAAAGCTTGAAAGCCTGGATCCAGGATCCTCAAGCGGAGAAGCCGGGCACCCTTATGCCTCAGCTGCCACTCGATGATACCCAGCTTAACGAGCTGGTCAAATATTTGAACACGTTGAAATAACGATCAAGGCCATAAGGAGGTAACCGCGTTGGCACATGCTCATGCACATCCGGTTAAAAAGTATAGTGGGCTGATGGACTGGCTCACTACGGTCGACCATAAAAAAATCGGAATTCTTTACTTCATTGCGGGAGGAATCTTCTTCCTTGCAGGCGGATTGGAAGCGCTCCTCATCCGGATTCAGCTGATGTTCCCGAACCAGGACATTTTCATCGGCGGAACGTTCAACCAGCTGCTTACGATGCACGGAACGACGATGATCTTCCTTGCCGCCATGCCTCTCATCTTCGGATTTATGAACGCGATTGTCCCGCTTCAAATCGGAGCCCGGGACGTAGCTTATCCGTTCGTTAACGCTTTAGGCTTCTGGCTCTTCTTCTTCGGCGGACTGCTCCTTAACCTGAGCTGGTTCCTGGGCGGAGCTCCCGATGCGGGATGGACGGCCTATGCTCCGCTTTCCACCGATGCCTTCAGCGGCCGCGGCGTAGACTTCTACGTATTGGGTCTGCAGATCGCCGGTATCGGAACGCTGATCGGGGGGATTAACTTCCTCGTCACGATCATCAACATGCGTGCACCGGGCATGACCTTCATGAGAATGCCTTTGTTCACCTGGACGGCTTTCATTACGTCCGCGCTTGTCCTGTTCGCTTTCCCGGCCATTACCGTCGGTCTGGTGGAGCTGATGTTCGACCGTCTGTTCCATGGTAACTTCTTCGAAGTCGGTAAGGGCGGTAACGTGGTTCTCTGGCAGCACTTGTTCTGGATCTTCGGTCACCCCGAAGTTTACATTCTGATTCTGCCGGCTTTCGGAATCATCTCTGAAGTGGTCAGTACGTTCTCCCGCAAGAGACTGTTCGGCTACAGCTCCATGGTCTTTGCAACCATTCTCATCGGCTTCCTTGGCTTCATGGTATGGGTTCACCATATGTTCGCAACGGGTCTTGGTCCGGTAGCCAACTCCATCTTCGCCATCGCGACTATGGCCATCGCTGTTCCAACCGGGGTTAAAGTCTTCAACTGGCTCTTCACCATGTGGGGAGGACAGATTCGCTTTACGACCGCTAATTTGTGGGGTCTGGCTTTCATTCCTACCTTCGTTATGGGTGGGATGACAGGGGTTATGCTCGCTGCTCCTGCTGCTGACTTCCAGTACCATGATACGTACTTTGTTGTCGCTCACTTCCACTACGTTATTGTCGGTGGTCTGGTTCTCGGCTTGTTCTCCGGCTTCTACTACTGGTGGCCGAAGATTTTTGGCCGCGTGCTTAACGAAACGCTGGGCAAATGGCATTTCTGGCTGTTCTTTATCGGCTTCCACTTAACTTTCTTCCCGCAGCATTTCCTCGGACTCATGGGGATGCCGCGCCGGGTATTCACCTACGACCCGGGCCTGGTCAGCGGAAACCTGGTTTCCTCGATCGGCGCTATGTTCATGGGTATCGGTACGATTGTCTTCCTGCTTAACATTATCGTCACTTCGATGAAGGCAAGAGATGCCGTAAGCGATCCGTGGGACGGACGTACGCTGGAGTGGGCCATTCCTTCTCCTGCACCGGAGTATAACTTCAAGCAGACTCCGCTGGTCCGCGGTCTGGATCCGCTGTGGAAAGAGAAGATGGCCGGCAACAAGGAAATGACGCCTGCCGAGCCGATCGGATCGATTCACATGCCTTCGGGTTCGATTCTTCCGCTTATCATGTCGATCGGCCTGTTCATTGCCGGCTTCGGCTTTATGTATCACGTGTACCCGGTCTGCATCGTGGGTATCGGCATCACCTTGATCTGCATGCTTCTCCGGTCTGTCTATGACGATCATGGCTGGCACATCGAGCCGGAAGAGCTCGAAGATAAGGGGGTTAAAGCATAATGGCTAACGCACATGCTACCGGCGCGCTGCCGGTTGAACCCGAAAAGGCCACCCTTGAGGGAAAGAATAAAATTTTAGGCTTCTGGCTGTTCCTTGGCGGCGAGACGGTTCTGTTCGGAACCCTCTTCGCCACCTTTATCGCCCTCCGCAACCAGATTGCGGACGGCAAGCCCGCGGCCGAGCTGTTTGTTCTCGAAACCGTTGCCTGGTCCACTTTCATTCTCTTGACGAGTTCCCTGACGAGCGTGTTCGCCATGATGGCCATGCACCGTCATCAAGTTAAGAAGATGCTTCTGTGGTTTGGCATCACCATCCTTCTCGGCCTTGCGTTCTTGGGTCTGGAAATTTATGAGTTCTTCGAATACGTACATGAGGGGCATACTTTCAGTACGAGCGCCTTCAGTACATCGTTCTATACGCTGGTTGGGTTTCACGGAGCCCACGTGGCTTTCGGTATTTTGTGGATCGGCCTTCTGATTCTTCAAGGATTGAAGAAGGGCCTTACGGTCGTAACCGCTCCGAAGTTCTACGTGGCGAGCCTATACTGGCACTTTATCGACGTGGTCTGGGTGTTCATCTTCACGGTCGTGTACTTGATGGGAAAGGTGGGCTAAGCGATGAGCAACAATCCCCAAACTTCTTCACCGAGCAACCGTCACCGGCTGGAAGGGCCTAAGAATCACTACATTGCTTATCTGGTTTCCATCCTCCTGACGATTCTGGCTTTCGCGGCCGTTATCTACACGGGGCTGGACAAAAGCTTCCTAATCTTCTTCCTGGTAGGAATGGCACTCGTGCAAGCCATTTTCCAGCTGGCGATTTGGATGCACATGAAAGAAAGAGGTCATGTCTACGCGATGGTCGGCATCATCTTTGGGTTTATCGTAGCCCTGAGCGGTGTGGCTGCAGCGGTTTTCTGGATGTGGTGGTAAGGTTGAGAAGGGCGGTCGGATTCCATCGGGCCGCCTTCTTTTTTTGGTCATGGGGGCTGCCCTTTATAAGGGTTAGGCTTGGAAACAATGGTTAATCCTGTTTAAGAGGAGGTTGAATTTTATGCCTGGAATGGAACATATGCACCAGGGGGCCAGCTTCTCCGCGATGTGGAGCCCCGGAATCCTGCTGCTTACGATATTGCTCGGCTGGCTGTATTTCTATCTCGTAGGGGCCGGCCGTCACCGGTTTCAAGACTCGTCACCCGTGGGGGCAAGGAAGAAAACTTACATGGTTCTCGCCCTGGTTACCTTATACATCGGACAAGGAAGTCCCCTTAACTATTATGGGCACGCGGATCTGTTCAGCGCCCATATGATGCAGCAGTCCCTGCTGTATCTGGTGATGCCTCCGCTCGTGCTGCTGGCGATCCCGGAATGGCTGCTTAAGCCGCTTCTGGATAAGCCGTTTGTGAAGAAATGGATCTATCCGCTGTTTCATCCTCTTCTGACGGTGCTGGTGTTCAACATGCTGTTCTCGATGTACCACATCCCAACCATCTTCGAATACAGCATGTCCCATCCTTCCCTGCACGTGGCGTATCATCTGGTGCTGCTCGTCACAGCGTTCCACATGTGGTTTCCGGTCTTCTGTCCGGTGGCCGGCTGGCAGCGCATTTCGGATCTTCAGAAGCTGGCTTATCTCGTAGCCGACGGCATCCTGCTGACCCCGGCCTGTGCTTGTATCATTTTTGCAAACAGTGTTATATACGGCACTTATGCCGATGAGTTCACGTCTTATCTTCCTCCGCTCGACGACCAACAGCTTGGGGGAACGATCATGAAAATTGTTCAAGAAATTGTCTATGGTGCGGCACTGGCATACGTGTTCTTTAAATGGTATCGTAAGGAAAGGAAAAAGGATCGGGAAGAAGAGGAGCTGTCCGACGCGGAGCTTCTCCAACGGACGAACCTTTCCACTCATACCTAGGAACAGGACGGGATTTCTTCATGCCAAGTCTTTTGCCCACGATTAGTACAACTTTCATTGTCATAAGCGCGGTGCTGGTCGGCTTCGGCTGGTACCACATCGCCAAAGGGAACCGGGAAACCCACAAGAAATTCATGGTGGCCGGCGCAATCTTTGCCCTCGCGTTCTTTCTTGTGTACATGTCGAGAACGATCTTCGTGGGAAATACGAAGTTCGCCGAGGACGGACCGATCTGGATCCGTGACGCTTATTATGTCTTCCTGCTGTTTCACATTACCCTTGCGACGGTTTCCGCGGTCTTCGGGATTGTCACCCTGCTGCATGCTTACAAGGAGCGGTTTGCGAAGCACCGGAAAATCGGCAAATGGACAGCCATTATGTGGCTGATCACCGCCCCTACCGGGGTAATGGTATACCTGCTGCTTTACGTTCTCTATCCGGGAGGCACGACCGCTCCGGTGTGGGAAGCGATATTCAAGTAAGAAGAACCGGCCCCTGCGGCCGGTTTTTTTGTTTGATTCAGGACAAGTAGGACAAAGGCCTTATCTTCCAATGACAGACATTCCTTGTAACTTTTTTCCGTAAAAGGGTTAAGGGCAGGCATTTATTGGGTAATGGTAATAGAGGAGGTTTGCTTAAAAGGGGCATTCAGCCGTATAGCGGCGTTATGGAAGCTTGTTGTCGTTTTATGTGAGGCGTAGGAAAAAAGATTTAGATCGACATCACAGTTCGACATACGGATGCTGGCAGGCTTGGTATAATGAATTTCGTTGGCAGGGGAAGAAAGAGGGGATCACGATGAAATATGCTCTTAAGCTGGGCACCTGGGGCATATGGAGGTAGTGGTGCAACCGGCCCGTGGTGAAATCCATACATTTGACCATTGGAGGAAAAGTTCGATGAACACACAAACAGAGATCGAAGAACTGGATATGGAGTGGGTAGAACTGATCGCCGCCGCTCGGCAGCTCGGCCTATCCAAGGAGCAGGTCCGGGGATTTCTAAGCACACCGCTGGCTTATTTGGTAGAAGGACGGGAGAGAACCACGGATACCGGTCTCGATCCGTTAACCCATGCCGGATAGAACATTCCATACATAATCACAGGTTCCGGGTTGGACGGGACCTTATTCGGCCGGAGTCAGCCCTGGGCAGGGTTGGCTTCTTTTTGTTAGGAAAAGGAAGAACTCCTTGCGGAAGGAAAAAAATGTGTGTATATTGTTAATATAAATATACACAGTAATCACACTAAGGAGAGATGACCGTGTGGAAGAGCGCGGCCCGGCTGGCCCGGATGGAAATCAGGAGGAAGGCCTGTGAATTCCTCTTCTCAGGAGCCGTCACCGTCTTTTATACCATTCTCATGACGAACCTGCTGCAGGACGTCTCCGAAGACGCAAGTAACGGAGTTCTCGTGGATGTTCTCTTTCTTCTCCTCAGCATGATTCAGGGAATGACCATGAATATCAGCCATGCCGGGTATTGGAAGACACGTCCTTACACGGCCAAGCTGAAATGGATGAAGAGCTTGCCTGTCACCGACCGGGAGATTACGGGAAGCCGGTTTCTCGTGCTGGGGGTGACGCTGCTATGGAACCTGCTTGTGTTTTACATCAGCCTTCTGTTCCTCTCGAGGGCTCCCGAGGGAGGGTTAACCGGAGGGTATGGATTGGCTTTCGTGGCCCTTTGGCTTTGGGCACCCCTGCTCATCGGGGCCTGCTGTGCTTACTTCGAGCTTGTGATGAAAGAGAAGAACTATCTGATCCTTATTTCGGTCCTTACCGTCGTGATCATAACCGTCCCCGTCCTTCTGGGAAAGGGAGGGGATCCGACCTTGGTGGCCTTGTCTTACAGGCTTCTCGATGCTTACGGAGGCGGCGTGGTACTTGCCGCCTTGGCCGCCGCCGCTGTGGGGACCTACGCTTTCTACCGTTCCAGTATCATCGGCCTGGGCAAACGGGACCTGAGGTAGACCGGAATTAAGCACAGGAAGGGGGGAGGACATGCGGATACCGATACAGCTTTCCCCGGAGAGCCCCGAACCGATGTACCACCAGATCAAGGAGCAGCTTCGTGCCCTTATCCTAAGCGGAGAGCTGAAGGAAGGTTTGCTGCTTCCGTCCATCCGGGAATTTGCGCTTGATCTGGCTTGCAGTGTCATTACGATCCGCCGGGTGTATCAGGATTTGGAGCAGGAGGGTTTCCTTCGGACCCGTCAGGGTACGGGAACCTTCGTAGCGCGGGTCGACAGCGGAGACCGGGAACGCTTCCGCAGCCAGGCCCTGGAGGCCGCTTTACGGGAAGCGGTGGAGCTCGGCCGAAGGCTGCAGTGTCCGGCGGAAGACATGGAGCGCCTGTTCAAGGAAATTTTGGAGGAGAGGGAGAGCAAGAAAACCCAACTCCCCGGGAACAGCGAATAGCGCATTAGGGGAAGCGGCGATAGAGAAGAACGGAGGCCAGGAACGGCGGTCTGGAAAGGGTGGAAGCATGGAGACGATGGTGTCTTATCGTAACATAGAGAAGCAGTACGGCGGAGATTTTGCTTTGGGTCCGGTCAGCCTGGAACTGGAGCGGGGGTATATTATGGCACTGGTCGGCTCCAACGGCGCAGGCAAAAGCACCCTGTTCCAAATGGCCATGAACATGCTGAAGCCCGACCGGGGGGAAGTGAGGCTGTTCGGCCAAGACCCGGCCCTTCAGGAGAAGGAGATCAAGACGAGGATCGGCTACGTGGCCGATCCGGTGCTGATTCATCCTTACGCGAGGACCGTCGGCGAAGCGATGGATTTCTATGCGGAGTGGTACCCGGGCTGGGGTGCCGCTTTGTGCCGGAACTTGATGGAGCGGTTCGAGCTCCCAGTCAGCGCCAAGCTTCGCAAGCTGTCAACGGGAATGAAGAGACGGCTGGCGCTGACCGTCGCCCTCTCTTATCGGCCGGAGCTGCTTCTGCTCGACGAGCCTTCCTCCGGTCTCGATCCTTTGGCTTGGCTGGTCATGATCGAAGAGATCGGCCGGTATATGGAGGAGGGGGCCGGCACGATCTTGATGGCGAGCCACAACATGGACGAGGTCAGGCGCCTCGCCGACTATGTGGTGTTTCTTGACCGGGGCCGGGCTTACGGACCTTTCGAGAAGGATGCTCTCCTGACGGACTGGAAGCGGATCTGGACCGAAGAGCTGCCGGAGGAAGTGTGCGCTGGCCTTCCCGGAACGGTCCTGCTCGAAGAAGAACCGATGCGGATCGTTACCGACGATCCCGGTGCGGTACAGGCCTATCTGGCGCAGAAAGGCAGACAGGTATTCCGTTCCCAAGCGCTGGAGCTCGAAGAAATCATGGGCTTTCTGACGGGCAGAACGGAAGCGGCGTCCCGAAGAAGCAAGGAGGAGAAGAGAGCATGAATGCACTGCAGCTGGAGAACGTGGTGAAGAATTTTGCGGACAAACGGGCGGTCAACGGCATTTCCTTCGAGGTGAAGGAAGGGGAAATTTTCGGGCTGCTCGGGGGAAACGGGGCAGGTAAAACGACCACCATGCGCATGGTGCTTGGCCTAATCGCGCCTGACGGGGGATCTATCCGCTGGAAAGAACGGGCCTACCGGGATGAGCTGAGGCGGATCATGGGCTACCTGCCGGAGGAACGCGGGCTTTATCCGAAGGTGAAGGTGAACGAGCAGATTCTGTATTTGGCGGAGCTTCGCGGCATGCCGCGGAAGGAGGCCGACCGCCGCCTGAAGAGGTGGCTCGAGGAGTTCGAGGTCCCGGAGTATTACGGCAAGAAGGTGGAGGAGCTGTCCAAAGGGAACCAGCAGAAGATCCAGTTTATCGCCGCCGTCATTCATGATCCGGAGATCGTTATCCTCGACGAAGTGTTCAGCGGGCTGGATCCCGTGAACGTGGAGCTCATGAAAAAGTCCGTCCTGCACCTGCGGGACGAAGGCAAAACGATTCTCTTCTCCAGCCACCGCATGGACCATGTCGAGGAGCTGTGCGAGAACATCTGCATCCTGCACCGGTCGAACCTTGTGCTGAAGGGCAAAATCAAAGAGATCAAAGCAGGCTACCCGAAAGAGCGGATTGTGCTGGAAACGGCCGGTCCGGTAAAAGGGCTCTCCTCGACTCCGGGCGTTCTGTCTGTGGAGGAGAAGGAAGGCCGGTACGAGATTCGGATTAATGCGGCCTCGGCGGGAAGAGAAATTCTTCAGAGGGCCCTTGCGCAGACGGACGTGTCCCGTTTTCAGGTGATGGAGCCGACGTTAACGGAAATTTTTATTAAAAAGGTGGGGAAAGACCATGAACAGTCTGCTGTCGGTCATTAAGTTCACATTCCTGAACCGGATCCGGACCAAGTCCTTTCTAGTGACCTCTCTTATTCTCTTAATCGTCTTAAGTATCGGCATCAACCTGCCTTCCCTCATCTCCTCCTTCTCGAGCGGCAAAGCCGACAAGGTAGGGGTATGGGACCGGCCGTCGGAGGTGGTCAGCGGATTAGAGGCGTATTTCGGCGCCCAGGAGAAGCCGTCCATCGAGCTGGTCAAAATTCCTGACCAAGGGAGCGCCGCAGCGAATGACCGGTTGATTAAGGAACGAATCGAGGCCAAGGAAATCAAAGGCTTCCTCGAGCTGACCGAAGACAAAGCGGCGGGATTCCCCAAGGCGACCTACAAATCGGCCGGATCCTTCATGGAGAACGGAGTTACCGGCGACCTGGCTCCGGCGCTTCAAGCCGTCAAGCAGGCGCAGCTGCTTAAAGGGGCCGGCCTGACGGCCGAGCAGCTCGCCAAGTTGAATGCGCCCGTCGACCTGACGAGCATTCAGGTGGATAACGGAGACGGCCGGACCCGCTCCCAGATGATCGTTTCCTACATTCTCGTCTACGCGCTGTTGATCCTCGTCTCCATGATGGTCTACATGTACGGGAACATGATTGCGATGGAGATCACCTCGGAGAAGAGCTCCCGCGTGATGGAGCTTCTCGTCTCCAGTATCTCTCCGGTCAAGCAGCTGTACGGCAAGGTGCTCGGCACCCTCCTGATCGGCCTGCTGCAGATCGGCGTCTATGTCCTTGTGGTCGTGATTAACCTGAATCTTCCGCATAACGCGTCATACTTCAAAGGAATCGACCTGGATTTCGGAGACGCTCCTCCTCAGCTGTATGGGTATTTTGTGCTTTTCTTCCTGCTCGGGTTCTTCCTGTACGCCATGCTCTGCGCCGCCGTCGGCTCGCTTGTCAGCCGTACCGAGGAGCTTGGCCAGGCGATTGCCCCCATTACGATTCTCGCGCTGGCGGGCTTCTACATCGGCATCTTCGGCACCAATGCTCCGAGCTCGGAATTCGTCACGGTCGCGTCCTTCATTCCGTTCTTCACCCCGGCGGTGATGTTCCTGCGCATCGGAATGGCGAATCCGGCAGCCTGGGAGGTCTGGCTGTCCATCGGGGTTCTGGTGGTGACGATTCTCTTCGTCGGCTGGCTGTCGGCTAAAATCTATCGGACCGGCGTTCTCCTGTACGGCAAACGGCCCAGCTTCAAGGAGGTCCGCAAAGCGATGCAGGCTTTTCGAGCGTAGCGGGCTGGAGCCTTTCTTGACATCGGGGAAGGGACCCTATAAACTAACAGTAATCATATTTTGAAATCCGGAGGAGCCTGTCACCAAGGGCACCTCCTTGTTTTTTTCGGAGAGCCCCTGGTTGGGGCTCTTTTTTTGTGGAAAAAACCGGATCGAAATATGATTTATTCCGTTAGAGGAAAGAATACCAAAGAGCAGAACGACGAGGAGGTCCTTATGGAACAGCAAGCTGTGTTGGCAATCGGCATCTTTCTTATTACGTACGCCATGATCATCGCCGAGAAAATCCACCGCACCATCGTGGCGATGATCGGCGGGGTCCTTATGATTGTTCTTGGGATCGTAGACCAGGAGGCGGCTCTCCACCACATCGACTTTAATACGCTGGGCCTGTTGATCGGGATGATGATTATTGTTAGCATTACGGCTGAAACGGGTCTTTTCAAGTACCTGGCTTTAAAGGCAGCCAAGCTCTCCAAGGGTGACCCTGTAAGGATTATGCTTGCCCTTGTCCTCATTACCGCCGTCGGCTCCGCCTTCCTGGATAACGTAACAACGGTGCTGCTAATGGTGCCGGTAACCTTCAGCATCACCCGGCAGCTGCAGGTGAATCCCGTTCCTTATCTAATCACTCAAATTCTCGCTTCCAACATCGGGGGCACCGCTACCTTGATAGGCGACCCGCCGAACATCATGATCGGAAGTGCCGTTAAAGAACTGACGTTCATGGCCTTTATTTATAATCTGGCTCCCATTGCGGCGGTAATTCTGGTCGTCACCCTCCCGATCTTCGTCTTGATGTTCCGCAAACAGATTCAGACCACACCGGAGCTGAAGCAAAGCATCATGCAGGTCAATGAAAGGGAGGTTATCACCGATCAGACGTTATTGGTAAAAAGCTTGAGCGTCTTGGGACTGACGATCCTCGGGTTCTTCCTGCATCAGATGCTGCATCTGGAATCGGCCACTGTCGCCTTGGCCGGTGCTTTCCTCCTTCTTCTCCTAACGGGCGAACACACGATGGAAGAAGCGTTTACGAAAGTGGAATGGACCACCATTTTCTTCTTTGTCGGCCTGTTCGTCCTGGTCTCCGGCTTGATTGATACCGGCGTGATCGCCGAGCTGGCCGTGAAGGCGATTGAATTAACCGGCGGGAATCCGGTGGCCACTTCCATGCTGATTCTGTGGCTCAGTGCCATCGCCTCCGCCTTTCTGGATAACATCCCCTTTGTGGCGACCATGATTCCGATGATTCAGGAAATGGGGAACATGGGCGTAGAGAACCTGGAGCCGCTGTGGTGGAGTCTTGCCTTGGGGGCGTGCCTTGGAGGAAACGGCACGTTGATCGGAGCCAGCGCCAACTTGATTGTAGCCGGCATGTCGGGTAAAGAAGGATATCCCATCAAATTCGTACAATTTATGAAATACGGGTTTCCCATTATGCTGTTGTCGGTGGTTCTGGCGAACCTCTACCTGTATTTCCGATATTTACTTTAAGGGGGAAGGAACATGAAGATGGTTTATGAGTGGAAACCGGAAATCGTGGATATTAAAGAGACGGAGAATGGAAAGGATATCGAATTCTCCATTCGCGTGATAGCGGAGGCTTATTACGAGACCATGAAGGCGGTGCAGCAGGTCTTTGAAGAAAATGACGTGATTACGGATGTCTTTCTTTACACGTTTCCCCAGCATGAATACCGTGTAATTGTCAGAAAGGACTATTATGAAGATTTTATCCTGCAGCTGTTGAAGCATCGCTTGCTGACCAAAGCGGAATGGAAGGAGGAAACCCATTAGACCGAGGGTTCCCCCCGGGAGACTGTTCTAGGGAATGACCTGTCCGGTCAGCGAATGTATCTTGAGCGAAACCGGACGGCCTTCTTTCTCATAAGTGGCCACATGGACCAAGGGAACGCCGGTTCTGGTGGCCAGGTAGCAGGACTCGATGCTTACGGGGGTGGAGGGGGCAGCGATTCCTCGTGAGCTTTTGCCAGATCCCGGGCCTCCTCTTGGGTGACGGCCGGATACATGGGTCTGCCCAATCTCTGCTTCTCTAAACCGGTATGCAAAGTGCCTTCGATCCGCCGGATCACCCCGTCTATATCGAGTTCCACGACCAGTTGATCGTCACATACCGGCGTTTTGTAAAGCATGCGCTGAAAATAGACGATAACAGATGAACCGTCGGGCTCCACCTTGGTTATCTGAAGGTCTTCCTTTACCCGTTTAAGCCCATAAAGGCCTTTGTGCCTCTCCAAATACTCATAGGCAATCCAACCGGGGGAATGGGCCGAAGGCTCGGTTAATTTCCCGGTTACCCGCTGAGGGGAGTGCGTCAGGGAATTCCACTGGATCGTTGCAGTTTCCTTGCTTTCAGATTGAATCTTCTGGAGTGCCCTTACGGTTTGTTTCGGAAGTTCTCTGTTTGGATCGGCAGGAGCAAGACCGGCAAGGAATACGACGGCAGACAGCAGCAGGCTGGATAGTAACAAGCCACACACCTCCTCGTATAAGCTTTCGCTTATTGTAGGGGATTTATTCCATTTCCTGCTTGGGGAGCGGCAGTAACGGTGCCCGATGGGTAAAGAATAAGATAATCCAAGTGCGAACAGGAGGAAAGTTCGGTGGAGGAGTACATGGATGAATCCAAATACATTCAGCAGCATCTGGCGAACGAGAGGACCTTCCTCGCCTGGGTCCGCACGAGCATCGCGATTATCGGACTCGGCTTTCTGACCGCCGGGCTGGTCAACCGGTCCGGCGAGACCGTTTCGGCCGGCGCCCTTGTGGCCTCCATCGGAGGAATCGGGGCCGTGCTTCTGGGCGCGGGCGTTCTCATTCTGGCGGCCCGGGATTATTTCCGCAAGAAGAAAGGGATTAGCCAGGGAGAATACCGGTCCGCTTCTGTGCCGGTCTGGACGCTGGTTTTTGCCCTGGGGGTCATATGCGGCTTGCTTGTGCTTCTTGTCATTCTTATGCTTTATGGGTAGCCCCTCTCCTTTTTCAAAAGAAGGCTTGGTAAAGCGAGCGGGCTGGACTACAATGAATAAGACCACCACAACAGCTTGCAGCGAGCGGAGGGGAAAGATGCTGAAACGCAGAAAAGTGTGGCTGACCATTCTGATCTCCTATTTGTTCCTGCTCCTGCTCCCGGTAACCGTAGGCGGGTATATCTACCAAAGAATGGAGCGGGTCCTGGCCGAACAGGCCAATAAAGCCAACACCGGCTTGCTGGAGCAGGCCCGCCGGAACACGGACAGCCGGTTGACGGAGCTGAACCGGATCCTTCTCCAGCTTTCGCTTGAGCCGAACTTCAAGTGGCTGATGGACAATGCCGGAAACAATCACGGCGAGGACCAGCTGCATTATGTGGAGCTCATGAAGGAGCTATCCGGCATTTTAAATGTAAACGATTACATTGACTCTCTTCATCTCTATTTCCCTAAGGCGGGGAGCGTCTTGACTTCCGGCTTGAAAACAGACGCGACGCTGTACTATGAACGGATCCAGCGGTTCGAAGGCATCGCCGAGAGCATGCCTGAGAGGCTTTCGCGCTTTCACGCTAAGGCTCTGTACCCGGTGACGACCGTGAACCAGATCGATTCCACGAAGCGCGTCATCCCTTACGTGCAAACCTACCCGCTGGATGAAACCGGCCGTCCGGCCGCTGGACTCGTCATGCTGATCAATGAACAGAAGATGAACAGCATGCTGGAGCCGGTGGAATGGGCGGGGGAAGGGGCCGTCTATGTTCTGAATGAGAAGCAGGAAGTCCTCACCGGAACGGCGGGAGTTCGGACCCTGCCGGAAGACTTGAGGAAGCGTCTGGCTGTCCGGGAAGGGTCTTTCTCTTACGAAGACGAAGGTTCCACTTACCTGGTGACCTCTCTGTCGGGGGAGAACCGGCTGAAGTACGTTTCGGTCGTTCCCGAAGCCATCGTGATGAAGAAGGTGGACGCCGTCAAATACGGGTCGCTGTCCCTGTTCGGACTCTATCTTCTTTGTGGGCTCGCGTTGTCTCTGCTTCTTACTTACCGCAGCTACAAGCCGGTCCGCGAGGTGGTGCGTTCCATCCTGAACCGGAGATCGGAATACGGCGAAAGCGCCGGCAATGAATACGAGTTCATCCAGAATGCCGTGATCCGTTCGATGAACGAAGAGCAGACGCTGCGGGAAACGCTGCTGAAGCAGATGCCGGCCGCGAAGGCCCATCTTCTGACCCGGCTGCTCCTGGGGCATACCCGGCCGTCGGATAGGGATGCCGAGACCTTGAAGATGATCGGCGGATCCCTGGATTCCCGTTCCTTCCGAGTGGTGCTGATCGAGATTGAGAACTGCCAGAACTTCGTGAAGAACGACAGCGAGCAGGAGTGGGCCTTGGTCCGGTTCGTGCTCACCAACCTGCTGGAGGACTCCGTCTCGCCCGGAAGCTTTGTCGTGGAGCTCGGCCGCAACCGGCTGGCGGTTCTGCTCGACGGCACTACTTCCAGCCATGATGAGGAGTGGGGGACGTGGCTTGAGAAGCTGAAGCCATTGGTCGAACAGAAATTCCGTATCCAGTTCACAGCCGCCGTCAGCTCAAGCCACGAGGGGGCCGAAGGGATAGCCAAATGCTATACGGAAGCCCTGACGGCACTTGAATACCGGCTGACGCAAGGCTCCAACTCGACCATCTACTACAGCCATCACAAGAACCAGAAAAGATTCTCGTATTACTATCCGATGGAGAACGAGGTTCAGATCATTAACTATATTAAAACGAGCGATTATGCCCGTGCGGAGCAGGCTCTGGATCACGTTTACGAGGTTAACTTTATACGCAATGAAATTTCTCCCGAGCTCGGACGGTCCCTCTTCCAGGACATGGCCGGAACCTTCCTGAAGGTGGTTCACCTGCTCGATTCCCCGAACGACAACCTGGAAACTCATTTCTCAACGCTTGCCCAGGCCATAGCGAAGTGTACGACGGCGGAGGAGATGCTCGCCTTAATCAAGTCCGGAATGAAGCTACTATGCGATACCGTGAAGGAGGAGCGATCCGATTCCGGGCAGGCCGTCTACCGCCGAATCGTGGAGTATATCGGACAGCACTACGGGGACAGCAACCTGAGCCTGAACCTGTTGGCGGAGGAGTTCGGCTTTACCCCGCCCTACCTGTCCACCTTCTTCAAAAAGCAAAGCGGGATCAACCTGTCGGAGTATATGACCCGCTGCCGGATCGAGGCGGCGAAATCGCTGCTGACGGAGTCCGATATGACGATCGGTGACATTTCCCGCCAGGTGGGGTACGCGAACCATATCGGGTTCGGCCGTGTGTTCAAGAAATGGGAGGGCATTACCCCAGGTCAATACCGGGAAACCCGGGGAAGGTGAAGAACGGTTTCTCCATCTTAAGAATGGTTTCCTCAAAATCTTAAACTTGTATGCCTCCGGGAAGCATCGTTTCTTCCCGGGGGCTTTTCTATTAAGGTACAGTGGGAGCAGGCCGGGAAACCGGTTCACGAAAGCAAAAAGGGGAGTGTGTCTGTTTGAAAAAGTGGATCTCATCGCTCGTCATTCCGGCCATGGCGGCCGCAGCGCTGACCGGCTGCAGCGGAAAGACGCCGGGGGAGACGGCCAAAGGCCAGGAAGGGCAGAGCTCGCCGAGTGCGGCTCCGAAGGAAGTGGCCTACCCGGCCAAGCTTAGCTATTGGGTAGCCATGAACGCCAATGTAGCCGCTACGATGAAAAGCTTCAATGAAATGGGGGTTTACCAGGAGCTTCAGAAGCGCACCGGCACCGTGGTGGACTTTCAGCATCCTCCGGTCGGCCAGCACAACGACCAGTTTAACCTTTTGCTTGCTTCCGGGCAGCTTCCGGACGTGATCGAGCATACGTGGGCGGCGGTCTCGAAAGGCCCGGATAACGCCATCAAGGAGAAGAAGATCCTTCGGCTGAACGAGCTGATCGACGCGCATGCGCCTAACCTATCCAAAATTCTTAAAGACGATCCGGAACTGAAGAAGCAGATCATGACGGATGAAGGCAATATCTATGTCTTCCCTTACTTCTCGAAGGAGGAGTTTCAGCGGGTATACAACGGGCCGGCCATCCGCAAGGATTGGCTCGACAAGCTGAAGCTGCCGGTTCCCCAGACAATCGACGAATGGGAGAAGACGCTGACGGCGATCCGGGACGGCGATCCGAACGGGAACGGCAAAAAGGACGAGGTCCCGCTGCTTCTCGATTTGAAGGTCATGGATTTCGGCCATGCCTTTATCGGGGCCTACGGCATTACATCGGGCTTCTATCAGGATCAGGGCAAGGTCAAGTTCGGTCCGATCCAGCCGGAGTTCAAGGAGTTCCTGACCGTGATGAACCGGTGGTACAAGGAAGGCCTGATCGATAAAGATTTCGCCACCATGGACCAGAAGCTGAAGGATGCCAAAATGACCGGCAACCTGGTAGGCGCCATGGCCATGAACGTGGGAGCGGGGCTTGGCAGCTACACCTCCCTGATGAAGCCGAAATACCCCGACTTTAACCTCGTGGGTGTTCCTTATCCGGCCTTGAAGCAGGGCGGCATGTCGGTCGGGCAGATGAACGCTCCGTTTATCGGCACCGGGGCGGCCATTTCGGCGAATGCCAAAAATCCGGAGCAAATCGTGAAATGGCTCGATTACGCTTACGGTCCCGAAGGGCACCTCTTGTTCAATTACGGCATCGAAGGCCAGAGCTATACGATGGTGAACGGCAAGCCGACCCTGACCAAGGAGATCACCACCTCGCCGACCAACCTTCCGGTCAGCCAGGCCATCGCCAAGTACAGCCACGGTTCGTTCTCCGGCCCTTATGTGGTGGATAAAGGGCTAACGGAGCAGTTTTCCCCGGAGCCTTTCCAGAAGCAGGCCATCGAAACCTGGATGAAGGCGGACCATGCCAAGCTCCTCCCGTCACTCACTTTGACCAGCCAGGAAAGCTCCGAAATGTCTTCGAGCATGAACGATATCAAGACCTATTACTCGGAGATGGTCAACAAATTCATTATGGGGATGGAGCCGATCGATTCCTTCGACAAGTATGTGGGCACCATCCAGAAAATGGGCATAGACAAAGTCATCCAGACCCAGCAAAAAGCACTTGAGCGCCTCAACAAGCGTTCCTAGGGAGCGGGTCGCCCGCCGCTATCGCCAGCCGTCTTATGCCCGGCGGCTGTGGCGCGATATCCGGATCAACCGGCATGTTTACATCATGCTGCTGCCCGTCGTCGCTTATTACCTAATCTTTCATTACGGCCCGATCTACGGGGTGCAGATCGCCTTCAAGGCGTTCTCTCCCACCCGGGGTTTCCTGGGAAGCCCATGGGTTGGCTTCGATTATTTCAAGGATTTCTTTAACAGCTATTATTTCGGACGCCTGCTGAAGAACACGCTGCTGTTGAGCCTCTACGAGCTGCTCTTTGCCTTTCCGGCTGCGGTCGTTCTGGCGCTGCTGCTCAATGAGGTGCGCCGAAGCTCGTTCAAGCGCCTGGTCCAAACGGTCACGTATCTGCCTCACTTCATCTCGATCGTGATCATTTCCGGGATGCTGATCGACTTCTTGTCCCGGGACGGCCTGGTCAACCAGCTGCTGACCTGGACGGGAAGGGAGCCGGCCGCCTTCCTGAGCGATCCGGCCTGGTTCCGGACCGTGTACATCGCGTCGGGCATCTGGCAGAACGTAGGCTGGGGATCGATCATCTACCTGGCGGCTATCTCCGCCATCGACCCTACCTTGTACGAAGCCGCCAAGGTGGACGGGGCGGGACGTTTCCGGCAGGTGCTGAACGTGACCATTCCGGGCATTCTGCCCACCGTTATCATCATGCTCATTTTGCAAATCGGAAGCTTTATGGCGGTCGGCACAGATAAAATTCTGCTGCTGTACAACTCCTCCACCTACGAGACGGCCGATGTGATCGGAACCTATGTGTACCGGAGGGGGATACTGGATTCGGACTTCAGCTACAGTGCGGCCGTGGGCCTGTTTAATTCGGTCATTAACTTCGCCCTGCTGATTCTGGCTAACCGGCTGAGCCGCCGTTATACGGAGACCAAGCTATGGTAAGGAGGATCCCATGGGAAAAATGACTTCAGGCGAACGCCTCTTTCAGCTCGTGAACAATACGCTGCTGCTGATTTTGTGCCTCGTGACTTTGTATCCGTTTCTTTATGTGCTGTTCGCTTCTTTAAGCGAAGCCGACCGGCTGGTTCAGCACCGGGGGCTGCTTATGTATCCTCTCGGGTTCAGCTTTCAGGCCTATGAATTGGTTTTTAACAACCCGATGCTGATCCGGGGGTACTTGAACACCTTGTTCTATGTCGTCGTGGGGACCGCCTTCAACATTTTCATGACGGCGCTCGGCGCCTACGGGTTGTCCCGGCAATCCCTGATGCTGAAGAACCCCATCATGATGATGATCGTCTTCACCATGTTTTTCGGGGGCGGGCTGATTCCCACGTATCTGCTCGTTTCGGAGCTTGGGATGCTGAACAGCCGGTGGGCGCTTATCATTCCGTCGGCGATCAGCACGTATAACCTCATTATTATGAGAACGGCTTTTCAGGGCATCTCGGTGCATCTGGAGGAAGCGGCCAAGATAGACGGGGCGAACGATTATACGATTCTCTTCCGGCTTATCCTACCACTGTCCCTGCCCGTTATCGCGGTTATGGTTCTGTTCTACGGGGTGAGCCACTGGAACTCCTGGTTCACGGCGCTTGTTTATTTGAGGGACCGCGACCTGTTTCCGCTGCAGCTTGTCCTGCGGGAGATTCTCATCACATCCAGCACGGACGCCATGACCACCGATGTCCAGGGGATGGATAAGGCGGGGATAAGCGAGGTCATCAAGTACGCCATGATCATCGTTTCGACGGTTCCGATTCTGTTCCTGTACCCGTTTCTGCAGAAGTATTTCGTGAAAGGCGTCCTGATCGGCGCCGTCAAAGGCTAACGCTTGATCCGATTCATACTTTAAGGAGGAATTAGGAACATGACCCTTTCTTCTAAAGCTAAACGGAAATCGGCCAAATGGCTGGTACTGGCCGCCTCAGTCGCTCTGCTGCTCCCGGGATTCGCCACCAAAGGGGTATTGGCAAAAAGTGAGAACGGGCTGGAGCACCAATCGGTCAACAGCCAGGGCGTAAGCGCTTATATTGACGTCGCGCAATTCGGAGCGGCCCCCGATAAGACCCCGGTGGAGAACAAGGCTGCCCTGCAGGCAGCCATCGCCTTTGCCGACGGCCAGGGCGGGGGAGTGGTGATCGTACCGGTGACGGTCGAATACGGCTACAGCCGCAACGATGTGACCACGCATCCGGACTTCTCTCAGACCGATACCAACATAACGGTAATCGATTATTCGAGGGGCAACACCCCCTATAGCAATCCGCTTGCAAGAGACGGCAACCAGGTCCGCTATTTCTCCAGCACCGAGGGTGACGAGAAGAACGGGCAGCATGACGGCAACACGACCTGGTTCATGGGCAACTGGCATCCGGCCCTTATGATCATGCATAACGACGCCACTGCCAACAACCGGCGCGCTACCGTGTTCTTCGGCAACCGGGGCGAAGTGAACTGGGGGATTGGGCAGGGCACCAACACGATCAACGGCGGGACGGACGATGAGCTGAGCGATTTCAAAATTGTAGGGAACAAGGTGGCGGGAACCCCCTCCCTCACCACCATGTTCACGGTTAAGAAAATCAGCGGATTCTTCGGTTGGAATGTCGGCTCTCCCTCGAAGGAATTCCACTTTGTCGGCCGCCAGGCCAATACCGACTTCCTCATTCAACAGAGCAAGGCAGGGGGAGACGTCAACCTCATGCTGAAGACAAAGTCTAACACACGGACCTTCAAGCTGGAGGAGGATAACGGCGACCTGATCATCACCAAGTCGGACGGATCCGGGACGGCTGTGCGGATCGGGGCGGACGGGAATGCCTCGTATGCGAAGGGAGTCAGCGGGGGTGCTTTCGATGCCACTACCTTGCCGGGTGCGGCCTCTGTGGCGGTGGGCACCATGGTCTTCCACACCGGGCTGAACAAACCTGTCTGGTCGACGGGAACCCAATGGGTGGATGCCAGCGGCACGCCGATCCTCTAGATGGAGAAGAGCGAGAAAGGCCGGGATAGAAGCCGGTCCATGCTGAAGCAGGCCAAACCGAGGGAAGACGGGCTTGTCGAGTTCCGGCTTGCCCCGGGAGAAGGCTGCCTTTCCTGCCGGGTGGAATATTGTACTCCGGACGCGGGCTGGAAGCCTGCCGTCCTGATTCCCTCTCTTGATCCCGAGGAGGTATTGAACGGAGCCGGAGAGCTGTGGGAAGAGGCTTACGAGGCCGGCATCGTCCGGTTCGCTCCGGAATCCGGAAGGGGGGAGGGCCCTCTCTTCTATTGGAATCTCTATGGAGTAATGGAATTCGAAGGCCATACGATCCCCTTGAGGCTTACTTTCCTTACGGAGCAGGGGAGATTTGAAGAACGGCATAACCTGAAGCTGACCGGAAGCCGGGCTGTCTACCTGGACGACTGGGAGGATTATGCGGAAGGAAGCGGCTGGGATGTCCGCAGCAGCCGCTTCGGGACCAGTGTCGGCATGAAGCGGGGGGAGCGGCTCCCCCCGCTCTCTATTGCCATCCCCGTTCAGGGGGAATACGACGTGTATTTCGGAATGGAGACAGGCAGCGCCCGCTTCCTCGTCAAGATAAACGGGGGGCCGAGGGCCAGGTTCATGACGAACGGAAGCCGTTATTTGAGCCATCATAACGGGAAGAAGGGGCTGGAGATCTTCTTCGGCCGCTTGCAGCTGAACGAAGGAAGCCTGGAGCTTTCCCTCATGCAGGAGCATGTGACGAAGGGGGCGGAGCTGGGCCGGATCTCCTACCTCAAGCTCGTTCCCGCCTCATCCGGAGGCTCCCCGGCGCCGGGCTCGTCTTCGGCGGCGTACGGGAAATTGGCAGGCCAGGAGCTCTGTCTCTTCTACGAACCCTACAGCTATTCCTTGCACGGGTTTCATGACGCGGAGACGATGAATGAGATCATGCTGCAGGAATTTATCCGGCTCCGGCCGCAGGAAATCTCGATTCAGACCGTCCGAATCGGGATGAAATCGCTGCACCACAGCCGGTTCCTCGAACGGCTCGACCTGCCGGCGGAGGCCGATGACCGGACGGTTAATGACGATCCGGCCCGGCTGGCGGCCGGCTGCGACATTCTGAAAGAGACCGTCCGGGCCCTGGAAGGGACCGGAATCCGGTTGACGGCCAATGTCGGCATGAACCGTCCCTATCTGTGGATCCCGCCTCTGGCCGAGCGGTTCACGAGGGAGCATGTCGGTCTGATCCGGGACGGGGATTTCGATTACACCCGGCCGGAGGTGCAGGACTACGCGAAAGCGGTCCTCGGTGAGCTGGTGCGGGAGTACGCCATCGACGGGCTGCTCCTGGACTACATGCGCTCTCCTAAGAACCAGACGACGGACAGCCTGGTCTCGATCCTAAGGGCGGCCAAGGCGATGCTGAAGGAGAAGGAAGCTATTACAGGGTCACGGATGGACCTGAAGGTAAGAATACCCGCCGTCCATCCAGTGTACTTCGAAGCCATGGAGCAGGGTGTCGCAGAAGGAGTAGTGGACGTCATCGTTCCGTCCAATTTCATGACAAGCGATCCGCTGCCCCGAACCGAGCATTACGTTCATCTGTGCCGTTCTACCGGAACACGGGTGTTCGGCTGTATCGACGGCTGGAAATGGCTGGCCGGCATCGACCCGAAGGCGGGAGCCCTCACGATGGCCCATACGCCGCGGGAACTGAAAGCCGCTTATGAAACGTATAGAAAGCAGCATGTCCAAGGCGTTTATTTGTATCAAGCCGATTTAATCGGCGCCAATCCTTACCTGTACGACCTATTCACTTGATTAGCAGCAGGAAAGAGAGGACAGACATGAACCTGGGGGTAATAGGATACGGGCTTCGGGCCCGGTCGATCTTAGGAGAAATCGGGAGGCAGGATCCCGGCTGCCGGGTGGCGGCGGTGGTCGATCCCCGCGAGAAGCAGAGAGAGGAATGGCCGTATTCCGGCGACCGTCCTCGCTATTACGACACGGCTGAAGAGATGCTGGCAGCCGAGCCCGGCCTGAACGGGGTCATGATCGCCACCCGCTGCACCCTTCATACCGAGATGGCGCTGAAGGTGCTTCCCGCAGGGCTTCCCGTCTTTCTGGAGAAGCCGGTGGCAACGAACCTTGCGGACTGGAAGAGGCTGCACCAGGCTTCCCTTGCCTATCCGACGGAAGTGCTGGTCTCCTTCCCGCTCCGGGTCACGCCGATCGTTCAGCTCGTAAAAGAGATCATCGATTCGGGCAAAATCGGATCGGTGGAGCATGTTCAGGCTTACAACAATGTGCCTTACGGCCGGGTGTATTACCAGAGCTGGTACCGCAATCCGGAGGAAACGGGAGGCCTGTTTCTCCAGAAGGCCAACCACGACTTCGATTACCTGAATGCAGTCCTCGGCCTGAAGCCGATATCCTTGTGCGCCATGACCTCCAAGCAAATCTTCAAAGGGAATAAGCCGGCCGGCTTAACCTGCGAGGCTTGCGAAGACAACCGGACCTGCTTGGAAAGCGCCCTTCGGAAGCCGGAGCCGGAGCGGGAATGGAACGGCTGCTGCTTCGCCGAGGATACGGGCAACGAGGACTCGGGAAGCGTCCTGATCCGCTACGAGACGGGGATGCATGTCTCCTACAGCCAGAACTTCTTCGTTCGGGGCCGGGCCGCTTCCCGCGGAGCCCGCTTCATGGGCTACAAGGGGACGCTCGAATTCGATTTCTACCAGAAGCAGGTCCGTGTCTATCTGCACCACTCTCCCCGGGTGGAAACCTACGACATTGAGCCTGGGGAAGGGCACCACGGAGGAGACACGGCGCTTGCCCGCAACTATCTCGCTATGCTGGCCGGCCGGGAGAAATCGATCATTCCTTTGGAGGCGGGCCTCACCAGCGCCCTTATGGGAATCCTGGCGAAAGAGTCGGCGGAGCACGGAAGATTCTGTTCCCTTGGGGAGGACTTAGGTGTCCTTTCGGGGTCACCATTTGGGGGACGCTAGGCCGATTCGGCAGGAAACCGCCCTGTGAAGGGCGAAGGGGTTCTTAACGAGTAAGCCGGGCCCGGGAGAGGGGCTTCTTATTCGTCAACCCACCTGCGAAAGGATGAAGCAAATTGCGTATTCGGCTCATGACGGATCTTCATTATTCCGCCTTGGCGGAGCTTCCGGTGAAGGATGATTTTTACCGGGCTTATCTGGCCCGTTTCTTCGAAGAAGGTTCGGAGGCCGACTGGTACCTCTGCCTGGGGGATCTGACCCAGTATGGGCTGGAGGAAGAATACCGGTCGGTGTACGCCATCATTGACTCCCTCGGCAAGCGAAGCTCCTTTCTTCATGTGCCCGGAAACCACGACCTGCTGACGGCGGGACCGGAGACAACGGAAACCTGGGGAGCCACTCCTCCGATCGCGAACGGCTTCGGGGTGATCGACTCCGAGGCGGCCGTTATGGTTTTCCTGAACACCTGTAAGACGAAGAGCGCGCTGGATTGGGGAGGACAGCTGGGCGACCTCCAGCTCGAGCTGCTGCGGAACCAGCTGGCCCAAGCGGGCGGCCGTCCGGTGCTGGTGTTTGCCCATCATCCCTTGCCGGACACGACTGCCTTGTCCGAGCAAGACATGATGAGGGTGGAGAACGCGGAGCCCTTGCTCTCGGTCATGCAGGGGGCGGCCGGGCCGTGCTTCTGGTTCAACGGCCACAATCACATTCAGACGATCACATCCGCCGGGAATTGGACCTATGTACAGACCGCGTCAGCCATCTGCCTGCCGTGCTGGAGAGAACTGGAGATCCTGCCCGGCTCCATCCGCATAACCTCTCATGTGGTCAACGACCCGAAGCTGTATGACCTGGCCCGGCAGAGCCTGGACGGCTTCGCGGGCTTCCACGACGTGCCACCGGCCGTCGCTCTGGGAGGCGAGCTGGATCAGGATGCCTTGTGGGAGCCCGAAAGTGACGGTCAAACGGCTTAATCCACGCGGCTGTCTGCCGTCACGCTGCGTTGAACGCTGCGCGGCCAACTGTACCTGGCAGCCAAGTCGGGGCTAACGGATGGCTTCTCTGCGGGTTCCGTGGTATACTGGCTCCACATTCGAGGACAGGGGTTGGTACGATGGAGCATGCTTTGATTAAGCAGCTGGACTTCGTCCGGTCGCAGACGCTGAAGGCCATGCAGGGAATAACGGAGGAGGAGGCCGACCGGATTCCGGAAGGGTTCCGGAACAACCTCCGCTGGCAGTTCGGACACATTTACGTTGTCCTTGAAAGGCATGCCTTCCAGTACATAGGGCTCCCGCTTCACCTGCCGGAAGGCTACAAGGAGCAGTTTGAGTACAACACCTCTCCGCTTACCCGCCCGGAGTCGGTCCGAGTCCCCGCTCTGCCGGAGATCGAAGGGCTGATGAAGGAGCAGGTCGGCCGCATCCGGGAGGCGCTGGGCGGACGAATGCAGGAAGAGGTTCCGGAGCCGTACCGGACCTCGTCGGGGGCGCTGCTGAAGACTCCCGAGGATTTTCTCAGCCTCGACCTGTATCACGAAGGCATGCATTTCGGCGTGATCAAGCTGTACAAAGCGCTGCTTTCCCTTTAACGGGCAGCGCCCCCTTTTCCTGCTATCCTGAAAGACCCGGTTTCTCTAACCGGGTCTTTTTGTCGCGGGCGGAAGAGATCCTAAAGGCAGGGTAGGACAGAGAATACAACCTGCTTACCGGTGAGGGTGAGAGCCTGGAGGAGGACAAGGTCACAAAAAGACTAACAACCTATTTGTTTAATGAGGGTTGTTAGTTGGGTATAGGTTTGTTATAGTATGGATACATAAGGCTCCAACGCTTGCCAAATTATCCAGAAGACAAGGAAGCGGAAGAGCTCTTTCCTTTCCGGAACAGGAAAGGCACGGAGGCTTGCAGAAGTTTGTCGTGTCCTTTCGAAGGGGGTGCGAAGAAGGGAAAAGGAACGGAGCGCCAAAAAGACAAGGAAGACAACCGAGGTAAAACCAAGCATTCCGATGTGTAAAATCAAATTAAAAGGAAAATGTGAAAGGATGGGTTGGAAGTTGAAGAAGTCAGTTACGATGGTTCTGCTTATGGTTCTATGCTTGGCCCTGGCGGCCTGCGGACAGAAAACCGGCGCGGGGGATACGGCCAGCGGCGGAAAAGGCTCGGAAGGCACGGACTCCGCAAGCGGAACCTTGGCCGAAGCCAAGAGGAAAGGCTCTATTACCGTAGGATTCGCGAATGAGAAGCCGTACGCCTACAAGACGGCCGATGGGCAATTGACGGGAGAAGCGGTGGAGATTGCCCGTGTCATCCTGAAGAAGCTAGGGGTCAACGAGATGAAAGGAGAGCTGACCGAGTTCGGTTCCCTGATCGGCGGGCTGCAGGCTAAGCGTTTCGATCTCATTACCGCCGGGATGTTCATCAACCCCGACCGGTGCGGCGCGGTTCTGTTTGCCAATCCGGAATACAGCATCGGGGAAGCGATTGCCATCAAGAAGGGCAGCGATGTGGGCTTGAAGAGCTACAAGGACATCGCCTCCAAGAAAGACGTGAAGGTGGCGGTGATGACCGGAGCCGTTGAGATCGGCTATTTGGAGAAGTCCGGAGTGGCGAAGGAACAGATCGTCCAGGTGCCGGACCAGGCCTCCGCTGTCAGTGCCCTTCAGGCCGGACGGGTTCAGGCAGTCACCATGACAGGACCGGCTCTGCAGTCCATGCTGGAATCGGCCGGGGACGCCAATCTGGAGCGGGTAGCGGATTTCACGCAGCCGGAGATCGACGGCAAGAGTGTGCGCGGCTACGGCGCCACCGCTTTCCGCCAAGCCGATACGGAATTCCAGAAGGCGTATAACGAAGAATTGAAGAAAATGAAGGATTCCGGCGAGCTTCTCACCATTCTGAAGAAGTTCGGATTCACGGAGCAGGAACTCCCGGGTGACGCGACGTCCGAGAGCCTGTGCAAGAAATAACATGCCGACTTCATGGACGGACTTCCTGCCCGCCTTCTGGGACGGGCTGGAGGTGACGCTTAAAGTAACGGCATGGGGAGCTGTATTGGCGCTGGTTGTTTCCTTTGTAAGCGGGCTTTGCCGCCTATCCAAGCTGTGGATCGTAAGAACCGTCACCGGCGTGTATGTGGAAATTTTCCGGGGGACCTCCCTCCTGATCCAGCTGTTTTGGCTCTATTTCGCCCTGCCGATTCTCGGTCTTGAGCTGCCCAAGCTGACGGCGGCCGTTCTGGCGGTCGGGCTGAATTTCGGGGCTTACGGCTCGGAGATTGTACGGAGCTCGATATTGGCTGTGCCCAAAGGGCAGTGGGAAGCGGCGATCGCCCTTAACCTGACTCCTTACCAGAGGCTGGTTCGCGTGATTTTTCCGCAGGCATTCGTCCGTATGCTTCCTCCCTTCGGGAACCAGATGATCGAGCTGGTTAAATCCACCTCACTCGTCTATTTCATTACGATGGCCGATCTGACCTACCAGGCCATGATCTTGAGGAATAACTACATTTCCTGGACGTGGGAAATTCTCACCCTGCTGCTCGTCTTCTACTTTGTCATTTCCGCTGGGATCGCCCTGCTGGTACGGCTCCTGGAACGAAAAATGACGGCAGGGAGGGTGTAGACCATGTGGGATTGGAATTATGCAGCGGAAATTTTGCCGGAGCTGCTCAGCGCTTTGAAGATGACCATTCTGGCCACCTTCTGCGGATTCGGCGTGGCCTGTGTCGGAGGGCTCGTCTTTGCCGCAGCGGTCCGTTCCCGCTGGAAGCTCGTCTGCCTTCCGGCCAAGGGAATCCTGGCCTTCATCCGGAATACACCGCTGCTCGTGCAGGTGCTGTTCCTGTATTACAGCCTGCCCCAGCTGGCGGGGATCTCCCTGTCGGCGTTCATGGTAGGCATCATCGGACTGGGGCTTCATTACAGCACCTATCTGTCCGAGGTCTACCGCTCCGGAATCGAGGCCGTTCCGAAGGGCCAATGGGAAGCGGCGACGGCGCTGAATTTCCCGCGCTGGATGACCTGGTGGCGCGTCATTCTGCCGCAGGCCCTGCCGCCGATTATTCCGATTATGGGCAATTATCTCATTGTCATGTTTAAGGAAACGCCGATTCTTTCGGCGATCACGCTGGTGGAGCTTCTCCTCACCGCGAAGAATATTGTGTCGCAGTCGTATCGGGTATTTGAGCCGTATACCATGGTCGGCCTGTTGTTCCTTCTGATCAGCTACCCGGCGTCTCTGCTCATCCAGAGACTGGAGAAGCGCATGAATCTTCAGGAGAGGCTGCCGGCGGCGGCCGGACAAACGGTCAAGAAGAAGGAGGTGAGTCCGTGAGAGAAACCATCGTCAAGTATAACGACGTGACCAAATCCTTCGGCGAGCTCGAGGTGCTGAAGGGCATCAACCTGGAAATCGGAGCCGGGGAGAAGGCGGCCGTCATCGGCCCGAGCGGCTCCGGCAAGACGACCCTCGGGCGCATGCTGATGACGCTGGAGGAACCCACTGCGGGAACGATCGAGCTTGACGGAGAGCTGCTTTGGCACCGGCGGGACGGGGACCGGCTGGTCCGGGCCAACGAGAAGCACCTGCACCGGATGAGGAACAAGGTGGGGATGGTGTTCCAGCATTTCAACCTGTTCCCGCACATGACCGTGCTAGGCAACGTCACGGAGGCGCCGAGAAAGGTGCTGAAGCTGTCCAAAGCCGAAGCCGAGGAGAGGGCCGTGGCCATGCTCGTCAAGGTGGGCCTGGGCGACAAGCTGGATGTCTATCCGGCCCAGCTGTCCGGCGGGCAGAAGCAGCGGGTGGCGATCGCCCGCGCCCTCGTCATGAAGCCCAAGGTCATGGTGTTCGACGAAGTGACGTCGGCTCTCGATCCTGAGCTGGTGGGGGAAGTGCTGGAGGTGATCTGGGAGATTGCCGAAGAGGGCGAGATGGCCATGCTTCTGATTACGCACGAGATGGAATTTGCCCGCGAGATCGCGGACCGGGTCATCTTCGGGGCGGACGGCCTGATTGTCGAGCAAGGACCGCCGGAGCAAATCTTCGGCAGCCCCGAAAGCGAACGGCTTCAGCAGTTTCTGAAGCGGTTCCGGTCGGGCGGCATCTAAAACACAAATAAAAAGGGGGGGAGATTCATGACGACGGAAACGGCGTTCACGTTTCGCCGTCCCCAGACGGAAGATGGAGAAAAGGTGTGGGAGCTCATCCGCGAGGCGGGGACGCTCGATCTGAATTCGGCTTACTGCTACTTGATGCTGTGCGACTATTTCAGCAGCACCTGCGTCGTGGCGGAAGCCGAAGGGAAGCTGGCCGGCTTCGTCTCGGCCTTTCGCTCGCCCCGGCAGGACGACACCCTTTTCATCTGGCAGGTGGCCGTGGACCGGGCCTGCCGGGGGAAGGGACTCGGGAAGCAGCTCATCCGCACCCTGCTAAACCGAAGCGTTCACCGCTCGGTTCGCTACCTGGAAGCGACCGTGTCGCCTTCCAATATCGCCTCCCGGCGGATGTTCGCCGGGCTTGCGGAAGAATATGGCGTGAAATGTACGCTTAGCCGCGGCTATTCGCCCGCTCTTTTTCCTGAGGGAAGCCAGCATGAAGAGGAAACGTTGTATTTACTCGGTCCGTTCACACTCTAAACCAATATGGAGGAATGACATGGATACCCAAGTACTGGAAATGCCCAATCTTGCCGTTTTTGACGAGCTGGAATCGGAAGTGCGCAGCTACTGCCGCAATTTTACGACGGTGTTTCACAAAGCCAAGAATGCGAAGCTGTGGGACACCTGCAACAACGAATACATTGACTTTTTTGCCGGAGCGGGAGCTCTGAATTACGGCCATAACAACGAGCGCATCCGCGCGAAGCTGGTGGATTATCTTCTGCAGGACGGCATTACCCACAGCCTGGATATGGCGACCGGCGCCAAGGAAGCCTTCCTGGAGCGGTTCCAGGAAGTGATTCTGAAGCCGCGGGGCTGGAATCACAAGGTGATGTTTCCGGGGCCGACCGGAACGAACGCTGTAGAAAGCGCCATGAAAATAGCGAGGAAAGTGACAGGCCGCACGACAATCATGTGCTTCACGAACGCCTTCCACGGCATGACCCTCGGTTCGCTTGCCGTCACCGGCAATTCCTTCAAGCGCGAAGGAGCCGGTGTGGAGCTGAGCCAGTCGGTCTTCATGCCCTATGACGGCTATTTCGGGGAAGACGTGGATACGGCCGCTTATATAGAGAAGCTGCTGGGCGATCCCGGCAGCGGGGTGCCATTGCCGGCGGCCATTATCCTGGAATCGCTGCAGGGCGAAGGCGGACTGAACGAAGCGAGCAAAGGCTGGCTGCAGAGGATCGAAAGGCTGTGCAAAAGCCGGGGCATCCTGCTCATCTTGGATGATATCCAGATGGGCTGCGGCCGCACCGGATCCTTCTTCAGCTTCGACCATGCCGGGATCGAGCCCGACATCATCTGCCTGTCGAAGTCTATCGGAGGCTACGGACTGCCTATGGCGATCACGCTGCTGAAACCGGAGATCGACGCCTGGAAGCCGGGCGAGCACAACGGAACCTTCCGCGGCAACAACCTCGGCTTCGTGGCCGCGGCCGAGGCGCTTAGCTACTGGAAGGATGCCTCCTTCGAGATGGACATCCTGCAGCGGGCCCGCCTGATACGCGACGCGCTGGAGGGTATGCTCGCGAAGCATCCGCAGTTCAACGGCGAGCTCCGCGGTAGAGGCATGATCCAGGGGATTGCTTTTGCCGATCCCGCCATGGCCGAAGAGTTATGCTCCCACGCCTTCCAGCTCGGACTCGTGATGGAAACGTCCGGTCCGAGGAGCGAGGTCGTGAAGCTGATGCCGCCTCTGACCATTGAGCTCGAGGTTCTGAAGCAGGGGCTGCAGATGATGGAGCGGAGCATGGAGCTGCTCGCCCATAACCATTCGACGAAATAGTAAGTCAATCCTTAAACCAATCAATTACCCAAACAGGAGGAATTTCCATGATTGTTAAACATTTGGAGGACATACTTAATACGAAGGACGACGTGGACACGAAGACGTGGAACTCGAGAAGGCTGCTCCTGCACAAGGACGGAATGGGCTTCTCACTCAATGACACCATCATCAAGGCCGGTACGGAAACTCTGATCTGGTATAAAAACCATGTGGAGGCCGTTTACTGCCTTGAAGGAGAAGGAGAAATCGAGGTTATCGGGGGAGAAACTTACCAGATCAAACCGGGCATGATGTATGCCTTGGACGGCAACGAGAAGCATTATTTGCGGGCCCGGTCGCAGCTGAGAATGGTTTGTGTGTTTAACCCGCCGCTTACGGGCGCGGAGGTTCATGACGCCGAAGGAACCTATCCGCTTCATATCCCAGTTATTAAATAAGGAGATGATCCCATGACCCGCTCAACCGAAACGGCACCTGCCCGTCTGACAGAGGATGTGTATCCTTCCCGCAAAAAAGCCCAGCCCGAGGTCCTCACCCGCCAGGATCCGGTGGTTCATTCGGAATGGAGCCCGGCAAGCCCGCTGACCCGGGAGCAGTCCGACTTCTATGAGAAGAACGGCTATTTGTTTCTCGAAAACTTCTTCCAGGAGGAGGAGCTGGCCATGTTTCAACAGGCGGCCCGTACGCTTCAGGACGTGGCGCGCGGCGATTCGTCCGTGGAGGTGATCCGGGAGCCCGGCAACGAGGAGGTCCGGTCGGTCTTTGCCGTGCACAACCGCAATGAGATCTTCAAGAAGCTGCCGGAGCATCCGCGGCTCCGTTCGATCATCGATTATCTCCTGGGCGGCCCGACCTATATCCACCAGTCCCGCATCAACTACAAGCCGGGCTTCAGCGGCAAGGAGTTTTACTGGCATTCGGATTTCGAAACATGGCACGTGGAGGACGGCATGCCCCGCATGAGAGCCTTGAGCTGCTCCATCGCTCTCGAAGACAATTATCCTTTCAATGGACCGCTGATGGTGGTTCCGGGCTCTCATAAGAAGTTCATCTCCTGCGTTGGGGAGACGCCGGAGGACCATTACAAGGATTCCTTGCGCAAGCAGGAATACGGGGTGCCGGATCAGGAGAGCCTGACGTCTCTTGTCCGGGAAGGGGGCATCGACACGCCCGTCGGCAAGGCGGGCTCCATCGTCCTGTTCGACTGCAACATCATGCACGGCTCGAACAGCAACATTACCCCGATGCCGCGGAGCAACGTGTTTATCGTCTTCAACAGCAAGGAGAACCAAGTAAGGGAGCCTTATTCTGGTCAAAAGCCGCGGCCTGAATTTATCGCGACTCGTCAAGGCCTATGATTTCCTGGGCGACGATCGGCGCCATCATGGCCATTAACATCGTGTATGTCTCTGCCTTTACCCTGCGCCTGATCTTGATGATCAAGGGCAGGAAAGGAGTCGCGTCGGTCCTCGCGATGGTCGAAGTCTTTATTTACCTGATCGGGCTGAATCTGGTCCTGAGCAATGTGAGCAACCCCTATAACATGGCAGCCTACTGCGTAGGCTTCGGGCTTGGGGTTTACATGGGCAGCCGCATCGAGGAGTATCTTGCCCTCGGCTACCTCGTCGTGCAGGTGATCGTAGATTCGCTCAAGGTCGACCTTCCCCAGAAGCTGCGGGATAAAGGCTATGGGGTGACTTCGTGGACGGCGGACGGAAGAGACGGCAAGCGTCTCGTTCTTCAGGTCCTGGTGAAGCGCACCAACGAAAAGCGGCTGATGGAGCTGCTGAAGGTTCTGTCTCCCCAAGCCTTCGTCATTTCCCACGAGCCCAAGCAGTTCAAGGGCGGCTTCTGGGTCAAAATGACAGGCAGGGAGTAGGAGTGCGGCTGCTTGTTCAAGGTCACTTGGGCAGAGAAAATCCGTAGCGGCCGAAAATCTCAAGCACTTCCGGCGATTGAAGGTAGCGGTAGAAGGCTTCGGCTTCCGGAGCGTGCTTGGTCGCTTGGACGACTCCGGCCGGATACTCCACCGGCGTATAAGTGCCCGCCTCCACGGCAAAAGCGATTCGAACCTTCCGGGACGTCAGGGCGTCCGTCTTGTAGACGAAGCCGGCATCGGCGTTGCCGGTTTCTACATACTGAAGCACCTGCCGGACGTCCTTCGCTTGAACAAGCTTGGCCTTCAGCGCATCCCACAGCTGCGCCTTCTGCAGCGCCTCCTGGGCGTAAGCGCCGGCCGGTACGCTGGCAGGCACGCCGATGGCTACATTCCGGACCGTTCCTTTGGTCAGGTCCGCCATGGAGGCAGCCGCCGTCTGAGCGTCTGCCGGGGTGACGACCACCAGCTCATTGGTGAGCAGGGTGGTTTGCCGGCCCCGGTCGACCAGCCCCTTGTCCACGAGCGCCTGCATATACTTAGGCGCTGCGGACAAGAACAGATCGGCCGGCGCGCCCTGCTCGATCTGCTGCTGGAGAGAGCCGGAGGCGCCGAAGTTGAAGGTAAGCCTAATGTGGTTTTGTTTCGCTTCATACGCTTTCTCGATGTCCTTCAGTGCATCGGTCAGGCTGGCGGCGGCGGAGACGGTCAATTCGACCGTCTCTTTTGGCGCTGCGGAAGTACCCGGCTCCGTCTTGGCAGGCGGGGACGTTCCGGTGTCTCCGACGGCCGGGTCCGGCACCCGGGTGGATCCGCAGCCGGCAAGAACAAGAAGGACCGCGAATGGAATTCCAATGGTTCTGGCAAAAAATCGCATTCGCCCACCTCCTTGGAAGATAATCGGATGAATCCCGCTTTTCAAGTAGAAGGCGGGACTTCCTCTCCATGATAGCCTGGAGGCTGTGAAGAAGACAAGCAGACATGGCTGGAGGGAGCCTCCACCGACGGAGGACTCGTTTCCAGAAGGCCTGCCTTTCGCGCGATAAGCGCGGAGGCGGGCTTTTTGGCGGTTAGGCGGTAATCTAAAGATTGACAAGACACCGAATGGTGTCCTATAATAAAAGAAAGGACACCAAACAGTGTCCTAATGAAGCCACTTGAACCCATTAGGAGGAAAACAAATGAGTAAAGTTATCGGTGCGCCATCAATCGGGAGAGCGGAAACCCATCCCCGGGGGAAGAGGATTGCTTTTTGGACAGTCACCTTACTACTCGCCATGTCCATTACGTTAAGCGGGATTGGGCAGCTGATGCGATATGGGGGGAATGTCGAGTTGGTGACCGATATTGGCTTTCCCTTATACGTCACCTATATTCTCGGAAGCTGGAAATTACTTGGAGTCATTGCGATCGTGGTACCCGGTTTTCCTCGACTTAAGGAGTGGGCTTATGCCGGTATCTTCTTCTTAATGACGGGTGCGGCATTGTCCCATGCGTTCGCTAACGATTATGGGGATTACGGCTTTCATTTTATCCTTCCGCTTTTCTACGCTGCCCTTAATCTCGCCTCGTGGACGCTGCGTCCGGAGAGCCGCAAACTCTGAGCCCCTTAGGAAGGGCTCTTTTTCTTTTTCCAAAAAAGACGGACCCCTAGGAAAACCGCGGGAGAGATTTTGCTGATGGACTTAGCCGTAAAAGGAATTAGCCCCTTTCCCGTCAAAGAAAGGAAGGAACAGAACGCTTCGGCGAAAGGAGCTGTGACGGTAGTTGATGATCCCCGATACTTTTATTGAAAAAATGCGTGTCCTTCATGGTGAGCAAGGTGTCGCATGGTCGAAGGCTTTGCCCCGGCTGATTACCGACTGGGCAAGCCGGTTCCACTTTATCCCGGAAGCCCCCTTTTCCAACTTGTCCTATAACTTCGTACTCCGAGCTAAGCTTAGGGACGGAAAGCCGGCCGTCCTTAAAGCGTCTTTCTTGAAAGACGAGCTTTCCAGGGAAGTTAGTGTGCTTCGTGCCTATGAAGGCCGGGGAGCGGTTCATGTGCTTGAGGCAGACGAGGAGTGGGGGGTGGCTTTGCTAGAGGGGGTCGACCCAGGCACGCCCTTGTCGTCCATTGAGGATGATGCCCGCGCTACGACTATCTTTTGCGAAGTGTTCCGCCACCTTCATCTCCCAGCACCAACCGGCCGTGCCTACCCATCCATGAAGCAGCATTTCGCGGCCATTGAGCGATACCGGGAACGGTTCGATGACGTAAATGACTCTCCTTTGCCGGAGAGTTGGTTGGAAAATGCCGAAGAATGTCTGACGTACCTCATCACAACCACAAAGGAGAATTGCCTGCTGCACGGCGACCTGCATCATGATAATATCCTGCGCCGGGGCGAAGACCAATGGGTGATGATTGACCCCAAGGGCATCATCGGGGATATCCATTTTGATACGATCCAGTATCTGCTTAACTATGAGGATCGTGGGGGTGACCGTGAGGTGGTGCTGCGCAATCGGATTGCGCTTATGGCCGAACGCCTCAGCCTGGACCCTCGCCGAATCGCGATGTGGGGCGTGGCGCGAGGTGTGCTTGAGGCCTGCTGGACGTTGGAAGACGGAGGAACGGATTGGCACCGAGGTATCCAAATCACGGAGCGCTTCGCGAGATGCTTGGATGGATGGCCTAGCTAGAGGCTAAAGGGAGAGTCGAGAGATTGGAAACCTGTTTTTTGTTAACCGGTAAACCCCGGGCCGGGAAATCATCAGCGATCAAGCGGATTATTCAACAAACGGGTCCCGAATATTTTGGCGGTTTTTACACGGAAGAAATCCGCAGCTCTACCGATCGTACGGGATTTACCTGCATAACGCTTGATGGTAAGACCGTCTGTATGGCGAGCGTGGATAGTACAAGTCCGGTAAGGGTAGGGAGATACGGGGTGGACCTGGATGCTTTTGAAAGTGTGGCTTTGGAAGCCGTGAGGGTGTCATTAACTACTAAGAAAATCACGGTAGTAGATGAGATCGGCTTTATGCAAATGTTGTCCGCTCCTTTTGAAACCATGATCCACGAAGTTATTTCGAGTTCTACCCATGCTATTCTAGGGACCATTGGTGTGGACAGCCATCCGAGTATGGACCAGATAAAGAAGCTGCCGGGGGTAAAGCTTTATCATCTGGGTGAAGAGAATCGGGAGTCAATGATAGAAAGAATATCAAAGGATATTCGTAAGTTTTTGTAAAGGGCTTGGGAACGGCATAACCGCAATCGAAAAGAAATCCGGGGCCTTCGCTGCCTGCTATAATGATGGGGCATGGAGGATTTTCGGAAGGTGGGAAGAGATGCGAAAGGTTAACTTGTACTTGCATATGTCGCTAGATGGGGTCGTTACCGATCTCGACCGTTGGATGGACTACAGCGAAGAGATGCTCCTGGATGCTTATGACTATTATAAAACCGTCGATACGATCATCATGGGAGGCCAAACGTATGCTTCCATGGCCGGCTATTGGCAGGCGGCGGAACGGACCTCGGAGTCAGCGCTTGAACGCGACGTGGCCAGGCGAATCCATGCAATGGAGAAGCTAGTTCTTACGCGATCGAATCCGGATCTGGTGTGGGCCAACTCCCAACGACTGATTGTTAAGGAGCCGGAGGCCTTTGTCCAAGAAATAACGGCACTCCAACAAAAAGGCGGCTTGTCCATCTCCGTGGAGAGTGGCGTCCGTACGTGGCAGTCTTTCCTTCAGCATGATCTGTACGATGAGCTGTGGCTGACTGTGCATCCGGCCATTGCCGGAAGCGGCGATCGATTGTTTGAGGGGGAGGGAAGGGTTGCCCGTTTGCAGTTGAAAAGCAGCAAAACGTATGAAAACGGGGCGATAGTGGTCCATTACCGGAAGATTTAACGGACATCTTGCATTAAAATGCTCAATGGAATGGATATCCATGGGGAAGAATTCTTTCAAACCCTTGTTAATATCATTTATATCTAATCAAATAAAAATTTTTATATCTTCTGATGTAAGCTATACGCCATTTATTGGTTTTCTCTCAATTCTAACTCCTTTATCGTTATGCCATCTGGGGTTAGCCGATATAGTCCGATAACAACTGGATTAATCTGCACCAATCCAACTCTCAAAAGGTCTTTAAGGACCTTTTGTACATCTGGAAAATCCCCTGATGCTGTTGGAAAACCTTTAGCAATCTGTATTGGTGTTTGCCATTCAGTGGTTAATGCTAGTAACACGATTCGTTGCTTTGAGGTTAAGTTCATACTTCTTCCTCTCTATTCCTTCAGGTAATTTTATTAATATATGTGTACGTCCTTAAGCCGAAGACGCCCAATACAAAAAAAGCGGCCGTCCAAGACGTCACCTTACCGTCCCAGGCTGCCGCATCTTCTTCCGTTACCTCTTTGTTTACACCAAGTCCCTTTTACCAGGCGTCGGCCGACGGTTTGATCTTCACCTCATCGAAAAAGACCTTGCCGTTCGCCACCGTATAGGTGGTGTGGCCGAGGTAGATGGTGACGACATCCGTGGCGTTGGCCGGGGCCGTGAAGGTGACCGACTTCGCGGTCCAGGCCGTGTCGCTGAACGTAAGGTTAGCGAGCGAGGTGTTCGTGGTCTCGTTCTTGACGATCACCCGCCCTCCGGCTCCGGAGCCGTCGGTTTTGCCGTAGAAGGTAAGGATATAAGAGGCCGAAGACGTCCAATCCTTCCACGACTGCGTCAAATACTGCCAGGACGTGCCATTGCCTACGATCGTGGCCCCGTAAGCGCCGCTGTACTTGTTGGCGGCATCCCGGAAGGCCGTCGCCGATGTCGAGCCCACGCGGGCCCAGCGGGCGGGCAAGGTGCTGTCGGCGCTCGAGACGAGCTCAAAGCCTTGGTTCGTCAGCTTCTTCGGATCCCACTTCATGATGTGCGCGAGCGTCAGCAGATCTCCAGTGTTGGCCGGGGTATAGCTGCGGAACTGCTCAGCCGCGATGGACCAGACGACATCCTTGAATTGGGCCAGTTCGAGCCAGTTCATCATCACCTTGGAGTACTGGGTCTGGCTGGGGGAAAGGCCGCTTACATAGCGCGCCAGAGTAGGCGCGGTGAGCGACTGGTTCCACATTTTGTCGACGAGGGTGGAGGTGAATTTGTCCATATCGGAGCTTGTGAAGATGAGTCCGCTCCGGTACATCTCTACGGCGAAAGCAACATCGACATGCCCGTGTGCCGTATCCTCGGGAGGGGTAGAACTGGAATCGCTGTAATTCCACGTATAGGCGGTGCCGTTCGCGGCAAGATTGTCCTTCAGATATTGGGCCATCTTCTTGGCCTTGCTTAGATAGGCGGCGTTTCCGTTCACGTCATACATCACCTTCAGCATGTGGGTGAAGGCGATCGACATATTGAAAGGAAGACTCTTGTTCGGAGCTCCGAAGCCGAGCGTATCGCGGAGATTGGGCGGGTGCATGTAGATGCCCGACACCCCGGGGGTTACCTCCTTCCAGCTGTTGCCTATGTAGGAGCTCGATTCCCAGCGGGGCACAATCTCGTTCTCGATGAAGCTGCGGTAGGTCGTGGCCTTCGTCTGATAAGCAGACAGAGAGGAATCCGAGGCCACGAGGCGGACGAATTCCGCCATGGGCAGCGTCGTCATGCCGTCATGAACGAGATAGGGGTAGCGGGCGCTGACCTTCACGTTATCGAAGTAGGCCGTTCCGCCGGTGACGTTGTACGATTGGTGCCCGAGCCACAGCTCGAGCGTATGTCCGGCCGCCGGAGCCGTAAACTCCACGGAATAGAAGGACCACGCGGTACCGTCCACCGTGACGCTGCCGAGGATCGTGCCGGCTGTCCGGTCATAGACGTAGGCTTGGCCTTTGGCGGCGGAGCCGTTCGTTTTACCGTAGAGGCGAAGGACATAGTGAGTGTTCGGCTCATACCCTATGAACGGCTGGTAGAGCTTCTGCCAGGAGGTTCCGTTCGTTTTCAGCACAAGCCCCCAGCTGTCGTTGTTGTACTCGCCTGCCGCATTGGAGCGGTAAGCGGTGGCCGAGGTGGACTGGAAGCGAATCCATCCGTCCGGGAGGGTGCTGTCCGTGGCGGAAGCCGTTTCGAATCCCTCGTTCGGCACGTCGAGAGGAGAGTAGCTGTACGTATCCCAGCCAAGGTAGCCGTCTCCGTCGTTGTCGTTGGCATTGGCGAGAATGGTATCGGAATGGGTGGTGAATTTATCGAGCCAGGCGGTGTTTTTGGTGGATTGGTACAAGGACAGGTAGCTGCGGAGGATATAGCTTTCGGACCAGGCAAGGGTGCCGGATTCAGGGCTGGTGTAATACTGGCCGCCGATGGACTGCTCCAGCGCGGTATATTTGTCGTACCACAGGTTGCCCGAGGCACGGGCCGGAAGTGAGACGCCCATCAAGAGAATCAAGGAAGAGAGAACCGAAACGAGAAGCTTGCGGCTAAGAGAGGTAAGGGGCAAGCGGCGGATCATGGTCATGGTGCATTCCTCCTGAATGTGAAGTTGTAAGCGCAATCATTTCAGAATCTGCGGGTATCCTCCTTTCCTTAACTGAATGGACAAAAATAATACAGGTTCGATACGTGTGACACGAAATTACGATAACATACCCGTTGGCTGAAATCCAGTGGCGCCGGACCTTCGTTTCCAAAAGATTTTCTTCCCTGGGAGGAATCCAGGAAGGGATCGCGTCAGGCAAGCAGAAAAGGCCAAGAAAAATTTAAATTATTCCTTGACAGGAATATTCCAATATGGGTATATTTAAGACATCGGAAAGCGCATCGAATAAAACCACTCAGGAGGAATGAAGACAATGACTAGCCAAGCCAAACACACCAAGACGACCGTGGAAGGAAGAGAACTGATCGTCGAACGCCTCATGCCCGCTCCCCGCGAGCTGGTCTTCCAGACATGGACGAAGCAGGAGCATCTGCAGAACTGGTGGGGACCGAAGGGCTTTACCATTACGGTTCAGGAGATCGAGGTGAAGCCGGGGGGAGTATGGCGCTATGTGATGCATGGGCCGGACGGCGTGGACTACGACAATGTGATCCGTTACCGGGAAGTCGTCCGGCCGGAGCGGCTCGTTTATTCCCACGGGGACAGCGTGGACGAAGAGCAGTTCCAGGTGACGGTAACCTTTGCCGAGGAGGGCAGCCAGACGGACATCGTCATGCGAATGGCGTTCCGTTCCGCCGAGGAGCTGCAGGTGAGCGTCGAACGGTATGGAGCGGTGGAGGGAGCGGCTTCGACTCTCGACCGTCTCGAAGAAGAGCTGGCCCGACTCTAAATTTCCCATCCAAAGGAGAGGATCGCAAATGAGAAAAATCAGTACCGGCTATTGGATTTTTACCGTTCTGCTTATTGGCTTGATGGGTGTCGGGGCCATTCCCGACCTGCTGTCCGTTCCCGATGCGGTTAAACTGTTCGAGCATTTGGGGTATCCGGCCTACCTGCTTCCGTTTCTCGGGCTGGCTAAGCTGCTGGGGATTGTCGCCATTCTCGTTCCGGGCTTCCCCCGGGTGAAGGAATGGGCGTACGCGGGGTTCGTCTTTGATCTGACGGGGGCCATGTATTCGACCATCTCCGTAGGCGATCCCGTTGGGGGATGGATTACTTTTCTTGTGGGATACCTCATCATTGCCGGCTCCTACGTGTTCTACCACAAGAGGAAAAAAGCAAGCGTGGCCGTAACGGCGGCTGCCGTTCCCACGCTGGGCTAGCGTCTCATGCGGGGCCGCCTTACCTCCGCCGCCCAAACCTAAACGGCCCTTGGCCAACACCAAGCTAGCGCCTAACGCGAAAGCATCCACGCTTCCGCCGCGCCAGCCCCCCAAACGGCCCTTGGCCGACATCAAGAAGGACCAGCCGCCATTGCGGACTGGTCCTTCTTGATGTCGGCTGGGCCGGAAAGAGCGGCACTGCCCACATCGGTGGGGCGGGCGGGGGCGTGCCGCGGCAAAGGCACCAGCCTAACCTTGGGGCAGCAAAGCGTATCGCTTGAGCCGGCTCGCGGCATCGGAGTAATACAGGCTGCCGTTCCCGCCGTCGCAGAGCAGGAAAGCCCCGGACCGGTCAAGCACAGTGATCTCCTTGGTCGCCGGGTCCATGCGGAACAGGGCCTCGGCGAGCCGGACGGTCCCGTAAATGTAGCCGTCTTCAGCCTGCAGCAGGTGGGCGTCCCGCCAGTAATGCTTGCCGTAGCTCATGATCTCCGGAAAAGCCAGCGTCTTCCAGGTGACGGCACGCACGGACGGGTCATACGTGAACAGGTAGCCCTCCGCCATCCCCCAGATGAGGCCGTCCCGGTCCAGCGTGACCGCGGAAACCTCGTGCAGGCCGGGGATGCCGAGCCGGACGAGCTCGGGTCGGCCTTCTCCGGCAGGGAAGACGAGCAGGCCGGCTTCGTTCTCGACCGGATCGATGCCGAGTCCACCCCATACGGACGTTCCGGCATAGAGGATCCCGTCGTGGAAGACAGCGGCTACCAAGCTGAGAGAGCCCGCCGGACGGTCATGCACGGTCAGCCCGTCCGTCACGGGGTCGTACACGGCGAGACACCCTCCGTGCGTTCCGTAAACAGGAGCGGTTCCGATGTAGAGCTTCCCGTCGCTGCCGGCCGTCATGGCGAAAGGCCGGTCCTGGCCCGAAAGGGCGAACAGCATGCGGGGGTTATCGCCCCCCTGATCCAACGTCCACGGCAAGCGGGGATCGTAACGGTACACCTTGGCCCCCGGGTAAATGCCGAAATACAGAATCCCGTCAAGCACGGCTATATTCTCGGACTGGCCGAGCCCGCGGAGCTGGCGGGTAAGGCCCGTCGCGGGATCGTGGACGCCGGTCCCCCCGACGAGGTAGCCGCTCGTATAGAGGAGACCGTCGGGGCCGGGGCGCAAGCTGTTGAGGAGCGTCGGAGACTCCTGCACGGCCGGAATCTCCAGCTCCATACGAGAGGCGGCGGGGTTGTACTTGAACAAGCAGGTTTGCCCGCTGCGGTTGCCGACGCCAACCAACGTACGGCCGGGGTAGGTGTCCTGATCGGCCAGCCGGACCTGTGCGAACCCGATCGGATCGAAGGGAACGGCGGCGCCGGTCTCACGGCCGGCCGGGCTGCCGGGTTCATACGCATAGAGCTTGCCGCCGGACGAATAATAGACCGCTCCCTCCAGAAGAGGGGAGACGCCGAAGGAATCGACCTCCTCCAGCCTGGACTCGAGCTCAAGCCCACCGGAAGGACGGGCCGGATCCGCCAGCCGGAAAACGAATACCGTGCGGCCCGGAGTGACGCGGACGAACAGCCGTCCCGCCTCCACGCTCAGGTTGTAGACGAACTGGCCTCGGGCTTCCTCCGGCAGAAGCTCCGCCAGGCTTCCGTCATTTAAGCGGTAGCGGACCAGGTGTGCACGAGAGCCGATGCCGGCATAAAGTTCATCCCGTTCGGCATCCCAGGCCAGGCTGCGGATGTACTGCTCGCCTTCCTGCAGAGGCCCGTCCCCGATCAGCGTGATTCCCGAATCGGAATGATAGCGGAACAGCCGGGCTCCGGGGAAGGTTCCGCCGTAGACCGAGCCGTCTTCGGCCGCCGCCAAGGCGAAGACGTAACTGTTGTCGGGGACGGCCAGGCCGAGGTCTTCGGCGGTTTCGCTGCCGGGGACATACCGGTACAGGTGGCCGTTCATGTTGGACCCGACATAGATGGTTCCGTCTGCGGCGGCGGCGGAAGCCCAGGACGAAGGAGCACCCGGAAGGGGAAGCTCGCGAAGCACCCCTCCGGTGTTCAGATCGATGACGGCGAGCCGGGCGTCGGCATCGTAGGACCCGTCAATGACGGCATACAGCAGATGACCGTCCTGCGGGCCGCGTCCGGGAACGGCGGTATGGACGGTGGCATTAAGCACCTGGGGACCGAGATCGGCCGCAGCATGGGGGAGAGTGGGCTTCATTAGCATAGGCCTCCAAACATACAAGTATGATACTACTATACCTCATGCTTATCCTTTTGAGGAGAGCGAGAATGGGCAGCGACCTCTTTATGAAAACGGTGAAAATCGAATTTTCAAAAAGTTTTGCTAGTCAATCTTCTCCCCCTATACTATAATACAATACAAGTATGGTACATATAACGACTTGTCTGCTGCGAAAGGGGTTTTCTGCATGAGTATGGCTCGGATTGGGGTATTGGTTGACAGAAAGGCTGCGGAACGCCGTTGGACGTACGGCCTTAATGTTTTTGAACGTTATATGGAAGAAGTGCTGTCCCATGCCGGGATGGCTTTTCAGAAATGGGAGAGCGCCCGGGAAGCGGTGGAAGCCTCTCCCGATGTCCTGATCGCGGCATTGGCGGGTGAGGACGAGGAAACAACGGCTGTTCTGTGGGAGTATGCGGAGCGGGGAGGCACGATTCTTTCCTGCGGGGGGCTCAATCCCTTTGCCGTAAAGCTCGGCAGCGAGCTTGCAGGGGTATATGGAAGCGGATACGCCCGCTTTGGCGAGGCTTACGGCAAGGCCGATTCCGTTCGTTTCTTGAGCGCGCGTCCTTGGAGGGTGAAGGATGCGGGGCAGGGCCTGCAGAGCGAGCTTGGCTTGCTGCACAAGGAAAGCCCGGACGGCGTGGAGATCGGAGCGGCCCTACAGCAGTTCGCCATCGGCCAAGGCCGGCTGGTGCGCTGGTCGGTGGATATAGCCGACACGATCGTAAGGCTGCAGCAGGGGACGGAGCCGGTGCTGACGGACGGCGTTCCCGCCCGGGACGGCTCGGGTCCGATTAACGAGAACATTCTCAAGGCGGACGACCGCTGCGCCATGGATTGGGACCACGACCGCCTGCACACGGAAACCGGCTATCCTTATTACGCCTATCCTTACGCGGACTATTGGCGGGAGCTGTTCCTCGGAAGGCTGCTGCGGACGGTGGTCGACAAGGGCTTGACTCTTCCTTTCGTCGGGTACTGGCCGGAGGGAATCCGCCAGGTCGCGATGATCTCCCACGACAGCGACGGCAACCAGGATATTCATGCCGAGGCAACGCTGGAGCTGCTGAAGGAATGCGGCATTCATTCCACTTGGTGCATGATTGAGTCCGGCTACTCCCCGTCCATTTACGACCGGGTGAAGGCGGAGGGCCATGAGCTTGCTTTCCATTACAACGCCCTCGACTCCCAGAACGGCAAATGGGATGAGGCTGAATTCGACCGCCAGCTGGAGTGGCTGAAGAAAGCGGCCGGTCTGCCGCAGGTTCATTCCAACAAGAACCATTACACCCGCTTCGAGGGCTGGTCGGAGCTGTTCGCCTGGTGCGAGAAGAACGGAGTGGAATCCGATCAGACGCGCGGGCCTAGCAAGAAAGGCAACGTGGGATTCCTTTTTGGAACGTGCCACCCTTACTACCCGATTTCCTGGTCAAACGAGCAAAACCGTCTGCACGACGTCGTCGAAATCAGCTTCACCACGCAGGACATGGACCTGTCTCCGCACTGGTCGGACAGCTCGATCGTCCTTCCTTTCCTGGAAACGGCGGCTCAGGTAGAGGGAATCGCCCACTTCCTGTTCCATCAGGTTCATATTCAAGGCAAGGAATCCGTACGCGACGCCCTGCGCAAGGTAGTCCGGGAAGCACGGAACCGCGGGTTCGTGTTCTGGACCGGCAAGCAGGTCAACGATTGGCACCGAGCCCGCCGCAAGCTGGCTGTTCTGTCGGTTGACCCGCAGGGAGCCGTTCAGGTGGAGGGAGCCGGGGAGGCCAAGGGAGCCGTTGTTTGGATTCCGGTTGCCGACAGCTACCAGCCGGCCCCGGGCGAAGCCGTAGAGGAAAGGTTCGGGGTGCGCTGCCGGAAGCAGAGCGTAGCCAGCATCTTGTCGGTTTAGAAGAAATTATACTTGTATTATACCTGTATCCATTGTAAAATAGGGCTTAGCCAATGAAAGCGTTTTACAACAAACCCTAGAAATGGAGGAACGCTGTGGTGAGCACACCCAACGGACTACTGAACCGGACCTCTGCCGACGTCCTCACAACGAAGAGAAGAGTCCTCCAGCCGCTGCGCGCCCTGAAGCGGTACCGCTGGTATTATCTGATGATGGTCCCCGGCATCGCCTACTACCTCATTTATCATTACTGGCCGATGGCTGGCCTTCTCATTGCCTTCAAGAAGTACAACATTCTCGGAGGCATCTGGGGAAGTCCCTGGGTAGGCCTGGACAATTTCCGCGAGCTGTTCAACACCCCGGATTTCTTCCGGCTTATCAAGAACACGCTGGTCATCTCCCTGTACCGCATTCTGTTCAACATGGTGCCCGACGTCATGCTCGCCCTTATCCTTAACGAGCTTCGGGTCAAGTGGTTCAAGAAATGGGTGCAGACCATTACCTATGGTCCTTACTTTCTCTCCTGGGTCATCGTGTACGGACTCGTCTTCGCCTTCTTCGCGCCGGAGGCGGGGCTGGTCACCACCTGGATGAGGGATTCGGGAATGCAGTCGATCGATTTCCTGACGAACAAGGATCTGTTCCGGCCGATGCTCATCATCACGGACATCTGGAAGAGCACCGGCTTCGGGGCCATCATTTACCTGGCCGCCCTCGCCGCCATCAACCAGGAGCTCTATGAGGCGGCGGTCGTGGACGGGGCGGGACGGTGGCGTCAGATGTGGCACATCACGCTCCCCGGCATCCGCGAGGTCTTCATTCTTCTCCTCATCCTTCGGATCGGCCATATTCTCGACGCGGGCTTCGACCAAGTATACATCTTCCTGAACTCCCGCGTTCTGGAGACGGGCGATATTATCGATACCTGGGTGTTCCGCCGGGGGATCGAGCAGCTGGATTACAGTGTGGCGGCGGCCGTCGGCTTGTTCAAATCGGTGATCGGGTTCCTGCTCGTCATCAGCGCCAACAAGCTTTCGAAGAAAGTCGGAGGTTCGGGAATATGGTAGGAGGGATAAGCCATGTCGTTCGTTAAACACCGCAGCACGTCCGACCGCATCGTGGATTTTATCCTCTATGCGATCATGACCGTCTTCTGTCTCGCCACCTTGTTTCCGCTCTATTACGTGCTGGTCATGTCGCTCACTCCTTATGCTGAGGTGATGCGCAACGGGGGATTCGTCATCTTTCCGACGAAGCTGACCCTGGAGGCTTACCGGACGATTTTCGACAGCGCCCGCATTCCGCAGGCGATCAAAATCACGATCTTCATCACCGTGGTGGGCACGTTCCTTAATCTGCTTGTGACGACGCTGCTTGCCTATCCTTTGTCGAAGAAGTTCCTTCCGGGAAGAGGCATCGTCCTGATGGGCATCGTGTTCACGATGCTGTTCTCCGGTGGGCTGATTCCGCTCTACCTGACGGTAAAAGCGACCGGTCTGCTCAACTCCCTGTGGGCGCTGATTATCCCGGGGCTCGTCTCTTCGTTCAATATGCTCATCATGAAAACCTACTTCGAGAACCTTCCCCAAGAGGTGGAGGAAGCGGCCCGGGTGGACGGCTGCGGCGAGGTTCAGACGCTGTGGCGGATCGTGCTTCCCCTGTCGCTGCCGATTATGGCTACGCTGGGCTTGTTCTACGGGGTCACCCACTGGAACGCCTACTTCGGAGGGATCATGTACTTGACCGATCCCAAGCTTCAGCCGATTCAAGTGGTGCTCCGCTCGATGATTCAGACGCCGAGCGTTAGCTCCGAGCTGCAGGTAAATACGACCGTGCTCGACGCGCTTCCTCCGGAAACGATCAAGATGGCGACGGTCGTGGTCGCTACGCTTCCCATCATTGCGGTTTACCCGTTTCTTCAGCGGTACTTTATCCGGGGTATGCTGATCGGCGCCATCAAAGGCTAGGCGCCGGCTAGTTCCTATAGAGCAAGTGTATACACATTGGGGAGGGGTTATTTTGAAACTCAACAAAGCATTGCTGGCCTCATCGTTAGTCGCCGCCGTCGCCGTAGCGGGCTGTTCCAAGGATAACAGTTCCGGTACTCCCGGAAGCTCCGCCACACCCGGCCAATCCGCCGCTCCGGCGAAAGAGAAGATTACCCTCGTCTGGAACCTGGAGCAGACGCTTGCCGCGTCCCAGCTTCCGGCCGATGCGAGCAAGGATTTCGTTAAGAAAGCCATCGATGAGAAGTTTAATGTCGATCTGAAGATCGAAGCCGCCGTCAACAGTCCGGAACGGGAAGCGAAGCTTGCGGTCAAGCTGGCGAGCGGGGACGCCCCGGCCATCTTTACGCCGGGAACGACCGGCGGGGTTAAGTTTCAGAATGACGGCTTGACGACCGACGCCGAGAAGTTTCTGAATGAGAAGACCGCCCCTAACTATTTCAAATGGGTCAAGCCGAGCGAGTTCAAGGGCTACCGGCTCGAAGGCCTGACCGGACGGGTACCGATTCCTTTTGCCCGTACCCAATATGTTTCGTATTACATACGCCAGGACTGGCTGGATAAGCTCAGCCTGAAGGCTCCCACGACCTACGATGAGTATGTCAACGTGCTGAAGGCGTTCACCAACAACGACCCGGACGGCAACGGCAAGAAGGACACGTACGGCTTCTCGGCCGCTGGAAACAGCCGGATGTCGATGGATTTCCCGGAATGGCCGAAGAATGGCCTGTTTGCCTCCTTCGTGGAGAACAACCAGTATATTGACGGACAAACCGACCCGCGCGTATCGAAGGTGGTTGACGATATTCTGGCCCGCATGGGCGAAGGGGTAATTGACCCCGACTGGTTCCTGAACAAAGGACAGACGCATGTTGATAAAGCGGTTCAAGGAAAGATCGGGATTATTCTCGGGGGAACGCGCGATTTTGCCTTTGACGGGAATGCTGCGGGCCTTCAAGCCCGGACCAAGGCCGTGAATCCGAAGGCCGACTGGCAGCCGTTCAACCCGCTCGGCGAAGCGCCTATTCGTGCCGGCGTCGTTCCGGGCGCTGGGATCATGTTCTCCAAGCAGGTAGGCGACAAGAATCCGGAAGCCCTTAAGCGTTCCGTGGAAATTCTGGATTGGCTCTGCAGCGAGGAAGGCTTCCTGTTGACCCACTATGGCATCGAAGGCAAGCACTACACGAAGAATGGCAAGGAAATCACGATCAAAAAGGAAGCCTATGAAGCCGACATCTCGAAGAACGGCAACTTCCTCGACATTTATGATTTCTTCGCCCCTAACGAGCCGGAGGTTCTCGGCCTGAAGGTGAACGACACCACGATGACGGACCGCGACAAGAAGATCGAGCAGAAGCTTCTTGGCATGAAATACTACGCCGCACTCGGCTCGAACCTCTTCCCTCCTCAGGGCGTCGACCTGGCTACCTGGAGAAACCGGATGTATGAGCTGCAAGGCAAAATGCTGTTCGACGACAAGTCGTCCAAAAACTGGCCGGCCTACCGCGAAGAGCTTATGACCAAATACAACGGCCAGAAGATTGTCGATAACTATACGAAGAACCTGAAGGATGCAGGCGTCATTAAGTAAAAACGGTTTTCCAATAGCGCACAGGGAAAGTCCTTCTCTGTGCTCTATTTCTTTATGCGGGGCTAGCGGGCGTCTCGTCCGGCGGTCCTGCCCATTCTAAACAAGGAAGGATGTTAATGTGATGACGAAGTTGGCAATGGAAGGCGGCCGGCCGGCCCGTACGAAGCCGCTGCCCCCGAACTACCCGGGAGCGACCGTATATGGCGCGGAGGAGGCCCAGGGCGCCGCAGAAGTGATTCACGCCCAGTCCCCCTTTCGGTATTACGGACCGAACGTCAAGAATGAGGTCCGCACCTTCGAAGAAGAGATGGCCCGCCATCTCAACGTGCCGTACGTATTAGGCGTTACCTCCTGTACAGCGGCGCTGGTCGTGGCCCTGAAGGCTCTTGGAATCGGCTACGGAGACAAGGTCATCGTACCGGCCATTACCTTTCTGGCTACTCCGGGAGCCGTCGTCTGCGCCAATGCCGTACCCGTTTTCGTGGATGCCGACGACAGCATGAACCTCGATCCCGCCGATCTGGAGCGGGTCATGGACAAAGACGTGAAGGCGATTATCGCCGTCTCCATATTGGGCAACCCGTGCGACATGGATCCCATCCTGGCGTTTGCCAAGAAACACAACCTGTACGTTATTGAAGACGTGGCCCAGTCCTGCGGCGCCTCCTACAAAGGCAAGGTTACCGGGACGATGGGCGATATCGGGGTTTATTCCTTCCAGATGAACAAAATCCTTACGGCCGGGGAAGGGGGAGCGCTGGTGACTTCCAATCCCGAGCTCTTTGACCGGGCAGTACGCTACCACGACCAGGGCATGTTCCGGGATAAGGCCCGCTACGGCATCGAGTCGGCCGACGAGGAGAAGGCTTTTATCGGACAAAATTACCGGATGAGCGAAATCACGGGAGCCGTTCTGAACGAGCAGTGGAAGAAGCTCGGTGGGATCGTTTCCTCCATGCAGACCCGCTGCCGGGAGCTGCAGGCCAAGCTGACCGCCGAGCTGCCGGATATGAAATTCCGCCGGCTGGCCGATCCGGAAGGGGATATCGGTTCGAACCTGGGCATGATTCTTCCTTCGACCGCCTTTACCCAGGCTTTCATTAAAGCGATGGCCGCCGAGAACATCGGCGCTTATACCCTGTACGGCTCGCGTCCGGTTTATATGCTGCCCCAGCTGTTCCATCAGCGGACGGCGGAAAAGGACAATTTCCCGTTCAACTATCCGTTCGAGAATCCGGTCGTTTATACGGAGGACATGTGCCCGCAGGCGGTCGATTACATCGCCCGGACCGTCTATGTGCCCATCAGCCCGCTTCTGACGGAGCAAGACGTAGAAGAGATTGCCGAAGGCATCGTTAAAGTCTATCGTCACATCGCCCAGGTGCAAGTGTAGCCCATTCCTACTCATATACGGAGGTATTGAAATGTCAAAGCAGATCGCCATCGGGTTTATCGGGTTGGACACATCCCATGTTTCCGCCTTTGCCAAGCTGTTGAACGACGAGAAGGCAGAGTACCGCGTTCCGGGAGGGAAGGTAACCGCCGCTTTTCCCGGAGGCTCTCCGGACTTCGAGCTGAGCGCTAACCGCGTAGAGGGCTTTACGAAGGAACTGAAGGAAAGCTACGGCGTGGAGATCGTCTCCTCGCCCGCCGAAGTGGCGGAGAAATGCGACGCCATCATGCTGGAGTCGGTAGACGGGCGCGTTCATTTGGAACAATTCCGCGCCATCGCCCCGTTCGGCAAGCCGGTGTTCATCGACAAGCCGTTTACCGTTTCCACGGAAGACGCCCGGGAGATTCTCCGCCTGGCGGAGGAGCATAACGTTCCCCTAATGAGCTGTTCGTCCCTCCGCTATTCGGAAGGACTGTCCCATGCCCTTGCGGATGCTGAGAAGGGAGCCGTTATCGGGGCCGACTGCTACGGACCGATGGCCATTCAGCCGACCCAGCCGGGCCTGTTCTGGTATGGCATCCATACCGTGGAAATGCTCTATAGGACGCTTGGCCGGGGCTGCGTAAGCGTAAGCGTGACGACCAACGAGGACCACGACCTGGTAACCGGCGTATGGAAGGACGGCCGGATCGGAACGATCCGGGGCAACCGCAAAGGGAACAACACGTTCGGGGAGCTGATCCACCGCGAGAAGGGCAGCCAATTCGTCGACGTGTATGCTCATCCGAAGCCCTATTACGCCAGTCTGCTGGAAGCGGTCATGGAGCTTTTTGAGAATGGCAAAGAGCCGATCGACCGCGAAGAAACGTACGAGATCATCCGTTTCATTGAAGCTGCGAACGAAAGCCGGAGCACGGGTCAAACCGTGTCCCTATAACGGAGGGAACCCGAGATGAAAGAAACCGAAACACGCGAGCAGCTCGCCCTTAACGGCGGGCCGAAGGTAAAGGAAACCCCCTTTGGAACCGGAAAGAGGTTTGGCTTCGAAGAAGCAAAGGAGCTTCTCGAAGCACTGGAGCAGAATACGCTGTTTTATCATTTCGGCGGGAAGGTTAAGCAGTTCCTCAGCGATTTCAACGACATCTACGGGGTCAAATACAGCGTGGCCGCTTCTTCGGGGACGGCCGCCATCCATGTGGCGCTCGGAGCGGCTGGCGTTACCGTAGGCGATGAGGTCATCACCAGCCCGATTACCGACCAGGGGACGCTCGTGGGTATCCTGTACCAGAACGCCATTCCGGTCTTCGCCGACCTGGATCCCCACACGTACAACATGGTGCCGGCCTCGATCGAAGCGCGAATCACGCCGCGGACCAAGGCCATCGTAGTGGTGCATCTGGCCGGGAATCCATGCGACATGGATCCCATTATGGATATCGCCGCCAAGCATGGAATTAAGGTGATCGAGGACTGCGCCCAAAGTTACCTGACCCGCTACAAAGGGCGTCTGGCCGGAACGATCGGCGACTATGGCTGCTTCTCCACGAATGACTTCAAGCACATCTCCACCGGAGACGGCGGGATGGTCACGATCAATTCGGGGGACGAGGCGGATTTCCGCACGGCACACGCCTTTGCCGACAAGAACTACGAGCGGTTCGGCAGCACGGTGACGCGGGACCTGCGGGGCCTGGCGCCGAATTACCGCATGACGGAGCTGCAGGGAGCCGTAGGCATCGCCCAGCTTAAGAAGCTGCACGACATCTGCTCCAAGCGGACCCGTCACGGGAACCGGATCACCGAAGGAATCACGGGGCTGCCCGGCATTCTGCCTCACAAGGTCGAAGCGGGCAACGAAAGCACCTACTGGTTCTATATGATGAGGCTCGATACCGCCCAGCTGACCTGCACCCGGGAAGAGTTCTCGGCCGCGCTGGCGGCGGAAGGCATCCCGAACCAGCCCGGCTATATTCCGGACGTGGTGTACATGCAGCCGCTTTTCCAGAACCGGCAGGCGTACCTCGGGAGCCATTTTCCCTTTGACCTGACGGGAGCCACCTACGAACGGGGACTGTGTCCGGAGGGGGAAGCGATTCTTCAGACGGCTGTTCGTTTCGGGGTAAGCGAATTCTACACCGACGGGGACGTTGAGGATATCATTCGCGGAATCCGCAAGGTCGCCGAGCACTTCCGTAAGTAATTGGAGCGGCCCCAGTCCTGCCGGAGCACCGGTGGTGCTGGGGCTGCCGTTACAAAACGGAGCGTGCTGCGGTTACTTCCTGCCACGTAAGCCTCCTGCTGGCGAAAGCCGTCCGAGGATACCAAGCTTAGCATCAGGAAGATAATGGATGGGAAATCCTGTTCATTACCATCCATTTGGTTTACAATACAGGGGCGTTATACCGAACCTTATCCATAAGGAACGAATGAACTGCAACCGGAGGTGCAAGGGGAATGATTTGGAATCGATTGGGAGTATTAACGGACGAAGTATCTCCGGATTTGGTGACGGCCCTGGACTGGGCGGCCGGGAAGGGCTTGAAGCATGTGGAAATCCGCATGGTCGACGGCCGGAACGTCATGGCCTTGTCGGATGAGGAAATCGACCGCGTGCGCCGGGAAACCGAGGCGCGGGGGCTTTTCGTATCCGCCGTGGCTTCACCTGTATTTAAATGCTCGCTCGACCCGTCGAGGGAAGTGGCATCCGGCGATACATTCGGCCAGGCGGAGGAAAGCGTAGAAGCCCACTTCCTCAAACTGAACCGCGCGATGGAGATCGCAAAGCGGCTTGGGGCGGGACAAATCCGCATCTTCTCCTTCTGGAGGGAGAAAGAGCCCGGGCTTCATCAAGAGGAGATTGCGGGCAAGCTGAAGGAAGCCGCCGAGATGGCCGACAAGGAGGGAATCACGCTGCTGCTGGAGAATGAGCCGGCCTGCAACGGAGGATTCGCGGAAGAGGTGGCCCGACTGACGGAAGCCGTCGGACATCCTCGCCTGCGGGTGCTCTGGGATCCCGGCAATGAGGCCTACGGCGGGCGCTCCGCTTATCCTGAAGGATATAACGAGGTCAGCCGTGTCCTGGGCCATGTTCATTTGAAGGATGCGTACCTTCAAGAGGACGGAACCCCTAAGTGCGTTCCGATCGGCCAGGGAGCCGTCCCGATGGCGGAGCAGATTCGTGCGCTGGAAGCGAACGGGTACACCGGGCTGTACACGATCGAAACGCACTATATCCCGGAGGGCGGAACGGCCATGGAAGGCACGGCTCTGACACTCGAAGGACTCGCCGACGTATTGGGCGCCGGCAGCGCTAAGCCGTGAAGGCGCGGGGAGCGGCTGTCATTGGCTGCGGCTCCGTCGCGTCGTTCCATCTCAACGCCATAAGGAGCACGGACCGGGTTCGTCTTGTGGGGATAGCGGGCCGGCGGGAAGAAGCCGTCCGTCCCTTGGCGGAGCAGGAAGGGTGCCGCTGGACGACGGATTACCGCGAGCTGCTGCGGGATCCGTCCGTCGAGCTGGTCTGCCTGACCACGGGAAGCGGAAGCCATGCCGTTATCGGTCGCGAGGTTCTCGAAGCCGGCAAGCCTCTTCTCGTGGAGAAGCCGCTTGCCATGTCCTCCGCGGAAGCGGCTGAGCTGGTCCGGCTTGCCCGCCGGAAGGGGCTCTTGCTCTCTACCGTCTCCCAGAGACGGTTCGAACCCCAGCATCAGGAGGTGCACCGCGTCCTGGCGGAAGGGGCCTTGGGCCGCCTCCTGCTGGTGGAGGTAGGCTGCCCTTACTACCGCACGCAGGAATATTACGATTCGGCCGATTGGCGCGGCACCATCCGCGAGGACGGCGGAGTGCTGATGAATCAGGCCATTCATTCACTCGACCTGATGCTGTGGCTGGCAGGCGGAGTGGCGAAGGTAACCGGCCGAACGGCCACCCAAGCCCACCGCATGGAGGCCGAGGATCTCGGTCTTGCCCTGCTAACCTTCCGCAGCGGGACGTTCGGGACCGTCATGGCCTCGACCTCCATTCAGCCGGGGTTCCCGCCTTATCTCCATTTCTACGGAGAGAAGGGCACGATCAAGCTGGCAGGAAGCGGGATCCACCATTGGGCCGTGCCCGGCTGGCCGGAGCCGGCAGGACCGGAAGAAACGGGGGGAGGCGTATCCGATCCCCGCAGCATTCCCGACCGGTACCACCGGCTTCAGCTTCTGGATGTGCTGGACGCGCTAGACAGCGGTCGTCCTCCCCTTGTAACGGGAGAGGACGGCTGGCGGGCGGTGCGGCTGGTCGAGGCGATCTACGAATCCTCCGCGCAGAATAAGGAAATCGATATGGGAGACGAGAACATATGAATCGTAAGCTGCTTCTTGGAACGGCAAGAATGGAGATTACTCCCCCTATGCCGGTTCCTCTAGCCGGATTTGCCGGAAGGTCGGGTTCTTACGAGCGGGTCGATCAGCGTCTGTACGCCAGAATCTGGTTATGGGAGACGGCGGAGCAGACGCCCCTGCGCCGGGCCGTTCTCGTTCAGGCCGACTTGATCTGGTTCGGACAGGAGGTGGCTCCGGGACTGATCCGTGCCATAGCCGAGAGGTGGGACATTCCGGAAGCGGCCGTCATTCTGCATGCTTCCCATACCCACGGAGGTCCCCAAACCAGTGACTGCCTGCACCCGTGGCTCGGCAAGGCCGACCCGGCTTACCTTGCTTTTCTGGAAGGGCAGATCCAGGAAGGAATCGAGAGGGCCGGCCGCTCCAAGGAAGCGGTCTCGCTCGAGAGAGGACGGGGAGAATGCCGGATCGGCATTAACCGGAGGAAATTCATCAACGGGGTAATGGAAATGGCCCCCAACCCGGACGGCCCCACCGACCCGGAAGTCACCGTCATCCGTTTTGTGACCGGGAGCGGAGGGACCAAGGGAATCTGGTTCCATTATGCCTGTCATCCGACAACAACCGCCGACAATGCCGTCTCCTCCGATTTCTCCGGCGCCGCCATGGAACAGCTGGAGGAAGCTTGGGGAGGCGTGCCCGCTTCCTTCCTTCAGGGCTGCTGCGGCGATGTCCGGCCGGCCTTATTCCGGGAAGGCCACTTTTACCGCGGAGGGCCTGCGGAAGTGAAGCAGCTGGGAACGGCGCTCGCCGAAGAGGTGCAGCGGGTGCTCGAAGGGCCAATGGAGCGGCTGGAGCCTGCTTCCCTGGAAGCCCGCCGGGTGACGATTCCCCTTCCTTATGAACGGTATCCGGATGCGGAGGAACTGGCCAAGGCGGAGCAGGAAGAAGGGCCGCAAGCGGAATGGAGCCGGCTGCTGGCGTCGGGACGATCGCCGTCCGGCCGTACCGCCCCCATGCACGTGAGCGTCCTGGAGATCGCGGAAGGCTTGATGCTCGCCTCCATGAATGCGGAAGTCGTGGGAGAGTATGGCCGTCTGATCAAGGAACGCTTCCGGGGCACGGTGCTCCCGCTTCCCTACAGCAATGGAATGATCGGGTATGTGCCAACGGCGGCTCAGCTCGCAGAAGGGGGCTATGAAGCCGACCGGTCGGGCGTGTATTTCGGGATGCCTTCTCCGTTTCATCCGTCCGTAGAGGCGATCCTATACGGGCAAATCACGACCCTTATTGCGGAGATGCGGGGGAAGCCGGAGAGCCCGGGGGAACCGGCGGAGAACGACCGGACGGCGTAGTGCCCTATCCGGTAACTGGTTAGGGAGGGGATAAGGCACTAGCTTCCCGCCAAAGGGTGATCGGAACGAGGAACCGGCCGAACAAGGCCGCGCTACCATTTCCGGGTACACCTTACGCTATTAAATACAGGTATGATACGTATAACAAAACTCTGGAGGATTCTATGACAACGGTGACCGAGCAGTATTTGTCCAAAATCATCACCCACCTTCAAAGCCTTCAGGCGGAGGAAACCGAAGCCGTCCGCCGGGCGGCCCGTCTGGTAGCCGACCATGTCAAGCAGGACCGCATTGTGTACACCTACGGCCCTGGCGGACATTCCAACCTGGGGGCACAGGAGATCTTTTTCCGGGCCGGCGGGTTGATGCACATCAGCGCCATGCTGGATGAAGGGACACTGATCAGCGGAGGGGCCCTGCGTTCCATGGCCATGGAGCGTACCCCGGGCTACGGCCTGATCGTGATGGACGATTACGGGCTGGGGGAGGGCGACCTCCTCATCCTTATCAATGCTTATGGAATCAACTCGGCCGTGATCGATGCCGCCCTGGAAGCCAAGCGCCGGGGGGTTACGGTGATCGCCGTAACCTCTGTCCGCCATGCCCAGGCGACCCCGGCGGAGCATCCGGCCCGGCATCCGTCCAAGCGCAACTTGTATGAGCTGGCCGACGTGGTCCTTGACTGCAAGGTGGAGGTAGGGGACGCGGTTGTGGATATCGAAGGGCTCGAGCAGCGGGTGGCCGCGATGTCCACCTTTGCGAACTCTTTCCTGCTGAACGCGCTTGTGGCCGAAACGGTAGATCTGCTTGTCCGGGAAGGCGTAACGCCGCCGATTTGGATGAGCGGCAACGCCACCGGCGGGGATGAATCGAATGCCCGGTTCATCGACCGGTTCAAGGGACGCATCAAGAAGCTGTAGCCGGGAGTCTGCCGGCTTCGGCCGGGAAGGCTGCGTAGGCGCATAGGGCAGACGGAGATGCTCAAGGAGTTCCCCCTATCGTCCGGGAAAAAGGCTGTTTGGTTCATCCGCCTCAAGCGGAGACCAAACAGCCTTTTTGAGCAGGGAAGCGGTCTTCCTATGACACGGAACACCACCGCACCCGGGAGTGGCCGCGCGGTTAAGCGACAACTCGCCTACAGGGCTTTGGCGCTTGCCCCTTCCCGCCTCCACAGGTTGGCGATCTCTTCAGCGGATTCCAGCCCGTGCATGAACAGCTCGATCTGCTCCTGAATGCCCTGCCAAGCGTCCGGATCCCCGATTAGCTCGTTCAGGAACAGGTTGTTCTCCATCGCCGGGTCCAGAATATTAAGATTACGCAGGAAGGCGTGGGAGCGGGCTTCTTCGTTAATGCTCCGGAGCACCGAGAGGAACGGCGTGCTCCGGCAGATCCGGTCCTGCACATCGGGGCGGATGGCCGTCCGCAGCAGGGCCTCCGCGAGCCCCGGCTCGCTGCTGTCCGAAGGGATCATCAGCGCATTGGCGAGGAGCAGGGTGGCGTCCACGTCGCCGAGCGGAAGCGGACCGACGGCCGGCTTGAAGTCGAGCTCCTGCCAGGAGGCCATCTCGAAGGTGGTCGTCAGCGCCATCCCCGATTTTCCCTTCACAAAAGGATTGGAGGTGAGCCGATTGGGGGAGCCGGGCTGGAAAACGGCGCACCGGGAGTGGTACAGAATGTCATGAAAGAAAGTAAACGTCCGGAGAATCGTCTCGCGGTTGGACTCCCGGCCGTCGGGCTTAAAGCCGTTCTGCAGGGCAAACACAGGCCAGCGGCTCATGTGGGAGGAAAGGGAGAAGCCGTAGCGGTCGAGAATGCCGTCTCCATTCGTATCCCGGGTCAGGCTGAGGGCCGCCTGCTTGAACTCGTCCAGAGTCCACTGCACGTTAGGTACCGGGATTCCGTTGGCCGCGAAAAGCGATGGGTTATAGGCAAGGAAAACTGTCGAGAAAGTGACGGGAAGGGCTTTAATCCGTTCTCCGTCGCGGAAAGCCCCCAGAACCTTGGGATACAGATCGGCGGATTCGGCCGGACATAAGGAATCCAAATCCTCGTAAGCATCGGGGTTCACGAGCTCGGAATACTGCGTATCCGTGACCAGAATGACGTCGGGCTGAAGCCCCATTTCCCGGCTGATCCTAAGGCTATCCCAATACCCCGGTGCCGGCAAGGTCAGCATCTTGATGTCAACCAGGGGATGATCCCGCCGGAAAGCATCCAGAATGACGGAAAAGCCGAGGTTGGCAAAGTGGGAAGGGGCCGGCATGACAATATGAAGCACCTTGCGCATGGTGTTGTCGATTTGCAGATCGGGAGGAACGAGCGCTCCTTTGCCGGCCAGCTTGACGATCAAGCCCTCGTTCACGAGCTGCTCCAGGGATTTGCGGACGGAGGAACGGCTGAGCCCGTAAAACTTGCAGAGCTCGTTCTCGGAGAGCAGGAATTCCCCCGGTTTGATAAAGCCGGTTACAATCTGCTCACGGAGGCGTCCGGTTAATTGCGTATGAAGAAATTCGTTTTCTCTGCGCATGGAAACCTCCTTAAGATGGGTGTATAAAGGGAGAATGTTCTAAGAAACAGGATAAATACAAGTATGGAACAAGAATCGTTATTTGGCAAGATGCCGGAGGAGGGAGTTTTGCTCCGAAAACCAGGGTCTCGCTTCGCATGCCACGGAAAAAGAAAAAGACCGCCTCCTGGCGGTCCCTACAAGAAAGGTCCGGATGAGCATAGGCTCGCGGACACGGGCGCTTCCTAACGCCCTTATGAATAGAGACCCCCCAATCGGCCTCTTTATGTTCAGGCTGAGCGTTCCAGCTTTCTGCAGTCGGCAGAAATTCGGCCGGAAGCCGGCCTGTTTAGTGCCTTATCCGGTAACGTTGTTGGCGAGAAAAGCCTCCGTATGCGCACTAGGAACGGATCCGTCCCACGATAAATTTCTTCTTGCCCTTCTTCGCCACAACCGGCAGGTGTTTGTAGCTGCGGATCATGGCTCCCTTGCACATAGGACAAGCCGGGTTGGACTCCGTCACGAATTCCTCGCGAATCCACGCCTTGCATTCCGCGTCCTTGCATTTCCAGATTTGAATCTGTTGAATCTCTTGCTTCGGTTCCGTTGCGGTTGTTGCCGATTCCACTGCTATTTCCTCCAGTTTCCGTTTGTGAAGCTTTATTATCTTACAATCCGCGGAAATGTTCAAGCCTATCTGGTCAGGAGGGAAGAGAAAGCACAGCGGCTTCAGGGAACGAGCTTAAACCGTCCATAGTGAAGGATATGGACATCGACCCGGATCTCCCCCAGCTCTTCGGCCTTAGGGGAATACGGACCGGACGAGGTTACCTGCTTCCACAGCTTGTTATTGGAGCGGTACAGCTTCTCCTCGAGGTTAAGCACATCCACTCCCCGCTCGGCTCCTATTCGGTACGTGTCCCGGATCTGGGAGACGATTTGCGAACGGACTTCTTCCACCACGTCCTGCTCCGAAACCCCGGGATCGATCTCATCGACCCTTCCCGTGGCCTTTAGATAAAGGGAATAGCGCGGCTTGCCGCCGCTGACCTCCACCTTGTACTGGGCTTTCATGCCTGTAATCATCATCTCGGCCAGCCGGTGGTTCTCCTTCTTCAGGTGAAGCGGAGAGCTCTTGAATTCGGGGGTCAGCCATCGGAAGCCGCGAAGCTCGTTTCTCGAGAAATAACCGGCCGGCTTCCCGTGCTGCAGGAAATAAGCACCGTCGAGCGTATACACCGTCTCCTTCTTATCCTGTTTCCTCCAGTGGGAACGGGTTAGGGTGATGGAGGGAAGGTAAGCGCTACCTGCCGGTTCCCGGTACCGGGAAACGAACCGCATCATTTCCCGGGGCGGGATGAAGGAGCTCTGCCGGTAGCTTTCTTCGGGCTGGTACAGCAGGGTCGACAGTGGGGAAAGGTTGAAGAATCCTTTGACGGTCAGCAGCTTCTCTATTGGAATACGAGTCGCGTACACCCATGTCGTGTAACGGACGGCGCGGATCCTGTTGATCGCATCGAGTATAGAATCGAGTCTCGGCAGTGCCTTGTCCGTGCAGATGACCGTCATTAAATGCTCCAGGGAAGTCACCTGCTGGGTCGACAGCTCCAGGTTGTTAAGCGCCTGCTGAACGGACTCCCCTTGGGCTGTCCCGATCCAGGCGGGGACCTCCTGATTCGGCTTGCCGCCCTCACCCATTTTGGCCACGGAGGAGAAGTCCATCACCTGGGTAAAGATCCGGAACGCCTTCCCGTCGTAATCGATACCGAGAGCAGTCACATAAACAACATCCTGGGGATGGGTCTCGTCCCAGCACCCGGTTAGAAGCAGGAGACAGAGGGAGCTTAGCAGCAGAAACAGCCGTTTACTTGCTTTCATCGGAATCTCCCTGTTGAACGGTATCGCGGCCGGCGAGGCTGGAGGCCCGTCTTCGGCTTAGGTAGGGCGGGAGCCGGAAGGCGGAGGCCAGAATGTCCTTCCCATAAGGCGGGGATAACGGGGAAAGATAAGGCATTCCAAAGGACGAGAGGGTGGACAAATAGAGCAGGAGCGCAAACAGGGAAAGGAAGAAGCCGTACATGCCGAAGGCCGAGCAGATCAGGAGGACGATCAGGCGGATAATGGTGACGGCTCCTGCTAAGCCTTGGTTGACAAGCGTGAAATTGGCCACGGCGGTAAAGGCGGTAATGACCAGCATGGTCGGAGAGGTGAACCCGGCCCGTATGGCCGCGTCCCCCACGATCAAACCGCCTACCACGGCAATGGTTTGCCCGACGGGCTTCGGAAGACGGACGCCGGCCTCGCGAAACACCTCGAACAGGAAAATCATAAGGAACGCTTCCAAAGGAGCGCTGAGAGGAAGCCCGATCCTTGAATTGATGATGGTGGCCAGAAGCGGGAACGGCAGCTGATCCATGTTGAAGGCGGTCAGGGCCACCCAGAAGCCGGGCAGGAACAAAGCCACGAACAAGCCGAGCAGGCGGATGAAGCGCTCGAGCGAAACGTAGTAGTACGGAAGGCTGGAATCCTCGGGGGATTTCAGCAGGAGGAGCAGGTTGGCCGGTACGATGATGGCGTTCGGCGCTCCATCCAGAAGGATAACCGCCCGGCCTTTCATAAGGCATTCCACCACATGGTCGGGACGGCCGATGTAATCGGTGAGCGGGAAGAAGGAACGGGGGTTGTCCGACAGGAGCTCCTCGAGGTGCCCGGCGCTCAGCAGGGCGTCGATCTCAAGGCGGCGGAGACGGTCCCGGACGTCCTGGATCATCTCCCGGCGGGCCACATCGGTCACATACAGGACGGAGACCTTCGTCCGGCTGCGCCGGCCGACCACGAACGATTCGACGGCGAGAGAGGATGTGCGGATCCGTTTGCGGACGAGGGCCACATTCACGGAGAGCTCCTCTACAAACCCGTCCCGGGCGCCTTTAACCGAAACCTCCATGCTCGATTCCTCAGGCTGACGTCCGGGGAGACTGGCGATATCCAGGGAATAGAGAAGCTTGGCCATCCCGTTATACAGAAGAATGCTGCCGCTGAACAGGCGGTCCGCCGCCTTCTGCAGGTTCTCCTTTCCATCGAGAAGAGACAAGGGGAGCGGGGAGCGTTCCCCCCAGGAATCGGCAGGCAGGTCCGGATCGGCCAGCAGCTTATCGAGAGCCGGGAGAACCGTTTCGGTAAACAGCTTGCGGTCCGTCAACCCCTCCGCATACAGCAGAAGCAGCCTGCGGATTTGCCCGCCCGTCTCGACGAGAATCGTTTGGGACAGCACGTCTCCGCAAGGGGCGAATTCCTCCAGCAGCGTTTCTTCCGTCAGCCCCCCGATGGAGGCCGTTTCGGCACGGTTATTCATTCGCGTTCGCCTTCTTTCTGCGGCTGGCCAGGAAAACCAGACCGGCAGCCGCTAATAGGACTAGAATGGCCGATCCAACGGTGTAAGGAATGAAGATTTCCTTGACCATCGTGAGAAACCGGTGGTCGCTGATCGGAAGCAGAACGGCCAGGACAAGCAGCAGAGAGAGAAGGAGCAGCACGAAGGAGCGCTTCCGGCCCTTCAGCCCCGTGACGTCCGCGATCACGAACATGGCAAAGGACACCCGGACGAACGCCCCGGAAAGCCATTGGTAGATGGCGAAGAAATCCAAATGTTCGATGTATTTGCCGACAGAGACCAGTCTCCACTGAGCGTACGAAGGGTAGCGCTGCTTCATCATTTCGGCCGGCCCGAATTCCGCATAGCCTCCGATAAGCGGCCCGATGGAGAGGGAAGTGACCAGAGTTCCGGCAAGCAGCAGGCCCCACAGCTTGAAGGGCTTGCTCAGCCGGTGGTTGACCAGAAGAAGGACGGCCATCTCGGCCAGCCCTCCGGAGGCGTACAGCATGCCGTGCCAAACGGGTCCCATGCCATGCTCCAGAAAAGGGCGCAAAAACGAATAATCCTTGTAGCGGATATTGGCCCCCATAACGAAATGGCCCAAAATGACGACAAAGGGAAGCAGCAAATAGGCCATGATGGCGATGGAGCCGATGCCGAATTGAGCGGCCGCGAAGCACAAGCCCATGAACAGCAGGGCCACGACCAGATCCGGGGTGCGCGGCAGATAAGTGGCTTCGGTCCAATTGGTGGTATCCTTCACCGTCATGAACAGAATCAGGAGAAGCTGAAGGAGCAGGGGAACGGTCAGCAGCAGAGAAGCCGCTCTCCCGTACCGTGCCTTCGTCCACTGGGGCAGGGAGCTTCCGGACAGCCTCTGGATCAGATAATAGAGCAGGGCAAGCCCGAGCAGTCCTGGAGGCATAACGAGCAGGATGCTCAGCCAGGCATCCCGGCCCCCGGTTTCGGCCAGCAGCGGAATGACCAGAACGTGATTCATGAGCCCGGCGGACAAGAAGAAGATGAAGCATAGACCGAGAGGTCGGATTCGGGTCATGACGGTTCCCCCTTAGGATCGATGCCGGCTACTATCCGAGGCCGGACAACACGCAACTGTGAAATGGAGAGGAATGCTTCCGGCCCCGGCCGCGTTAACGGAGACTGGACTTTCCATCGTCCCAGGAGGGGAGAAGCTTGTGATAAAGTGCCTCGGCAGCCGTCAGGATGACAACGGTCACCAGGATTTCGGCGTAGCTGTAAGGCCATTGAAAATAGCGTGCCGCGAGCCACAAGAAAGCTAACGCAAGCAGGGCGTCGGCGACGAGGGCGAGGGTATTGTTCGTCATCCGGAGAACAAACTGGTCTCCGGCCAGATAAGCGATAACGGACAGCGCGACCGCGGTGAAGGTGGCTGCGATCAGGTCCGCCTCGGCCAGATACCGCAGCAGGATCACGAGGAGAATTCCGTTAACGACGATTTTGCTGAGAAAACGAGTCATGAGGGGCCACCTTTTGGGAAATGGGTTCTTTCGCTTATCCTCCCCCGGGCAGGGGAAACCAATTCCTCCTTTTCCTTCGGAAGGCGAAAAAAGGGAAACGAGGGCCGAGAAGGCAAGGCAGGAAGCAGGTAGGGGGAAGACAAGAACAGGGAGAAAGCAAGAGGCAGAGCGGGGAGAAGCAAGAGACAGGCAAAGAGCAGGCAAAACAAAAAGGCCTCCGGTTGACCGGAAGGCCTTTAGCTTCGTTAATTTTTGGTGGGCTTACATAACGGCTTCATTATTTTACCTCGTAAATCTTGTACAGCTCGTCGAGCATCAGGTTGGCGGCCTTAACCCCGCCCGCCGTGTTCCAGATCGTATCGTTGACCCGGTATACCTTGCCGCTTTTGACGACATTAAGGTTCTTCCACAGAGGATCGTTCAGCCAATCCTTCTCCTGCTGGGTCCCTTTGTTATCGCCTGTTTCGTAGGTGAAGTAGAACAGCCGCTGGGCGTCCACCTCGGGAAGGCGTTCCTTCGTGATCTCTTCCATGAACGGATCCTTGTAATTGTTAGGCTTGCGGGCGATGCCGATCTGCTTGAAGATGACGCCGGTAAAAGAATCCTCCAGGTAAACCCTCGTCTTGCCGGCCATGAACCGGACCACCGATACCTGCTCCTTCAGCTTGTCGCCGGCCTTCGACTTGAAGTCCTCAATCCGCTTGTCGAAGTCCCCGATGACCTTCTCTCCCGCGTCCTTCTTGTTCAAAGCTTCGGCATAGAGACGGAAATTGTTCTTCCATTCCCCGCGGAGCGTTTCCGAGAAGACGGTAGGGGCGATGGCGTTCAACTGGGTGTAGATCTTCTCCTGGCGCATTTTGTTGCCGAGAATGAGATCCGGCTTGAGCGCGGCGATCATCTCCAGGTTCGGCTGGGACTCGGTTCCGAGAGGCTTGACGCCTTCCATCTCGGCTTTGATGTGGTCGTAGTACGGGTTGCCGACGTAGGAATTAACCGCTCCAACGGGCTTGACGCCAAGCGCGAGAAGGGCTTCCGTGCCTTCGTTCGTCAGAATGACAACCCGCTGCGGGCTGTTCGGCACTTCGGTCTCTCCCATGGCATGCTTCACCTTATGGGTGCCGCTGGCAGCCGGGGCTCCGGAAGCAGCGGGGGAGGAAGGAGAGGGAGTGGAATCGGCGGCAGGCGAGCCGCAGGCCGTTAACCAAACGGATAGGGATACAACGGCGGACAGCAGGGGAAGAGCTCGGAAACGGCGGGACAGATGACGGCGGGAAAGCATGAATCAGGTGACCTCCTAGTGACTATATGGTTTATCATTGATAATGATTATCATTCACAGCAATATAGTAAGCGGGATTCGCCGCTTTGTCAATAAATATATTGATAATGATTATCAAAGTCATTGACGCGCCTTGGGCTATTCTTTAAAATGAAACATAGCCGGACCGGCAGCGCTGGTTCTCGTTAACAGGCTGAGCCGGTTGATGGGGCTGTTCCCTTGGAAGCAGGGGAAAGCCCTAACCCAAGCCGTTCCCGAAGACAAGAAGGAAGCAGGTTCGTTCATTTATGCTCAGGTCACTCCGTCATCGTACGTCAGCCAAATATACCGGCCTTCTGGTGTTTGCCCTATTGCTTATTCTGGCGATGCTTGGAAGCGTCACGCTCGGCATTAAGCCGTACTCCCTGCATCAGGTTATGGAAGCCTATACGGCGTACAACGGCTCCAACGAGCATATCATTATCCGAACCACCCGCGTGCCGCGGGCATGCATCGCCGCCGTCGTGGGGGCCTCACTGGCTGTCGCCGGAGCCCTCATGCAGGCGGTTACGCGAAACCCGCTTGCCTCGCCCAGTCTTTTTGGCGTAAATGCGGGGGCGGCCTTCGCCATTGTCTTCTCGGTTGCCTTTCTTGACCTGTCGGGTCTGACGACCTTTACCTGGACGGCCTTTGCCGGGGCGGCCGTAAGTGCGGCTGCCGTTTACGGGCTCGGCTCCGCCGGGCGCGGCGGCATGACGCCGATCAAGATCACCCTTGCCGGGTCCACCTTATCTGCCTTCTTCCTGTCTCTGACCCAGGGCATACTGCTGGCGAACGGAAAAGCGTTCGACGAGGTACTGTTCTGGCTCGTGGGGTCTGTGTCGGGCCGGACGATGGAGATGCTCCTTGCCGTGCTTCCGTATATGCTGGGGGCACTCGCCGGCTCCTTCGTGCTCTCCCCGCATATCAACATTCTGACAATGGGGGACGACGTGGCGAAGGGGCTCGGGCAACGGACCATGCTGATCAAAAGCATGGCCGCTCTCGTGATCGTTCTGCTCGCGGGCGGCTCGGTCGCCGTGGCGGGTCCGATCGTCTTCGTCGGCATCATCATTCCGCATATCGTCCGGTTCCTCATCGGTGCCGACTACCGCTGGATCGTTCGGTACTGCGCCCTGCTGGGGGCTCTGCTGCTTGTCGCGGCGGATCTTGGAGCCCGCTTCCTCATCATGCCGAAGGAAGTTCCAGTCGGCGTGGCCACGGCCCTGATCGGCGTTCCCTTCTTCGTTTACATCGCGAGGAAAGGAGGGCGCCTCTGATGGACTTTTCCAAGAAATCACGCTATTGGACCGTAAGGACCAAGAGCTATTCTTATCTTATCAGTAAAAAAACGCTCGCCGTCACAGCCGTTCTCCTGGCTGTTACCGCGGCGGTGTTTCTCCTAAGCACCGGAACCGGAAGCGTGTTCCTGTCTCCGGTTAAGGTTGTGAAGGCCATAATCGGCACCGGCGATCCCATGAGCGAGACGATCGTCCGGAGCCTCCGGCTGCCGCGGACGCTCATCGCCGTTCTCGTCGGAGCGGCACTGGCCGTATCCGGCGCCGTCCTGCAGGGCATGGTCCGCAACTCCCTCGCCTCTCCGGATTCGCTCGGGATGACGGGAGGAGCCACGCTGGGAGCGATTCTGTATTTCTTTCTCCTCGCGGGTTCTCTGGGCATCCACTGGCTGCCCTTGTGTGCAGTACTGGGAGCGTTCGCCGCCGCCGTGTTCGTCTACGGCTTCTCCTGGAGAAGAGGGGGCGGGGTGACGCCTCTGCGTCTTGTGCTCATCGGGACCGCGTTCACCCAGGCGGCGAACGCCCTGTCGTATATGCTTATGATCTCGGGTCCGATCATTCTCGCGAACCTGTCGCTTACGTTCATGACCGGCAGCATCTACGGGGTGTCGTGGCAGAAGCATGTGCTTCCGCTCCTTCCCTGGCTGATTGTGCTGCTGCCGGCCACGCTCCTCTATGCGCGGCATGTTAACATTCAGGAGCTGGGCGAGGATGTGGCCCGCAGCGTAGGCGGGCGGGTCCAGAGGCAGCGTCTTGTGCTGCTGCTGCTCGCCGTATCGCTCGCCGGAGCGGGAGTGGCCATCGGGGGCGCCGTTGGCTTCATCGGCCTCATGGCGCCGCATATGGCCCGCCGGCTTGTCGGCCCCGCCTTTGGCGGCGTGCTGCCCGTCTCCGCCCTCCTCGGCTCGCTTATTCTGCTTGTAGCCGATCTGGGGGCGAGGACGCTGTTCTCCCCGCTAGACATTCCCGCGGGGGTTTTCACGGCCGCCGTCGGGGCGCCGTTCTTCATCTATCTGGTTTACCGCAGCCGCGGGCAGTAGTCCCGCTGACTATATTAACCTCCTTATAAGGGAGCAGGGAAAGGAAAGAATCGCATGACGGCCATCCGGTCTCATCAATTGAACTTAAGCTACGGAGACACCGCCATCTTTCAAGAGCTGAACGTCACGATCCCGCAGGGGGAGATCACCGTATTCATCGGCGGCAACGGCTGCGGGAAATCGACGCTGCTCCGGTCGCTCGCCCGGCTGCTCAAGCCGCAAAGCGGACAAATCGTCCTGAACGGCAGCGATATCGCCACCCTCTCCACGAAGGAGGTGGCCCGCCGGCTGTCGATTCTTCCCCAGGGGCCGACCGCACCTGAAGGGCTGACCGTGCTCCAGCTCGTCAAGCAGGGACGGTACCCGTACCAGAGCTGGCTTCAGCAGTGGTCGGACGCCGACGAGTCGGCCGTGCGCCGCGCCCTTACGCTTACAGGCATGGATGTGCTCGCCGAGCGCGCGGTGGATTCCTTGTCGGGCGGTCAGCGCCAGCGGGCGTGGATCGCGATGACGCTCGCCCAGGAGACCCCGGTCATCCTGCTCGACGAGCCGACGACCTATCTTGACCTCGCTCATCAGATCGAGGTGCTCGACCTGCTTCAGGAGCTGAACGAGAAGGAGAACCGGACGATCGTGATGGTGCTTCACGACATCAACCTGGCTTGCCGGTATGCTCACCACCTGGTGGCCATCAAGAACGGACGCATCTGGGCGGAGGGCGACCCGAGCCTCGTCGTCGATGACGAGCTGATCCGCCAGGTGTTCGAGCTCGACTGCCAGGTGATCCCCGACCCGCTGTTCGGCACCCCGATGGTGATTCCGTACGGCAAAGGGAAAGCCCCGGTGGATAGGTCTGGGAAGAGCCGGAGGGATGGAAAAAGGGAACCGGAACCGGACAGAGAAAACGAAAGCAGCAGCGAAAGGGAATCGGAACGGCTCGTCGTTTCGGCCCGCTGACCGCAAGCCTTCCTGTGGCTGCGCTATACCTTCTTTATTAAGACCATACGCACGGTTGGAACCGATATCGAAACCCGTCTCCCGGCTATCCGGGGGGCGGGTTTCTTCATTGTCTCTACCCCAGGGGCCAAGCTTAGTCCGGCTCGACCGGTCCGGTTATCCTTTAGCAAAAGATGGGCAAGCTAGGGAGAATGGAAAGTAAGGTTGACGGGCAGGGCTTATTCCACAAGGAGGAGGGCATGATCATGCCGCATAACAAAAGAACCGCTGGACTGCTTCTATTAGGTGCGGCCGCTGTAACGGCCGTCTGGCTCCAGGCGGGCGGTTTCGGGCAGCGGCCTGTTCGCCTACCCTCCTCCCTGGAGGCAGGAGTGCCAGGGGCCGCGGGCGGAAGCGCAAGCCAGACGGCGGGAGCGCAAAGCGGGGCGGGCGGAAGTCCCGGCTCGGTAGCAGGAGCGAAGGGCGCTGCAGGCGGAAGCCCGGACCCGACGGAACGTGCCGGTGCTGCGCTGCCGGCGGCACGCCTCGAGCCGGGAGCTGCCGCTCCCGCTGGGGCAGAAACGCTTCGCCCATCCGGCCCCGCTTCCGAGGCGGCAGGCCCGCTCGGCCAGTCGGCTGAAGCTTCCGGCGCTTCGGGAACGCCGCGTCCGTCCGCCCGTACGGGCAGCGATGACGCGGCAGTGCAGGCTCCGCCGACGGAAGCCCCGAGCACCGCGCCCGAGCAACCAGCGGCACCCCGGCCGCCCGCTGCAGCCACGGCTCGCCCCACCGCCGCGGCCACCCCTTCCTCCGGCAAAGCGGACCCGCAGCCCGGCGCTCCCCGGGTCAAGGGCATCTACATCACCGCCTCCAACGCCGGAGGCTCCAAGATGGACAGCCTCATCCGGCTCCTCGATGAGACGGAGCTTAACGCCGCCGTGATCGACCTGAAGAACGATTACGGCTTCCTTACCTTTAATCCGCTCGGCGCGGAAGCGAGGAAGTGGGGAAGCCCCCGCCTTCTTATCCCCGACCTCCCGGGCTTGATGCGGAAGCTGGCGGACCATAACATCTATCCGATCGCCCGTATCGTCGTCTTCAAGGATACGCTGCTCGCCCGCAAAAATCCGGCGTTTTCCTTCCGCAACGCGGACGGCACCCTGTGGCAGAACGGCAGAGGAGACAGCTTCGTCAATCCCTACGACCGGCAGGTATGGGAATACAATGTCGCCGTCGCCAAGGAAGCCGCCCGGCTCGGCTTCAAAGAAATTCAGTTCGATTACGTCCGGTTTGCGGAAGGCTTTGAGAACCGGGCCGGTTCCCTCGACTACACGAAGGACTCCCGTACGCGCACCCAGGCGGTGACGGGCTTCGTCCAGTACGCCCGGGAGCAGCTTCATCCGCTCGGGGTGCGGGTGTCGGTGGACATTTTCGGCTATGCGGCCTCCGTTCCCGCGGCGGAAGGGATCGGACAGGATTTCGGCCTCCTGTCGCGTCAGGTGGATGTCATTTCCCCGATGATTTACCCGAGCCATTATTCGGAAGGCTGGTACGGGGCCGCGGTTCCCGATGCCGCGCCTTACCAGGTGATCGAAGGGGCTAGCCGGGATACGCTGAAGAAGCTTCGGCCCCTCGGCTCCGATAAGCCTGTGGTGAGGCCTTGGCTTCAAGATTTTACCGCCGGCTGGGTGCCCGGGCATATCGCCTACGGCAAGAAGGAGATCGAGGACCAGATCCGCGCCCTGAAGGATAACGGAATTGAAGAATTCCTTCTATGGAATGCTTCCAACGCCTATACGGGCGGGGTGAGTTACGGGGGAGAGGAGCAGACGGCGGGGCCGGAAGAGAACGAACCGCTTCTCCCTCCGGGCATCGGACCGCCGTCCCGGTAGCTTCCGGGCTTCCGTCGGGCATCGGACCGCCGTCCCGGTCCTTCCGCGGCTCCCGTTGGGCTCGGACCTCCATATCGGCAGCTTACCGGGACCCGGACGCCAGCCGCCCCAGTAGTTTTCCGGCTCCAACGAGCCTTGGACCGCTATCCCGGCACCTTCCCTGTCTCGGGCTGCCCGCATACCCGGGGCCGGCTCCCCATAGGCCCGCCTCCCAAAGGATTAACCCCGCTGGGAGCCGAACGGAAGGATTGAAAAGCCCGGCGTTTTATGCGACACTATAAACAGACCGACTGGTCGTTTTATTTCCCATTCCTTAATTCCAACAACTAATAAAAAGGACGTGTGACCATGACGGATAACCGACTGACCAAGCTGGCGGACGTGCTCGTCAATTATTCCACCGAGGTGCAGAAGGGCGAGAACGTGCTTATCGAAGCGTTCGGCATTGATGCCGCGCTTGTCAAGGAACTCGTGAAAGCCGTTCACCAGGCGGGCGGCCACCCGTTCGTCAACCTGCGTGACCATTCGGTCATCCGGGCGATGCTGATGAATTCTACCGAGGAGCAGATCCGCACCTGGGCGGAATTCGATCACTATCAGATGGATCGGATGAACGTATACATCGGCGTACGCGGAGGAGAGAACGTCTCGGAGATGTCCGACGTGCCCGCCGACAAAATGAAGCTGTACCAGTCGCTGTACAGCCACCGCGTGCACAGCACCACCCGTGTCAACCAGACCAAATGGGTCGTGCTGCGCTACCCGAGCCCGTCCATGGCCCAGCTCGCGAACACGAGCACGGAAGCCTTTGAGGACTTCTACTTTGACGTCTGCACCCTGGACTATGAGAAAATGTCCCGCGCCATGGATCCGTTGAAGGAGCTCATGGACCGGACGGACAAAGTCCGCATCGTCGGCCCGGGCACCGACCTGAACTTCTCGATCAAAGGAATTGGGGCCATCAAATGCGAAGGCAAGCGCAACATTCCGGACGGCGAGGTGTACACGGCCCCTGTCCGCGATTCCGTCAACGGAAAACTGACCTACAACACGCCCAGCGTTTATCAGGGCTTCACGTTCGAGAATGTCTCCCTGGAGTTCAAGGACGGCAAGATCGTCAAGGCCACGGCTAACGACACGGAGCAGATCAACAAGGTATTCGATACGGATGAGGGCGCCCGCTATATCGGTGAGTTCTCGCTCGGTTTCCATCCTTACATCCAGAAGCCGATGAAAGATACGCTGTTTGACGAGAAGATTGACGGCAGCTTCCACTTTACCCCGGGCCAGGCCTACAAGGTAGCGGATAACGGCAATTCCTCCGCGATTCACTGGGATATGGTCTGCATCCAGCGCCCGGAATACGGCGGCGGCGAGATCTGGTTCGATGACGTGCTCATCCGTAAGGACGGCCGCTTCGTCATTCCGGAGCTGGAGGGCTTGAACCCCGAGAACCTGAAATAGAGAAAAGGAGGCCCGTTGGATCGGGCCGTTCCTGATCGAGCAAGGCACTGGCTGGGCTTCCACCGGTGCCTTGTTTTTGGAAGGACCTAGGGGGAAGATTTAAGGAAGACAGTAGGCTTTCCCTTTCGGGGAGAAAGGAGAAACGGGCATGTCACCTAAGGTAAGCGACGCCTACAAGGAAGAGCGGCGGGCCGCCATCCTGGAGGGGGCCCTGCAGTGCTTTGCCGACAAAGGCTACCCGGCCACCACGGTCGACGACATCGTCCGGAGGCTCGGGATCAGCAAGGGCGCCTTGTACAATTATTTTGCCAGCAAGGAAGAGATGTTCACGGCCCTGATGGAGGAGCGGATGGAGCGGCTCATTGTCGGGGTGAAAGGGGAGCGGTACGACACGATTCCGGATGCCGCCGGCAAGCTCAGCCTGATCATGCGTCGCTTTCAGCGCCAGGCCCTGCAGGAGCTCCGGCCCCTCCTCGCCTTCTACCTCGAGTTCTCGCTGCAGGCCTCCCGCCGGGAGGAGCTCCGCCAGGTGATGCTCCGCCATGAAGAGACCGCTGTCGCCTTCATCCGCGAGGTGATCGAGGAGGGCATCCGCTCCGGAGAGTTCAGGCCGGACCTGGACAGCGGCGAAGCCGCGTCCCTCTTCTGGGCGCTCCGGGACGGCATCGCCCTGCAGTTCATCGGCAGCGGGGAGGACGAGCAGTACCAGGTGCTCATGCGCGGTATGGAGAGAATGCTCCTCCTGTACGCCAACAAGCGGCCGGAGGGTTAGACAGCTCCTTAAGCGGGCGAAGGCCGGCACCCTCGGAGGAGCGGAAGAGCAACGGAAGGGCCGGAAGGCCGAACAGGATAGTCACGGCAGCGGGAATCTCCCGCTGCCTTTTGCTTTTTAGGGCTTGCGGATTAACGGAATGTTGTTCCGCAAGCTCTTTTTAACAGCCGAACATCCCGGTCAAAAAAACTATTGCATCCCGCTCCGAAATTTTGGTAAGATGGGATTCCGTTTCTCTGCGGCTGTCTACCGCTTTCTATTTTCATGCAAGGCGTTGACGCGCGGCTGCCGTCTCCCGCCTGCGTACCCGGAGGTGTTGAATGCTTTTTGCCGTCCTTGCCAAAAAAGCGTACCGGCGGAACCTGCAATACCGCGGCTCGCACCTGGTCCATAATCTGGCCAGCGCCATCTTCGGCGTGGTATACATCTCGATCTGGATGGGCCTCGGGGAGGGCCGCTCGCTCGGGGAGTACGGCCTGAAGGGCATGGTAAGCTACATCGCTTTTAACCAGGTCAGCCTGTGGGTGGCCCTCTTTCTGAACAACGGCCTGGGGATTCCCGAGTCCGTGCGGACCGGGCAGATCTCGCTCGAGCTTATGCGTCCCGTTCCCTTGTTCTACCAGCTGATGAGCCGGGAATGGGGGCAGATCGCTTACCAGTTCGTGTACAAGTTTCTTCCGATTTACTTCCTCTACTTCTTCGTGTTTCAGCTTCAGGTTCCCAGCCAACTGTCGACGTACGCGGCCACGGCTGCCGCGCTCCTTTTTGCCGCCTACATAAGCATCTGCATCAACTACTTAATTGGGGTCACCTCGCTTTGGACGACGGAGTCCACGTGGTTTTATTGGCTGAACTATTCCTTTTCCATGCTGCTGTCGGGCTTCTTCATTCCGCTCGAATGGCTGCCGGGCTGGCTCCACGCGATCAGCGTCTGGTCGCCTTATCCTTATCTGCTCTATCACTCAACGCGAATCTATTTGGAGCTTGAATCGTTTACGGTGTTAACGGGCTCCGTCGTGTGGTGTCTGCTGTTTACGGTCCTGTGCATCGGGGCCACGCGTATAGTCCGGCGGAAGCTGGAGGTGCAGGGAGGATGAGCGTGCTTCGGATGTATGCCCTTCTCGTCAGGGCGAGCGTAAAGAGCCGGATGCAGTACCGGTTCAATTTCTTCTTCACCTCCTTAATGGCGGCGGTTATTAATGCCGTTGAATTTCTTATGGTTGCGGTCGTTCTGGTGAAGTTCGGGGATATCCAAGGCTGGAGCGTGTATGAGGTGGGGTATCTGTACGCTGTGCTGACCCTGTCCAAAACGGTGTACCGGACGCTCGCGAGCGACGTTCACCATCTGGAAAAATACCTCGTCACCGGAGACCTCGACCGGCTTCTGATCCGTCCGGTCCCGATTCTGCTCGCCCTCATGTCGCAAAATTTCCGCATCATGCTGGGGGAGCTTCTGCAGGGGGGCTTTATTCTGGCCGTCTGCCTGCGGCACCTGATGCTCGAGGGCCAGCTCGGCTGGGCTTCCCTTCCGTTAACGCTGTTAATCATTGTCATGGGCTCCGTCATTCTGTTCTCGATCGGACTCGCCACGGCCTCCGTCGGCTTCTGGATCACACGGATCAGCGAGCTTCAGACCTTCACCGAGGACGCCTCGCGGAATGCGTGCCAATACCCGCTTACGCTGTACCCGGGCTGGCTGAAATTCATGCTGCTCTCCGTCGTTCCCGTCGGGTTCGCCAACTATATTCCCGCTCTCTATGTTCTGAGGGGAGAGCTCGGCCCCTGGATTCTGGCCGCCACCGCCGGCGCAGCGGGGCTGTGTTATTTCTTAAGCCGTCGTTTATGGAGCCTCGGGCTGTCCCGGTACCAAAGCACGGGATCGTAAGGACGAGGAGCAGGAGCAGGCAGGATTACCGGAAGAGAGAGGAGAAGGTTCATGATAGAAGTAGAGAATATCCGCAAAACGTTCCGGACCCCCGTCGTGCACACCGGCCGCTTCGCCGGCCTCCGGAGCTTCTTCTCCCGGGAGTACCGGGAGAAGGAAGCGGTGCAGGGCATCAGCTTCACCATTCCGCCGGGGGAATTCGTGGGGTATATCGGGCCGAACGGGGCCGGGAAATCAACCACGATCAAAATGCTCACCGGCATCCTGCACCCGACCTCCGGTAAGGTGCGGATCGGCGGGATCAGCCCGCACGAGGACCGTAAACGGGTGGTCGCCAAGCTGGGCGTCGTGTTCGGCCAGCGCTGCCAGCTGTGGTGGGACCTGCCGGTGAAGGATTCCTTCGATATTCTGGCCGAGATGTACAAGATCGGCGGGAAGGCGAAGGAAGAAAGGCTTGGCGGTCTCCGGGAGCTGCTCGGGCTGGATGAATTTCTCGAGACGCCGGTGCGCAAGCTCTCCCTCGGGCAGCGGATGCGCGCCGATCTCGCCGCGGCGATGCTGCACGACCCGGATATCCTGTTCCTCGACGAGCCGACGATCGGCCTCGACGTCACGGCGAAGAAGAACATCCGGGGCTTTCTGCAGACGCTTAACCGGGAGTTCGGCAAGACGATTCTGCTTACCACGCACGACATGGACGACATCGAGCAGCTGTGCTCCCGGGTGATCGTCATCAACCACGGCCGGATCGGCTATGACGGGTCCATCCCGAGGCTCCGGGAGCGCATCGGCCTGCCTACGGTCATCAAGGTGACCTACCGCGGGCCGGTGGACATCCCGGAAGAGCCCGGCGCCCCGTTCACGATCCGGGAGCGTTCGGAGGCCGCGGTTACGATCGAGTGCAACCGGCAGGAGCAGAAGGCGATGGATGTGCTCCGGACGCTCGGCCTGTGGGGAGAGATCGATGACGTGCATATGGAGGAGCCGGAGTTCGAGGAAATCATTCACCGGGTCTACTAACCCGCGGAGGAAAAGCGATTCTCCTTGGATAGACTATAAGGGATTAAGACCGGCTTTCGGCAGGAAGGGCGAAGAGGATTATCCTTTTTTATTTCGGAAAGGGAGGGGTTCGTATGAGCATAGAGCCTAAGGATTGGACTATCGAGAGGGAACGGCTTAAGGAGGTGGCCGGCCAGATCGGGAAGCAGCTCGAAGGGCTGGAGGATATCGTCCGTGACCGGAGGGAAACGGTCGTAAGCGGCCGCCGGAACTTCTGGGACGACATCACCGTCAACGTCGAGAACGAGGACGAGGAAATCGAGACGGCGGCGAGCATTACCCAGCAGGCGAACGTGCAGCGGCAGCAGGAGATTGCCTACCGGCATGCCTTCCAGACGCTCCGCCGGCTGGAGAAGCTGCAAGGCTCGCCGTATTTCGGACGGATCGACTTCACCGAACGCGGCGGAGCTTCCGAAGCGGTATATGTCGGCATCCAGTCGCTTACCGACGAGGAGAGCGGTGAAATCTACATTTACGATTGGCGCGCTCCGATCTCCGGTATGTTCTACGATTACCCGCCCGGCCCGGCGGAATATGAAACGCCCGTAGGGCCGGTCCAAGGGGAGCTCACGCTGAAGCGGCAGTACGTGATCCGGCACGGAGAGCTGCGGCAGATGTTCGACACCGGCCTGCCGATCGGGGACGATGTGCTGCGTGAGATGCTGGGACAAAGCGCCGACGACAAGATGAAGAGCATCGTCACGACGATCCAGAAGGAGCAGAACGAGATCATCCGTACGGACCGGCACCGCATTCTGATCGTTCAGGGCGCTGCGGGCAGCGGCAAGACGTCCGTTGCTCTTCAGCGGGTCGCCTACCTGCTGTATAAGTACCGGAACGTGATGAGCTCGGAGAACATTCTCCTCTTCTCGCCGAACCGTCTGTTCAACGATTACATCTCCACCGTTCTGCCGGAGCTGGGCGAGGCGAACATGCGCCAGACGACGTTCCAGGATTATCTGGCGTACACGCTCGGGTTCGAGTGGAAGCTGGAGAACCCGTATGAGCGTATGGAGCTTGTGCTCGGCTCGGAGGAGAATGAAGTCTGGCGGGCCCGCACGGCCGGCATGGCTTACAAGGCCTCGACGGACTTCTTCGGGCTCATCCGGCGCTACCTGACCCTGCTTAAGCAGGAGGGGATGCTGTTTAAGACCCTATCCATCCGGGACAAACCGGTTATCCCGGCCGAAAGGCTGGTGGAAAGGTTCTACGGATTCGAGCCGAGGATGTCCATCGAATACCGGATCGAGAAGATGCGCCGGTGGCTGCTGGACGAGCTGGAGGAGAAGGAAGAGGCGTATGCCAAGGCCGTTTACCGCAAAATGTACGCCAACCCCCGCTACCTCGGCACGGAGCCCGAGATGAAGGCGGAGAGCCGGCGCAAAGCCCGCCGGGCGTTCACCCCTCTGGTGGAGATGGCGGACCGGCTCGAATTCGCCGACGCGCTTGGGCTGTACAAGCGGCTCTTCACGGATCGCGGGCTGATTCAGCGCCTGCTGGCGGAGGAGCCTGGGGCTGAGGCTGGCGTGGCAGGGGCGCCGGCGTCTGCGGGTGAATCTGCCGGATCGGGAGCGCCGGCCGAGGGTGAGCGGGAAGCGGCGAAGTTCGGCGGATCGCTTCCTCCCGAATGGGAGGGGATCTGCCGGTACACGCTGGAAGCCCTCGAGCGCGGGGAGATGCCGTATGAGGACGCCACGCCTTACGTCTATCTCCAGGCTGAGGTGGAGGGGATGCAGAAGTACCGCGAGATGCGCCACGTTCTGATCGACGAAGCCCAGGACTACTCGCCCTTCCAGTACGCGTATATCCGCGCGCTGTTTCCAAAGGCGGGCTTCACGCTTCTTGGCGACCTGAACCAGGGCATCCAGGGAGAGGCAGGGCTGCAAGGCTATGAAGGAATCCGGGAGCTGCTCGGGGGAGACGAGGCGAAGACCGTCCGCCTGTTCAAGAGCTACCGCTCGACCCGGCAGATCGTCGACTTCACGAAGGCCCTGCTGGGCGAAGGGCAGCCGGTGGAGGCGTTCAGCCGGGACGGGGAGCTGCCGCGCTTGATCCGCGCGCAGGACGAGTCGGCGCTCGCCGATGCGGTCGCTGCGGATGTCCGCTCCCTGCGGGCGGAAGGGGCGTCGGTCGCCGTTCTCTGCCACACGGCCGAGGAGAGCGAGCAGGCCTTCGCCGCCCTGCAGAAGCGGGGCGAGACGGACGCGGTGCTGATCACGCGGGAGACGGAAACGTTCGTCACGGGAACCGTCGTGCTGCCGGTGTACCTGGCGAAGGGCCTCGAGTTCGACGCGGTCGTCGTCTACGAGGCGGGGAGCCTCCGTTACGGCCGGGAACGGGAGCGCAAGCTCCTGTACACGGCGTGCACCCGCGCGCTTCACCGCCTGCATCTGTATTACACCGCGGAGCCGTCCCCGTTCCTGGCCGGCGTTCCGGAAAGCCTGTTCGAGCGGCAGGAAGCTTAAGAGCCGGGTGCCTTTTTGTTTCGAAGCGTTAATGGTTTGTCATACAAATGAAATATGGCCAACACGCACCTGTAACGTAAAGGGCCTATACTAGACCTTGACCCCCCTTTTTAATAATATAACCCTTAAGGCCTGCAGCCGGTGTGCTTGCAGGCCTCTTTGTTGGCAGGGAGTTTTGCAGCCGGACGGACGGGGGAGGAGGAAGGAGACCCTTCGGATCAGCGGATGCTTTTTGGCTCAAGGAAGGGCCAGTCCGCTTTCGGACCTACCGTCTACCTGACAAAGGACGGCAGATAGTCCTATATCTTTAGGGATACCTATTGTCATGCAAATGAAACGTTAGCCTCATGAATCTGTAACAGGGAGGCTCTATACTAAACCTTGACCCCCCTTTTTAATAATATATACCTTTAGACCTGCGGCCGGTGTGCCTGCAGGTCTCTTTGTTTGCCGGGCTAGAGAACCAGCTTGCGGCGGATGCCGATCACCACCGCTTGGGTGCGGTCCAGAGCTCCGAGCTTCTGGATGATGTGATGAATGTGGGTTTTGGTGGTTCCCTCGGAAATATGGAGTAGGGCCGAAATCTCCGCATTGCGCTTGCCGTAGGCGAGGAGCTGAAGGACCTCGGTTTCCCTCTCGGTCAGCGGCTCCAGCAGCGGGTCATCCGGGAAGCCGCCCTCTTCCGCCCCCGGCGGGGGACTGACGAGCTGGGCCAGCGCTTTTTTGGCGGTGGTGCTGTTGAAAAGGGTCGCTCCCCGGTGCATGGCCCTCAGCCCGGCCAGCATTTCTTCCGTATTCAAATCCTTGAGCAGGTACCCCGAGGCTCCGGCCCGGATGCCGTCAAAGACATAATTCTCCACGTCGAAGGTCGTCAGCAGGACCACGCGGGTGTCGGGCAGGGTCTCCGCAATGGACCGGGTCGCCTCAATTCCCGTAAGGCCCGGCATCCGGATATCCATCAACACGAGATCGGGCGAGGTCCGCCTCGCCAGCTCCACTCCTTCTTCTCCCGTCGACGCTTCTCCCGCCACTTCCATATCGGGCTGCAGATCGAGAATATACCGCAAGCCTTTGCGGATCAGCGCCTGGTCGTCTACGAGCACAATCCGTATCTTATCCGGTGCGGCCATGATAGCGTTCCCCCTCATCGTCGTGAGCGAGCGGGAGCCGGGTCTCCAGCTCAAGCCCGTGCGGGCTCAAGGCCCGGAAGACCAGCCGTCCTCCGGCGGCCTCGCACCGCTCCTTCATTCCGCGCAGGCCGAACCCGGGCTCCAGGGGCTCCTGAGCCCGGTACGAGCCGTCATCGCGGACCGTCAGCGTAAGCTCCCGCCCGGCTTCTTCCACGCGTACGACCGCTTGCTTCGCTTCCGCATGCTTCAGGATGTTGGTCAGCGCCTCCTGCAGAACCCGGTAGAGAATGATTCCGTGCTCCTCCGGCCAAGGAGTTAGAAGCTCCCGTTCCTCGTACCGGATGGCCAGGCGGGTCCGGGCCTCCGTTTGGGACACGAGCCCCTTAAGCGCGGCCGCCCCCAGCCGGCTGTCGTCATCGGACCACTCCTTGACGGCCATCCGCACCTCCTGCATCCCTTGGCGCGCGGTGTCCAGCAAATCCTCCACCATCTCGGCGGATTTCGTGGCATCCCGGCCGATCGTGAGGCGAAGCGCCTGAAGCTGGACGATCAGCGAAGTGAGCCGGTGGCCGAGTCCGTCGTGGATGTCGCGGGCGAGCCGGGTCCTCTCCGTTAAGGCGGCATAGCCCATCGCCTGGACGGAGGACCGGTAAAGCTCCGCATGGGCGGCCTCCAGCTGCCGGAGCTGCTCGCGGTTGGTCCGGTGCGCCTTCCTCAGGAGAGCCTGGCTGCGCAAGGTTCCGTACACCAGGAAGGCGGCGAGCCAGGCTCCGAAGGAGAAGCCGTCCAGGAGGAGCATGCCGGTAATGATCGTCAGGGTGGCGGCCGCCAGAACCGCCGGCCCCCGTTTCCCCCCGCTTTCCGCCGTCGCCGCTAGATACAGGAAGGGCCAGAAGATCCGGTGATCGGGAAAATCCGGATAAAGCAGGCGGGAGCCGAGCGTCACCGCAAGAAGGAGGAGCAGCCCCCCGAGGTAGCGTTCCCGGCTCCATAAACGGGCGGGAAGCAGAACCAGGAAGGCATACCCGCTCAAGAGGAGCAGGGCGATCAGGAGAGCGGGAAGGTCCGCCGCCCGTTCTTTTGGAAAGATCAGAAGAAACCAGCCCACAAGAAAGAGCAGGTGAGCGGCTCGGGCGGCGGGGAAAGATCGTACGATTTCCATGGAGCTCCTCCTGTAATCGGGGGATCCCGACTGAGAATGGTCATCTTTTCCCCAGTTTATCAAAAAAACGGAAAGGCGGCCTCTACCGATCGGTGTAGGTTTCAGCGGCGGAAATCAGCCAAGGGGTAGACGACCGGTCCGCTCCGTCCGTGGTACCTTTTTTCCAAGGGAGCCTGATGCGACAGGCCCTACAAGAGAAAAAGGAGACGATGATGATGAAGTTATGCCTGTGTGGAACGTTGATCAAATACCGCTGACCCTCTATCGTGGCGTTAGTCATTGCGGCATCCGGCCTGCCGACCACTACCGTCCAGCCGCTGGCGCAGATTTTGATCCTGGCCGCTCTGGTTTACCCGATCGCCGGGGCGATCCGGGGTCATATGCGGGGAGCGGGGCCGATCACGGCTCAGGTGGGCGGCCTGCTTATTTTCGCAGGGATTGCCGCCGCGGCGATGATGGCGGGGAGGGAAGCGGGGATTCTTCTCCTCATCATAGGCTATTTGGGTCATGCGATATGGGATGTGTATCATTTCATCAAGAGGAAGGTCGTATGGCGGGAGTACGCGGAATTTTGCGGGGTTCTTGATTTTATAATCGCCGTGCTGCTGGCCATTTCGTTAATAAACGGATAAAGAGCGGGGGGTAGCCCCCGCTCTTTTATTGTTTGGCTTCGTACCAGGGATTGAGGTGCACCAGCACCTCTTCCACATCACGGTGCGCGTTCATGATGGAGAGCTTGATGGTGCGGGCGATATCATGCCCTTCCTGGATGGTAAGCGTGCCGGGCACCGCCACGCGCACGTCCACGATGGTGTAGTGGCCATGCTCCCGGGCGCGAAGCCGGTCAATCCTTCTCACCTCCGGCACGCTCCGGATCAGGGAGGCGTACTGCTCGAGCTGCTCGGGGGCTACATTGCGTTCCATGAGAATGTCGAAGGATTCCCGTCCCATCGTATAGGCGAGCTTCATGACGAGGAACGAGACGATGATACCCGCGACCGGGTCTCCGAAACCCAGCACGGGATTGTCGTAATACTCCCCGATGAGGCCGCAGCCGATGCCCGCCACCGCCGCGATGGAGGCGTAGACGTCCGCCAGATGGTCGTGCGCGGTGGCGATCAGGCCCTTGCTGTTCAGCTGCCGCCCGATGCGGATCGTATACAGGTACAGAAGCTGCTTCCAGACGAGCGAGACGAAGGCGGCGGCCAAGGCAAGAAGATGGGCTTCCGGCGGCTCGGCTTGTAGAAGCACCTCGAACGAGTGGTAGGCCATGAAGAGGGCCGCCATCGCGAGAATAACGGCGACGACCGCCGCGCCGAGCACCTCCGCTTTGCCGTGGCCGTACGGATGCTCTTTATCCGCCGGACGGCTGGAGATGCGCATTGAGCTCAGGGCGGCGCCCGAGGCAATGACGTCTCCCGCGTTGTGAACCCCGTCGGCAATCAGCACCTGGCTGTTGAACAGGAAGCCGATGACGAATTTGATGCCGGTCAGCAGGATGTTGCTCACCAGGCTGATCCAGGCGGCGAACATGGTTTGGCTGTTGGTTGGACGCATGATGGATTCCTCCTGCCTTCATTATGGCCCAAAATCCCCGAATCCTTTTCGTTTCCTTCCGAATTTTTCATCCTATTCCGAAACGGGCTTTCGTATGTGCGGGCATGCTCTTTCTGCGAAAGGGAAGAGAAACCGGAGAAGGGTCAATCCGGAAGGGGCCAGCCTGATTGGAAAAAGGAATCCAAACGAGAGTGGAAAGAAAATAATGCTTTACAGCGAAACAATGTTTCGATAGAATAATTTTTATGATGTAACAATGTTATGTTACGGATATTTCGGATAAGGCACTAAGGAGGACAGGAAAGGAAAAAATAGCTTTATCGATTTTCCCTGTTGAAGACCGGCAGGAAACCTGTATAAACTGGTAGAGGATTTGGATTAAGGAGGGTTTACCCATGTCAACGGCTGCCAAAGCCAAAAGTCCGGGCCTGTTTAGCAACGGCTTTGTCCGGGCCATTCTGCTGTCCGCCCTGTTCCTGCAAATCGGCATATGGGTGCGCAACTATTCGATTCTGTTATTCGTCATGGAGAAAACGGGGGAAGACCCCGTCGCCGTCTCCCTGATTTCGGTGGCGGAATTCGCCCCGATCTTTATTTTCTCCTTCATCGGGGGAACCTTTGCCGACCGCTGGCGTCCGAAGCGGACGATGGTCTGGTGCGATATCCTGAGCTCACTCTCGATCTTCGCGGTGCTCCTCGCTATGGTGTTCGGGGGCTGGAAGGCCGTCTTCTTCGCTACGCTTGTCTCTTCCATTCTGTCCCAGTTCTCCCAGCCGTCGGGGATGAAGCTGTTCAAGCTGCATGTGCCCGAGGAGCACGTGCAGGCGGGCATGTCGATGTACCAGACGCTGTTCGCGCTCTTCATGATCCTGGGTCCCATTCTGGGAACCTTCGTCTTCCAGAGCTTCGGCATCGACTGGGCCATCGCCGTGACCGGCGTCGCCTTCCTGCTGTCGGCGGGCGTGCTCACGTTCCTGCCGCCGGACCGGGTGGCCTCGGAGGCCAAGGCCCAGACCAGCGTACTCCAGGAGATGAAGCTCGGCTTCCGCTACGTGCTGTCGAGCAAGGTGCTCTCGACGCTCGGAGGAACGTTCGCCGCCGCCGGCCTGGCGCTCGGCCTCATCCAGCCTCTTGCCGTATTCCTTCTGACGGAGCGGCTCGGCCTGCCGAAGGAATACCTGCAGTGGTTCATGATGGCGAACGGCATCGGCATGATCGTAGGGGGCGGCCTCACGATGGCCATCGCCAAGAACGCCGCTCCCCAGAAGCTGCTTGCCTTCGGCATGGCGGTAAGCGCCGTGTTCATCCTCGTCAGCGGGATGTCGACGATGCTCTGGCTGACGCTGGCCGCCAACTTCATCAGCGGCCTTGTCATGCCGGCCATCCAGATCGGCATCAACACGATGATTCTGAAGAACACGGAGGAGGCCTTCGTCGGGCGTGCGAACGGCATTCTGACGCCGCTCTTCATGGGCTCCATGGTCATTACCATGAGCCTGGCAGGGGCGCTGAAGAACGCCATTCCGCTCGTGACCATCTACGGCGTTTCAGCCGCCTTGTTCATCGTGGGCGTGTTCATCCTTCTGCCGCTGTTCCGGCTGCAGGAGGTTCGGACCGCAGCGGAAGCCGGCTAAGCCGGCGTACGCCGCCTGACTCCGTAAGCCGGCTAAGCCGCCGGACCTCCGCCGCCTGACACCGTAAGCCGCACCGTCCGGTCCTGGGGACCGGGCGGTTTTTTTATTCCAGGGGGAGAGGGAACAGTTGATTGGCGCCGTTTACGGTTCATGCGGTTATGCGGCACAGGTGCGGTGACGGGGGGCGCTTACGGGCAGACGCCGGTGGCTTAAAGTCGTCCATTAACCGGGGACGGACGAACCGGGTTGAAATTCCTCCGGTGAACCCATAAGATGAAGGGGAAACGATTATAACGCAAGGAGGACTACATACCAATGGCCTTATCCAACAAAATCGGAGTCATCGCCGACAGCTTCCGCCTGGGGGTCCGGGACGGACTGAAGGCAGCGAAGGAAGTAGGAGCGGACGGCGTGCAGCTGTATGCGGTAAAGGGAGAAATGGATCCGGACAACCTGAGCACGGCCCAGCGCAAAGAGCTTAAGGACTATATCGCGTCTCTCGGCCTGGAAATCTCCGCCCTGTGCGGCGATATGGGCGGAGGGTTTCATTACAAAGAGCAGAACGCCGAGCGGGTGGAGAAGTCCAAGCGGATTCTGGACCTGGCCGTGGAGCTGGGCACAAACGTGGTGACAACGCATATCGGCGTGGTGCCGGAGGATGCGAACGATCCGGTCTACCTGGCCATGCAGGAAGCCTGCGAGGAGCTTGGGGTGTACGCGAAGAGCATGAATGCGTTTTTCGCCATCGAAACCGGTCCTGAGCGCGCTTCTCATCTGAAGAAGTTTCTCGATTCCTTGACCACGAACGGGGTATCGGTTAACTTCGACCCGGCGAACATGGTTATGGTTACCGGCGACGATCCGGTGGAAGGCATCAAGCTGCTGAAGGACTACATCGTCCATACCCACGTGAAGGACGGCGTCCGGTACCTGGAGCTTGATCCGCGCGAGGTATACGGCGGGCACGGCTATGAGCCGATGAGCCACGAGAAGATCGCCGCCATGGGCACCGAGGGCAAAATCTACCGCGAGCTGCCGCTCGGGGAAGGCAACGTCGATTTTGACGCCTATTTTGCAGCTATTCAAGAAATCGGCTACACCGGCTACCTCACGATCGAGCGGGAAGCGGGAGCCAACCCGGCCGAAGACATCCGCCGCGCCGTGGAATTCATCAAGCGGTATAAATAAAGAGCATTCCGTAAAGCCTTCCTGCTTAAGGGGGCTTTTTTGTTAACTCCGCAAGCCGATCACCCATTCACCAGGAGGGATAGCATGAGCGAAACCACCCGTGACCAAGCCAACCAGGATCTATCCAACGAAACCATCCGAACCCTGATCGCCCACCGGTCCATCCGCCGTTACAAGCCCGACCCCGTGGAGCCGGCCAAGCGGGACGCCATTCTGTACGCCGCCCAGATGGCCTCCACCTCCAGCAACATGCAGGCGTACAGCGTCATTGGGGTGACGGAGCCCGCCCTGAAGCGGGAGCTGGCCGTGCTTACGGGTAACCAGGCTTACGTGGAGCAATGCCCGCTCTTTCTCGTCTGGTGCGCCGACCTGTACCGTCTGAAGGAGGCCGGGGCGAAGCACGGGACGGCGATTGCCGAGGACACGACGGAGAATTTCATCATCGCCACCGTGGATGCCGCCCTGGCCGCCCAGAACGCGGCGTCTGCCGCCGAATCGCTCGGGCTCGGCATCGTCTACATCGGCGGGATCCGCAACCGGATTGCCGAAGTGACCGGGCTTCTGAAGCTGCCGAAGCTCGTTTATCCGGTGTTCGGTATGTGCCTGGGCTACCCGGATCAAGACCCGGGCCTGCGCCCCCGCCTGCCGGTAAGCGGCATCTATCACGAGAATGCGTACCGGCCGGAGCAGATCCGGCCCGCCATCGACGAGTATGACCGCATCGTGAGCGATTACATGCGGGTGCGCACGGGGGGACAGTCGGACCGGGACTGGTCCTCGCAGATGGCGGAGCGCTTGTCCGTACCGCAACGGGCGCATATGAGGGCGTATCTGGAGGAGCAGGGGTTTAAGCTCACCTGACCCGGCCCGCGGCCGAGGGCTGCAAGGGGAAAAGGCTTTCTTTACCTGGGAATCTTTTTCCCCTTTGGGTCCCTATGTTAGAGAAAACATATTATAATGGGATAAGCGTATCCTGGCATATGGAGGTAGCCCATGAGACACGAATCCATCCCATCTCAACCTTTTTATGAACAAGTCTACACGTATGCTCCTATCGGAATCGCCCTGGTTTCCTTGAAAGGTGAATGGCTGCGGGTTAACCCCGAGCTATGCCGGATGATGGGATACAGCGAAGAAGTATTGACGACGCTTACCTTGCATGACCTTACTTACCCGGATGACCTGCCTGCCGACTACCATGTAAAGGAACTGATCGAAGGCCGAACTTCCTCCTGCTCTTTGGAGAAGCGGTATTTCCGCAAGGACGGAAGCCTGCTGTGGGCCTCTCTGCACGTATCGCTGGCCCGCGAGGAGAAGACAGGGGAGCCTTTGTATTATATATTGCATCTTATCGATATATCGGAGAAGAAAGCGGCCGAGAGCGAGCTTCAGGATACGGGGGACTTCTACCGCCTTATGCTGGAGAATGCCCGGGACGTGATTACCTACAGCCGGGCGGACGGAACCATGCTTTACTGTTCCCCCGCCGCGCGGACTCTGCTTGGGTATGAGCCGGAGGAGCTTATCGGCAGCCGGAACCTGAGTTTCTACCACCCCGACGACCTGGCGGCTCTGCGTTCCCGGACCTTTGAGGACAGCGATGTGTTTACGTGCCGGGTCCTCCATAAGAACGGGCATTACCAGTGGTTCGAAACGGCCGTTACGTTGAACCGGGACGAGTCGGGGAAGGTGAAATTCATCCTCGGAGTCGGGCGCGACATAACGGACCGCAAGAAGAACGAAGAGCTGCTCGCGGAAGCCCAGCGGGTCGCTTCCCTCGGAAGCTGGGAGTGGGATATCCCGAAAGCGGAGGTGATCTTCTCCGATCAGCTCTACCGGATCCACGGTCTGGAGCCGCGGGAGAAGGAGTGGATTCCCGCCCAGATGCTGGAGACGGTCCACCCGAAGGACCGCGACCATATTCTGGCCGGTCTGTCGCAGGCTCTCGAAACCGGAGGACTGGAGCAGGAATATCGAGTCATCGATAAGGACGGGGGGATCCGGTATATGCATGTCCGGGGCGAGACGGTTCTGGATGGCGACGGCAAAGCCGTCCGGATGAGCGGAACGGTTCAGGACGTGACCGACCGCAAGAACGTCGAGCTTAAGCTGCAGGAGACCGTGGAACGCTATACCTCCCTGAAGAAATACAATCATGACGCCGTGTTCTCCCTGGACCTGCAGGGACGGGTTCATAACACGAACCAGATGGCCGAACGGCTGACGGGCTATGTCGTGGCGGACATGGTCGGCGTGACCTTTGCCCGTTTCATCGGGGAGGAGCACCTGAAGGAAATCCTGACCCATGCCGAGGAGGACCGGACGGCCGAGCAGAAGATTGACAAGATCCGTCACCGGGACGGACATTCGGTCGAGGTGCTGACCACGATCGCCCCCATCGTCATCAACGGGGAGACGGTCGGGTATTACATTATCGCGAAGGACATTACCGAGCAGAAGAGGCTCGTGCTGGCGAAGGACGCAGCGGAATCGATGAACAAAGCCAAAAGCGAGTTTCTCGCCATGATGAGCCACGAAATCCGGACGCCTATGAACGGGGTGATCGGCATGACCGATCTGCTTCTGACCACCACCGACCTCGATCCCCTGCAGAAGGAATATGTGGCCGTCATCCGCAAGAGCGGAGAGACGCTGCTCGCCATCATCAATGAAATTCTGGACCTTTCCAAGATTGAGTCGGGCAAAATCCGGCTCGAGGAGAGTCCTCTCGATGTGCGGCAGGTGCTGGCGGAAACGCTGGACATCCTTAAGCCGAGATGGGACGGCAAGGGACTCGGCATGACGGTGTCCGTGGAAGAAACCATCCCCTGCGTTCTTAGAGGGGACCCCGCCCGGCTGAAGCAGGTGTTCCTTAACATTATCGGCAATGCCGTGAAATTTACCGATTCCGGGGAGGTTTCCGTTTCGGTTCAACGGGCCGGGGGAGAACGGGGAGAGTTCCGTCTGAAGGTGACGGTCCGGGACACCGGGATCGGAATACCGGAGGACAAACGCGAGCACCTTTTCGAGCCCTTCTACCAGCTCGATCAATTCATGCTGCGCAAATCGGAGGGAAGCGGACTCGGGCTTGCGATCAGCCGCCGGCTGGTGGAGCTGATGGGCGGAGAGATCTGGGCGGAGCCGGTGAAGGGCCCGGGGGCTACTTTCGTCTTTACCGTTGTGGTTAAGCAGGAGGAGGCCGGAGGGACTTCCGGCACTGCCGTGGAGAATCCCGAAGAGCCGGAGGGGCAGAAGGGGCTGTCCATTCTGGTGGCCGAGGACAACGAAGTGAACCGGCTCGTTCTGCAGAAAATGCTGGAGAAGCTGGGCCAGCGCGTCCGTCTGGTGGAGAACGGGAAGGAGGCGGTGGAGGAAGCGGTCCGGAGCCGCTACGACCTGATCTTCATGGACGTCCGCATGCCGGTCATGAGCGGCCTGGAGGCGACGCGCCTGCTTAAGGAGAAGCTCCCTCCCGAGCGCCGTCCCGTTATTGTGGCGGTCACCGCCAACGCTCTCAAGGGAGACCGGGAAATGCTGCTCGCCGCCGGCATGGACGACTATATCAGCAAGCCGATCACCCGGGATACCGTGGCCTCCATCATCGAGCGTTATTCCCGGCAGGAGCATGCCGAAGGGCAGGCGGGCCGTTAGCGGAAGAACGGATTGAATCTACTGGACCAAGAGAATCAAGAGGGCGCAAGCCCTCTTTTTGCATTCCTAAAGGTTTTCTGACGCTGATTGTTAAAGTAAGCGCTTTTATTAAGATTATGTAACAAATTGGAAATCGCATTGAACCGTGACACGGTCTCTATTATAGTAGGAGTGCCTATAGAATACTTCCCCCATTCGGGCCGAGGAGGAGCTTTTTGATGAATAAGCGGCTGTACCGTTTGATCCGTATGATTCTTGCGACTCTCCTGCTGTTTTCTGTTCTGCCGCCGCCGGCACATACGAAGGCGATGGACATGCCCTCCGGTACATTCGGTCAAGTCCATGACATTCGTCAAACCGAGCTGGCACCCGGAGCTGTTTATACCTGGTACGATATGACCATTCCGAGGGGACAGGAGAAGGTTCATTTTCTGGAGTTTGACCCGAAGAACCCGAACCTCGAGCTGCAGGCCGGCACCAAATCCGGGAAGGTCCGGGGAATGGAAGGCGTCACCGAAATGGCGGCTTATGCGGATAAGCCGGGCAACCGGGTTATAGGGGGAATTAACGCGGACTTCTTCGATATCAGCGGCAATGCCACAGGCGTGCCGAACGGGCTTTTTATCGGCGAGGGAAGGATCTTGAACACCGCGGTCAATTCTTATGCTTACGGCTTGAAGAAGGATGGGACGAGCCTCTACGGCAGTCCTAAGCTAACCCGTACGGTTACCATTGGGGACGTCACCACGAATCTTACGCATATCAACCGGTTCCGGGAGGACAATCAGCTCGTTCTCTATACAACGGATTATTTCACCTCTACCAAAACTTCCAACCAAGGCGATGAAGTGGTTCTCGACATTCTGGAAGGCTCCGTCAAAAGTGGCACCACCTTGAGGCTGAAGGTGTCGGAGGTGCGCCGGAATGCCGGAGATACGCCGCTTTCGGAGGGAAAGGTGGTGCTTTCCGCGTCCGGGAGTTCCCGGCCCGTCCTCGAGAATGTGAAGGCCGGAGATGAAATCACGGCGCGCTTCGATCTGGAAGGAGAATGGTCCGAGGTAACGGTGGCGGTCGGAGGCAGAGGCCCCTTGGTGAAGGACGGGGTCCCGCAAACGAATGTTATTCCGGAAGGAGTCCATCCGAGAACCGCTCTTGGCACGAAGGCGGACGGGTCTATCGTCCTGTTTGAAGTCGACGGAAGAGCGCCCGGCTTCAGCGAAGGGGTGGAAACCGCAGAGCTGGCCCGGATCTTGGCGGACCTCGGAGTGGTGAACGCCATCAATCTCGATGGGGGAGGCTCTTCCACTTTCGTGGCGCGAATGCCAGGAGAAGTCGGTGTCCGCATGATGAATCAGGGATCAGACGGCGGAGAGCGGCAGACGGGCAACAGCCTGCTTCTGGTCAATAAAGCTCCGGAAGGTCCTGCCGCCAGGCTCGCGGTCAACCCCGGGATGGAACGCATCTTGAAGGGATCCTCCTTCTCCTTTGCGACGGCAGCCCTTGATGAAGCGGGGCATCCCGCAGCGTGGAGCGGAACTCCAAACTGGTCCGTGGACCCCGCGATTGGAACGGTTGACGCATCCGGCCGCTTCACGGCGGGCTCCGTTCCCGCGGCGGGCCGCATTCGGGTATCAGATGGCTCCCTCCAGGGAATGGGAGAAGTGGAGGTGGTTGACCGGTTGACGGAGCTGAAGCTGCCTGATGAAGCCAAAACGTATACGACCGGCTTTACGGTGAAGCTTTCCGTCAAGGCGCTGAGGGACGGACAGGTCATCCAGGCCTCCAATGATAGCTTTGAGTGGCGGTTAGAGGGGCAGATCGGGACGATTACTCCGGACGGTATTTTTACTTCCACTTCCGCCAATGACCAGAAGGGCAGAATCTATGTCAAATACGGGAACGTGGAAACGTCGATGGAGGTGACGGTTGGTGTTCCTCCCGTGATGCTGGAGGATTTCGAGGGGGACTTAACCCGCTACAAAGCCACTCCAGTAGTGGCAAACTATGCGAGAATCAGTCTGGAAACCAACCAGGATTACGTTCGCTCCGGAAAGGGGGCGCTTAAGCTGGACTACGACTTTACCGGAAAGACCGGAACCTCCGGCGCTTACTTCGAGGTGAAATCGGCGGACGACCGACTTTCCGTTCCCGGCTATCCCACCAAGATCGGCATGTGGGTGTACGGGGACGGTCAGAAGCACTGGCTGCGCAGCCAGTTCCGCGACGGCGGCGGCAAGGCCTTTGCGGTGGACCTGACGAGCGCCGAAATCGGAGTGAACTGGACGGGGTGGAAATACGTGGAGGCGCCCATTCCGGCGGGGAAGACCCTTCCTTTGCAGATAGACCAGGTCGTCCGCTACATGGAAACGAACAACAAGAATAAAACCGCCGGTACTCTTTATGTCGACGATATCCGCGTCCTGTATGGACCGGTAACGGAGGACCGAACGCCTCCGGTGATCAAGAATATTACCCCGGCTGAGAATGCGGTCGTCAAAACAGCCATGCCCACCATTACCGCCTACGCAGAGGACAGTGGCTATGATCCGGTGAAGCACCCGGGAACGACGCTGATCGACCCTGCCAAAATCCGGGTGTATATGGATGGCGTGCAGGTCTCCTACGGCCTGTATCCGCCGGAAGGCCGGATTCAGTATAAGCCGCTCGAGCCGCTGGAGGACGGGCCGCACAAGGTCAAGGTGGCGGTCCGGGACATGAGCGGCAACCAGACGATTAGGGAATGGAGCTTCCGGGTCGACCTGGGCCTGCCCAAGCTTCTCCACAGCACACCGGACAAAGTTTACGCCGGAAATCTGTATACGCTTGATATCCGGGGGGATAAGATCGCTCAACTGAAGAGCGGGTCTTCCGAGTTCGGGTTTGATCCCGCTGTGGTGGAGATCACACGGATGCTGCCTGGCGACAAGCTTACCGGCAATCAGGCGGCGGCTTCTCTGGACCCCGCGGCTGGTACGGTCCGAGTGGACCTGACCGGCTTGGACGGCCTGACTCTCAGCGACGAGGATATCCTCGCCAAGGTGGAGTACCGGGTTAAAGGCAGTGCGGCCGGTACCAACGTGATCCATTTCTCTTCCGGCACCGTGACGGCGTTGGATGGAAGCACGCGCGCCTTTTACGGAGATGCCCTCTCGTCCGCGATTGAGCATGAGCTTACGCTCGACTGGGACGCTGAAGGGGTTACGGAAAGCTTCACCACCCAATTCATGATCAAGGATCGGAACGGGGGACCGGTGGAAGGCGCCCGGCTGCTGCTGGACGGGGTCGAGGCCGGTGACGGTGGAGCTTCCTCCCAGTCGGATGCCCGCGGGCTGTTGGCAACGGATGCCGCTACGCGCCTAACGGGAACGCATAAGGTGCAGGCCGTTAAAGGAAGCTCCTACAGCCCGATCCTGACGTTTAAGGTTTCTCCGCTTGCGGGAACGGCCGAGCCTTTCAATATCAGCGTCAATATGGGAGACGAAGCGTCATCCTCGCGCCATTTTGCCTGGCATACTCATGTGGATACGTTGGACACGGTCGTGGAGGTGGTAAAACGCTCGGAGCTGGCAAGCTTCGATTCCGGCAGCGTCATGCGGTTCACGGGAACGAGCTCGATTTTCGTCTCCGATCAGGACGGCACCGTCCGGGTGCATAAGGCGAAGGCGTCCGGCCTCGCACCCGATACCGAATATGTATACCGGGTGGGCGACGGCAAGGGGCTGTACAGCGCAGAAGGAACGTTCCGAACGGCTTCCGCCACAGGGGGCAAAACCCGGTTCCTGTTCTTTGGGGATTCCCAGGCTTCCGACACAGCAGGCTTCTCTCTGTGGGCAGCCACTCTGCAAAAAGGGCTGGAGGAGATGCCGGGCGCGGAACTCTTCTTCCATGCGGGCGATATTGTCGACGCCGGATACCAGGAGGACCAATGGAACATGTGGTACAAGGAGGCGCAAGCCAACCTGATGAAGGCCACGTTGGTTCCCGCTATCGGCAACCATGAGGTGATGGGAACAAGGCAGAATGAGGACTATCTCGCCCACTTCTATAACCCCGAGAACGGACTGGAGAGCTTGAAGGGAACGAATTTCTCCTTCGACTACGAAGAGGCTCACTATGTCGTGCTGAACAGCGAATATGAGATCGCCGCCCAGAAGGAATGGTTGCGCAAGGATTTGACAGGATCTACGAAGAAGTGGAAGATCGTCATCTTCCATCAAGGCCCGTATGGAAGCATTTACGACAACGGGGTTATCCGCGCCGAGTGGACGCCGGTATTCGATGAATTCGGGGTCGATCTGGTTATGAACGGGCACGAGCATGTATACCTCAGGACGCCTCCTATGAAGAATCAAATGAAGACGGATTTGGGCAAGGGAACGGTCTACGTCGTCGGGGGTTCTTCCGGCCCGAAGTTTTATCCCCTGACTCCTAGGAGCTGGCAGGAGAAGACGTTTGCTGAGGAGAAGCAAATCTTCTCCGCCGTGGAGCTGGAAGGGGATACCCTTAGCTTTACGGTCAAGACCATTGACGGACGGGAAGTCGACCGTTTTGTTATAGTGAAGGCTGCTCCGGCCGACCCGATGACGTCCCTCTCGTTGACGGGCAGGACAGGGCTGAGGCTGGGGGACACGGACCAGACGGTAGCCAAAGCGGTATACACCTCCGGCTTGGAACTCCCCGTCAGCACCGGCTTGTCATATGCCAGCAGCAATCCTGAGGTGGCCAAGGTGAACCCAACGGGTCTCGTTACGGCCTTAAAGGAAGGGACCACGGTTATCTCGGCCGTCTACCAGAACTTCCAGGGCTCCTATTCCTTAACCGTTAGTACGGAGCAGCCGGTTGTGACGCTGGACCGGCTGGAATTCGGCGGACTTCCCAGCGAAATGAAGACGGGAGAGACGCGGGAGGCCGTTACCTATGCCGTGTACAGCGACGGTTTGCGCACGCAGCTGACACAAGGGGTTGGCTACATCAGCCAGAAGCCAGAGGTGGCCTCCATCGACGCCTCAGGGAAGGTCACGGCAAGCTCGGAAGGCACGACCGTACTGACGGCGGTTTACGGCGGCCTGACGACGGATTTTTCCCTGACGGTACGCAGCGCCGCTCCGGCCGTGACGCTGGACAAGCTGGAGATTCAGGGGCTTAGTTCAATCATGAAAGCCGGGGATTATCAGGTTGCGAAGGTGATAGCCTCCTACAGCAGCGGGTTAGTGAAGCAGCTTACGGAAGGGCTTGACTTCCGCAGCAGCGATCCGGCGACAGCCGAAGTGACGGCGGATGGTCGGATTCAGGCCCACAAGAAAGGGAAGGTCGCTATAGAGGTATCGTATGAAGGCCAAACCGCCTCCTTTGCCTTGACGGTTACGGCCGAATCAACAGACACGGAGAACCCGGGCGGCGGAGGCTCCGGTCCCGTCTCTCCTCCTGTGCCGGAGAAGCCCGAGCCGGTACCCGGATTGGTGAAGCTTGACCCTGAGAAGCTCGCAGCTTCGGAAATCGAAGGGATGAAAGTGGTTATCTTGAACGATAACTTCCGGGAGATTGTCTTGCCCGATCGTGCTTTGGAGAGCCTTGAGGGGGACGCGCTGCGTATTCAATCGCCGGAGCTTGCCGTCCTCATTCCGGCCGAGGTCTTCGGGTCGCTCCGCGGCCTGGCCGGCACTTCGGACTTGGCGGGCAGCCGGCTCTCGCTTACCGTCGATAAGGTTTCGGGCGCGGAAGTGGAACGGCTGCTGACCGCGGCGGAACGGCAGTCCGGTGCCCGGGTGGAGCCGGCGGGAGACCTGATGGAATTCGGGCTGAGCTTCACGACCAAGGACGGCAAGGCTATGACGATAAGCCGATTCGACAAGCCGCTGACGATCGAATTTAAGGCGAAAGCGGGAGTGGACCGGAAGCTGACGAACCTCTACTACGTGGCGGACAACGGCCAGCTTACGTACGTGGGAGGCTCTTGGAACGGGGAGTGGATCTCCGCGGAGGTTACCCACTTCAGCAAATATTCCGTTCTCCAGTATGACCGGACGTATGCCGACGTAGAGGCATCCCATTGGGCCAGTCCTGTGATCAAGGAGCTTTCCGCCAAGCAGCTGGTGGAAGGCACCGGCCCTCGTGACTTTGAGCCGGAACGTGACGTCACGCGTGCCGAGTTTACCGCCATGCTGGTCCGTCTGCTCGGCCTGAAGGGCCCGGCCATTCAGCGATTTGCCGATGTGACAGCGGGTCAATGGTATTACGAGGGTGTGGGCCTTGCCGCCCATGCGGGTCTTGTCCAAGGCGTCAGCGAGTCGTCCTTTGCGCCGGATGCGCCCATCCGGCGGCAGGAAATGGCTGCGATGATCGTGAGGGCTTATGAATATGCAACCGGACGCCAGGCTCCTGAGCCTGCCGCGCATCCTTTTGCGGATACGGATACGTTGGATGCATGGGCAAAAGAAGCGATAGGCGCCGCCAAAAGCCTGGCCCTCATCAGCGGAAGAACGGATTCCTTGTTCGAACCGGCGGGCACGGGCACCCGCGCGGAAAGCGCCAAGCTGATCCACGGTCTGTGGAACATACGCAATAAATCTTAATCAATAGTCCCTGGTCTCCCCCCTGCCGCGTCAAGGCGGCAGGGGGTTTTTTGGTATCTCCGGAAGGATTCTCGTAATGGCTCTTCTTGGCGGATAAAATTTTCCTGTTATACCGAACATACATTCGGTTTATAATATAGGGAGGAGGGATGGACGTGAAGAACCGGATCATCGGGATTGCCGATATGCAGTCCTTCTATGTGAGTGTGGAGAAAGCGAAGCATCCGGAGTACCGGAATAAGCCGGCGGTGGTGGCGGGAGACCCGGAGCGGCGCTCGGGCATCATCCTGGCCGCCTGCCCCATCGCCAAGCGGTTCGGGGTGACCACGGCCGAGCCGCTGTGGGCGGCTTTGCAGAAATGCCCCGATCTGGTTATTTTGCGGCCTCATATGCAGCTGTACATCGATGTTTCCCTGGAAATTACCGAAATCATCGAGCGGTACACCGATCAGGTGGAGCCTTACAGCTGCGATGAGATTTTTTTTGACGTGACGGGGAGCTTGAAGCGGTTCGGGCCGCCTCTCGAGATTGCGGCGGCGATTCAGCGGGACATCAACAGCAGCACGGGCATCTATGCCCGGGTCTGCCTCGCCGAGAACAAGGTGATGAGCAAGGTGGGCCTCGACATCATCGCGAAGAAGGAGCCCGGCGGACTCTTTCACATGACCCGGGAGGATTGGGTGAAGCGGATTTACCCCGTTCCCGTCCGGGACATGTGGATGATCGGCTCGCGGATGAACAAGCATTTGAACCGGATGGGCATCTACACGATCGGCGATCTCGCCCGCTCCCCCCTGCCGCGGCTTACGAAGCGGTGGGGCGTGAACGGGGAGGTCATCTACCGCATCGCGAACGGCCTGGACGACTCGCCGGTCAGCCCGGACACCCATACGAACGGCCAATCCGCCATCGGCAACGGGATGGTGCTGCCCCGGGATTACCGGGAGGCGGGAGAGATCGAGGTGGTGCTGTATGAGCTGTGCAGCCAAGTCTGCCGGCGGGCGCGGCAGAAGAGGGTGATGGGGCAGGTCGTCTCCGTCGGGGTTCAGGGGGCGGACTGGGACAACCCGACGGGATTTTCCCGCCAGAAGAAGATCGAGGACCCGACGAATCTGTCGTCGGAGATGTTCAAGGCGGTGAAGGAGCTGTTTCACCGGCATTGGGACGGCCTGCCCGTACGCCGGGTGTCCGTCAACCTGTCCCAGCTGTCCGACGATTCGATCGTGCAGCTCTCCTTCTTCCAGGACAACGAGAAGCAGCTGAGGATCGAGCAGACGATGGACCGGATCAAGGACCGGTTCGGCGACATGGCCGTTCTGCGGGCGAGCTCCTTGACGGCGGCCGGCCAAGCGAAGGACCGGGCGGCGAAGATCGGCGGCCATTACAAGTGACGACCATAAGAGGATAGAAGAAAGTCGGGGCGAATCGTTTGCTCCGGGCTAGATCCAGGCGGTATGGGAGTGACCATAGAGGATGGGGCTTTCCCGTTTATTCCAGGCCCGGAAATGTGGTACGCTTAAGGGAAAGGAATAAAGGAGGGGGAGGCTGAATGCTCATCAACATCAAGGACCGGCTGGACGAGCCGGCCATACAGGAGCTGCTGGCGTGCAGCGTTTTTCCCGACCCGGACCGGGTGATGGAGACCATCGAGACGTACCGGAGAGAGCCGGAGCGGGAGCTGTACGGGCACGAGTCCGAAGGAGAGATTATCGGCCTGATCGGGTTCCGGCTGGAGAATGGCGGGACGCTGACGATCGACCACCTGGCGGTCCGTCCCGACTGCCGGGGAGCGGGCTTCGGACGCGGGCTCCTGCTGGAAACGCTGGAGCTTAAGGAACCGCGGGAGATGGTGGCGGAAACGGACGAGGATGCGGTCGATTTCTACCGGAGCACCGGATTCATCGTCGTCAGCCTGGGAGAGAACTACCCGGGGGCGGAGAGGTTCCGCTGCATTTACCGGGCGGAGGAGTAGAGAGGTTACGTATGAAGAAGAGCGGGCTGCCTGACAGCCCGCTTTTTTTATGGGATTCTGAGAAAAGTCGTTTTTTTGATATGGACTTTACCTTCCATCCCACACTACAATGAAGGCATACGATAAGGTCAGGAGGCGAAAAAGGATGGACTTGCATTACGAAACAAGAGGAGAGGGCAGCCCGCTTGTGCTTATTCACAGCCCGGGAGTGGATTCGCGGGAATGGCAGGGGATGATGCCGAAGCTCGCGTCCCGCTGCCGGGTAATCAGCTATGATTTAAGGGGCATGGGAGGCTCCCCGTCACCCCAAGCTCCGGTGAATCCGGTGAAGGACCTGCATGACCTGCTGGAGCATCTGAACTTGAAGAGCTGCTCCCTTGCCGGCCATTCGATGGGCGGTCAGCTGGCGACGGAATTTGCGCTCACGTACCCCGACAAGGTGGATAAGCTGATCCTGCTGGCCCCTTCGTTAACCGGGTTTCCGTATTCCGAGGAATTCACCGGCTGGATGGAGCGGATCAATTCGCTTGCTCCGGATGTTTCCCGGATGCTGGAGCTGTCCTTAAGCGGTCCTATTTATCGGGTGGTCATGGAGAGTCCTTACCGGGAGCTCCTGGTCCATATGCACCGGGACTACCTGACCAAGGTTTTTACCGAATGGAAGAGCTTCGAGGTGATCTGGCCGGAACCGCCTGCCATGGAGAGGCTTGAGGCGTTGAAGGCGGATACGCTGTTTATTCACGGAACCGTGGAATGGGCGGACATGAACCGGGTAGCCGAGCAGTTCCGGAGGGTGCCGTCCGTGAGCTTCCGGGAGATCGAAGGAGCGGATCATATGCTGACCTTGACGCATGCAGACCGGGTAACGGACCATATGCTGGAGCATCTGGGGTAAGGCATAGGGCAAGGGAAGTGCCAAGTTTAACCGCCTTTTGACCGAATCAGTTGAGCAAAAACCGCTGGACCTGCCGGGCCACGGCAACCGGCTCCTGTTGATTTTCCGGCGACAAATGCTCCAAATCGGGGAGCTCAAGCATTTCGGCATGCGGCAGGGTGGTATGCAGGGTGCGGATCGTATCGGCGACGAACGACGGGCTTTTGCCCCCGTAGGCGAGCAGGGTATGGGCATCAACTGTTTGGTAGCCCGCATAGGCTCCTTCCAAGCGCTGCACTTCCCGGTGCTCCCGTAAATTTTGCGGAAGCAGCTTCTTCATTTCGTCCCAGCGCGCACCGCGGACAAACAGACGCAGCATAAGATTAGCGTACCAAAGGGGCAGACGGGATAGAGGAGAGTGTCCCGTCCCTTGGACAAAGCTCGCAAAGGCTCCCCGGTCATCCTGGTTCCGGAGGGCCTTTTCGTAGCTGGCCAGCCAGTCCCAGGCACCAGGCTCGGACGTAAGGGACACGCCAGGTTCGTATACCGCGATTTTGCGGAACAGGCCGAGCGTACGCGCGGTTTCGAGCGCCACCAGCCCGCCGTAGCTGTGCCCGAACACATACTCCGCCCCGGTGGCCTGCTGTACCGCGGCGGTATCTTCGATTTCTTTGGCCATGCCGTAAGCTTCTCCCTGCGGGCCGCTTCTTCCCCTCCCTCGCCGGTCGATAAGATGGACCCGATACGCCCCCGCCAATTCAGCGCCAAACCGGGAAAAATGCTCCGATGTGCTGAGCGCCCCATGAATAACGAGCACACCCGGCCCCTCCCCCAGGCTCTGATACCCGATCGTCGTTCCGTCCTTGGAAACAGCCGTTTCTGGCTTGAATAAAACAGCCGGGTTCTTCATGCGTATCCCTCTTTCCATTATTGATTGAAATTTAATTCAATAATAAACGTGCCGACGAATTCGGTCAACCGGAAATTGGCATTCGAGGCGAGCATCCTTTACAATTGAAATTATATTCAATGCTAGGAGCCTGATTATGCCGAAACAGAAGGAACAGTTCGAGGAAATGCGCCTGCAGACGATCCAGAAGCTCCAAAAGGCCGGGCTGAAGCTGTTCGCCCAAAAAGGCCTGGCGGCCACGAATATTAAAGAGATTGCCAAGGAAGCGCAGGTCAGCCTGGGGCTCCTCTACCATTACTATTCCTCCAAAGAAGAGCTGTATCTGTCCCTTGCCAACGAAGCAATGGAGAAATCCCGGCTGTTGGCGGAGCAAATGAATCAGCTGGAGGGAAGCGTGGGGGACAAGCTTTCTCTATTCGTGGAGGCTTTCCTTAACGGGGTTCAAAAAGAGGATGGAATCTACTACTTCATCATCATTTCGCAGCTTTTTGAAACGGGAAACCCGGAAGCCGACCGCCAGCTGCTGGATAAGAAGCGGCAGGCGATTGAGAATTTGGCCCGGCTCGTGGAACAGGGGCAAAAAGACGGCGAGTGCGTGGAGGGCGATCCCTTCCAGCTGGCCGCTGCCCTTATCTCCGCCACCCAAGGGATTGCTTCCTTCCGACTGATGTTCGGAGAGGGATTCGGACTGCCGGACAAGAGCATTCTCCTGCGCATCTTAACGAAATGACCGGCTGCCTCCAAGCGGGCCGCTTTCAAACGGGGAAGCTTTTGTGATACGGTTAATAGAAAACGGAGCAGGCAGGAGGGATGGAAGGTGGAAGAGGAGCGGAAGAATAGAGAAGCCCTCCTGGAAGCCAGGATTCTGGAACTGGAGGCCGAGAACGCCCGGCTGAAAAGAGAGCTGGCCCGGCTGCGGGAGCAGCGGAAATCCGCTTCCCAAGGAAGCATGTCAAGCCGGCTTAAGGACGCCTTGAGGGAATAGAAGCCATAAGGAGGAGTTCCACTATGAGCGATCAGGACTACCGCACCGCATCGGAAGGACGGCCGGAGGAGTCGAAAGAATCGAAGGAGTCGAAGGCGAATAAAGAGGGCTCGTCCGTAGAGGCCTCTGAGGCACAAGAGCAGCGGACGTCGATAGGAGAACAAGCTCAAGCGGCTGAAAGCGTTACGGTCACGCCTCACGCGCTTCGGGAGCGGCTCGCCCAAGGCGAGGAGCTGTTCTTCCTCGACGTACGGGATCCTGACAAGTACGCCGCGGGCAGCTTTACCCACGAGAGCGGGAGGGCGGTCAACTTTCCCTATGCCGTTATGCAGGAGGAGGCGGCTGCTAGAACGGGCGCGGAAAGCTGGGAGGACAAGCTTCCCCGGAAGGGCCGGATCGTCACGGTCTGCACCACGGGAGGAAAAGCGGGAAAGGCCGCCGCTCTTCTTCGCAGCAAGGGCTTCGACGCCGTTTCGCTGGAGGGGGGCCTGACGGCCTGGAAGGCGGGGGAGAGTGAAGGGTGATCCCCTTTCCATTTGATTAACGGTACGTTTCTATGAGAAACTAATAGAAAGCGAATACATAAGGAGGCGGAACAGGGACATGAGAAAGATCAACCTGGGAACGAGCGGGCTGGAAGTGCCGGTTGTAGCAGTCGGCTGCATGCGGATCAAGTCACTGGAGAAGAAGGAAACGGAGCGTTTTATCCGGACGGCCATGGAGGAAGGGGCCGACTTCTTTGATCACGCGGATATTTATGGTGGCGGCACTTGCGAGGAACTGTTTGCGGACGCTATCAACATGAATACCGAGATTCGGGAGAAGATGATTCTTCAATCCAAGTGCGGCATCCGCAAAGGGATGTTCGATTTCTCCAAAGACTACATCCTCGAGTCGGTGGACGGCATTCTGAAGCGGCTGAAAACCGATTACCTGGACGTGCTGCTGCTGCACCGTCCGGACGCCCTGGTCGAACCGGAAGAGGTGGCGGAAGCATTCGACCGTCTGGAAAGCTCGGGCAAGGTGCGGCATTTCGGGGTCTCCAACCAGAACCCGATGCAGATTCAGCTGCTGAAGAAATTCGTGAAGCAGCCGATCGTCGCCAACCAGCTGCAGCTGAGCATTACGAACGCGACTATGATCTCTAGCGGCATCAACGTCAACATGGGCAACGAGTCTGCTGTGAACCGCGATGGAAGCGTCCTGGATTTCTGCCGGCTTCATGACATTACCATCCAGCCTTGGTCGCCGTTCCAATTCGGGTTCTTCGAAGGGGTATTCCTCGGCAGCGAGAAATTCCCGGAGCTGAATCAGAAGATTGACGAAATCGCCGCCAAGTATGACGTGACCAACACGACGATTGCCATGGCCTGGCTGCTCCGGCATCCGGCCAACATGCAGCCGGTTACGGGAACGACGGACCTCGGACGGCTGAAGGATTGCCTCAAAGCAAGCGAGATCCGCTTGACCCGCCAAGAGTGGTATGAAATCTACCGCGCGGCCGGCAACGTACTTCCTTAAGGGATCGGCTGGATAAGAAAAAAGAAAGGCACCTCGCGGGAGGTGCCTTTTGCTGTGCCGGTGCTTTAGCCGGTAACGGGGCCGGCGGTTAAGCCTTCGCAGGCGGGATAGGGGCAGGGGAGGAACCTCCTTGGCGGGATGGAACAGGCGTGTCTTCCCCGAGGCGAGGACGCCTGCCCAGCTTATCTCCCATGGGGAAAGAGGAGCCGCGGAAACGTCCGCCCCGTGTCCAACCGACCTGTGTAAGCCGGGAGGTTCAGCCGGAGCCATGGGCTTCTTCCCCATGGGAAGCCTTCCAGTCGGCCAGCAGCTCGCGCTCCCGTCCGGCCTCCAATCCGGCCTTCCACTCCGTATCTGCCTGGCGGGAGGCCGACCAAGCCAGCGTGTCCCGGATGGTCGACGGGAGTCTCCGGATGGAGAGCCCTGCGTGGAAGGCCTTGGAGCTGTCGGCGGCGAACAGCCCGATCTGGCTGTCGGAGGGGATCCAGAGCGGGAGCTCGATCCAGACGCCTACCTCGCGATCCAGAAGGAATTCCTCGCTCACCCAGATAAAACGGGCATCCGAGCCGCTCACCCGGCGGCATTCCTCCACCACCCGTTCCATCGTGTACGTTCCGCCGCTCGCGTTGTAGAGGCCGGTTTCCCCCTCGGCGATCATGCGGAGGATCCAATCCGCGAGGTCCCGCACGTCGATGACCTGCACCTGCCGTTCGGGAGGGGCGGGCACCACCACCTCCCCTCCCTGGGCGATGCGGTGCGGCCAATACGTGAACCGGTCGGACGGATCGAACGGGCCGACGATGAGACCCGGGCGGATGTGGAGCACCCTTCCCGGCATCGCCTCCTCCGCGGCCATCTCACACAAGGCCTTCAGCGCCCCGTAATGGGCGGAGACGTCCTCGGAGCCGGGCTCCGTGAGCAGCGCCGGTGGGTCCTCCTCCCGGATGTTCTCCCGTTCGAGATCGGCGTAAGCGGAAAGGCTGGAGATAAAGGTATAGTGGTCGGTAAAATCGGCCAAAAGCCCGGCGGTCGCCCGTACCTGCCGCGGCACAAAGCCGGACGTATCGATAACAGCGTCCCACCGGCGTCCCTTCAGCGCATCCAGCCGCCCGTCGCGGTCGCCGGTCAGGTGCTCCGCCTCCGGGAAGAGTCCGGGGTTCTCCAGCCCGCGGTTAAACAGCGTAACCTCATGACCGGCCTTCAGAGCGGCTTCGGCCAGGTGCCTTCCGAGAAATTTGGTTCCTCCGAGAATGAGAAGCTTCATGCGGGTACCCCCTTGTCTATAAGTTGGATGGACAGAGCCTTCGTATCGTTATATTCTAGTGGCTTATCCGGCAGCCTGGTGCCTTATCCGCGAGTGTGGGTCTGGTTCGCTAATGGTTTTCGTACGAATACGAGGGCTTATCGCCAACAAAGTTACCGGATAAGGCACTTGATGCTAAAATAGAAGGATACATGCCTATGATCTCTTTACCCCATCTCCCCCGGGTTCTCCCAAACAACAAAGAGAAGGGAGCCCGCGTGAAGACGGACCCGCCGTTTGGCGTAGGCCTTTTTCTGGAGGAGAGGGTTGAAAGGGACGGAAAGGGCAGAAGCTGTTAGAAGGAAAGTTACCTAAAGAGGGGGACCATCCATGACAACCAACCGATATGCCAGGCCGCCGCTTGCGGACGGTGTGCCCGATCTTGTCGCGACGGCGCGCGGGGATAAGGCGGCTACTCTCGTCATCCGCAACGCCACCCTGGTAAACGTGTGCTCGGGCGAGCTTCAAGAAAGAATCTCCGTTGCCGTTCAAGGGGCCCGAATTGCCTACGTCGGGAAGAACGCCGACGCCCTGATCGGCCCCGATACGGAGGTTATCGAAGCGGAAGGCCGTTACTTGGCACCCGGGTTTCTCGACGGGCACTGCCACATCGAGAGCACGCAGCTCACGGTGACCGGCTTCGCGGAAGCGGTACTGCCGCTCGGCACGACGGGAGGGTTCTTCGATCCGCACGAGATTACGAACGTGCTCGGGCTGCCCGGTCTCCGGCTGATGCTCGACGAAGCGCGGGGGACGCCGCTCGCGGCGTATATGCAGGTACCGTCCTGCGTGCCGTCGACCGGCCCCGAGCTGGAGACGAGCGGTGCCTTCATCGGCCCTGACGAGGTGACCGAGGCGTTCACCTGGGGGCCGGATATGATCGCGCTCGGCGAGGTCATGAATTTCCCAGGCGTCGTGTACGGCGACCCGAAGATGCTGGGAGAGATTCAGGCGACGCTGCGCGCGGGCCGGTCGGTCGACGGCCATTTCACGTGGCCGTCCGATGATCCGCGGCTCGCGGCTTATGCCGCGGCGGGCGTCACCGGCGACCACGAGTGCACGACGGCGGATGACGTGATCGAGCGGGTGCGCCTCGGCATGTACGCGAAGATGCGCCGCGGCTCCGCGTGGCACGATGTCGCCGAGACGATCAAGGCGCACACCGAGCGGCGGATCGATACGCGGCGGATGATGCTCGTCACGGACGACCGCAGCTCGGAATCGCTGAAGGACGAAGGCCACATGGACTTCGTGCTCCGGCACGCGATTCAGCAGGGGGTCAACCCCGTGACGGCCATCCAAATGGCGACGATCAATACCGCGGAGCGCTTCGGCGTGGCGCGAGACGTCGGCGCGGTCATCCCGGGCGCGTTCGCCGACATGGTGCTGCTCGACGGCCCGCTGGCCGACGTGCGGGTCGCGCTGACGGTGGCCGCCGGGCAGGTCGTCGCCCGTGACGGCAGGCTCACCGCCGAGCTGACCCCGTACGCCTACCCGGAAGCGGCGGTCCGCTCCGTGCACCTCGCCCATGAGGTGCGGCCGGACGACTTCCGCATCGCGGCGCCGATCGGGGCGGGCACGCTCCGGGCCCGCGTGATCGAGGTGCGCGAGAACCACGTCGAGACGCGGGAGCGGCAGGAGTCCGTGGCCGTGGCGGGCGGCTTCGTGAAGCTCGATCCGGCCGGCGGCCTGTGCAAGATCGCCGTTATCGAGCGCCACCGCGGCACCGGCTCGCAGAGCGTCGGGCTTGTGTCGAAGATCGGCTTCCACCGGCCCGCGGCGATCGCGATGACCGTCGCGCACGACAGCCACAACCTGCTCGTCATCGGCAACGACGACGGGCTGATGGCGGAAGCCGCCAACCGGGTGGCGGCTCTGAACGGCGGAGTGGCCGTCGTGACGGAGGATGGGGCGGACGAGTTCCCGCTGCCGGTGGCCGGGCTCATGTCGGACGCTCCGTTCGACACGGTGGCGGAGCAGTCCCGCGGCATTTCACGGGCCCTCCAGCAGGCGGGCTGCACCATGAACTATGCGTTCATGACGCTGTCGCTGCTTGCTCTGGTCGTCATTCCGGAGCTGCGCATCTCGGATAAAGGGCTGGTGCGCATATCGGCCGACGGCTTTGCGAAGGTTTCGCTTTTTGTAGAGGGGTAACCGGCTGAGAGGGTTGGTTGGGCTGCAACCGAATAGAGAAGGGAATGAGGAGAGAAGCATGCGCGCATGGGGAAGAAGAATTCGCCGCCTGCTGACCGCCTTAGCCGCTCTCGTGCTGCTGGCCGGGGCCTACTTCGGGCTCATGAGCGGGAAGGTTCTGTCCGTCTGGCGGACGTCGCACGGGGTGCCGAGCGACTGCGCCATCGTCCTCGGAGCCGCCGCCTGGAACGGCAAGCCGAGCCCCGCGCTCCGGGAGCGGCTCGACATTGCCGTAGAGGTGTACCGGCGGAAGCTGGCCAGCCACCTCATTCTTTCCGGCGGCCGGGCAGCGGGAGAAAAGCTGTCCGAGGCGCAGGTGATGAAGAATTACCTGGTGTCCCAGGGCGTGCCGGCAGCGGCCCTCCTTGTGGAGGACCGGTCGTACAGCACGATGGAGAACCTCGAGAACAGCAAAGCGATCATGGACCGCGAAGGGTACCGGAGTGCGGTGCTCGTCACTCACGGCTTCCATGCCCTGCGCGCCTCCTTGATGGCCCGGAGCCTCGGCATCCGGACGTCGGTGGAGCCGGTGCAGATCCGGCCGATCAACCTGAAGTACTATGTGCTTCGGGAGTGCGCGGGGATTGCTTTTTTCGAGGTGGATGCTTTGCGGCGTAAATGGTTGGGGACGTGAAGGAACGCAAAAGAAGCCATTCCCGATGGCCGGGAGTGGCTTTTTCGCATGGATTCTTTTTTTAGCTTGGCCTTAAGGCCCATCCCAAAATAAGGCGGCGCTCCCATTGTAGAGTCGTCTCTACTCTCGTATACTGGTTCCCAATCAATCCCGACCAACCGGGAGGGATATAGAGTGAGGTTTGCAAAAAATCTATTAAAGGAGAGTAGAAGAATGAAGAAGAAAAACGGACTCATCGGCCTGGCGCTTCTGGTTATCCTGGTCTTCCTGACTGCACCGGTGCAGCCATCCCTCAGCGCGGGCGAGGGGGAATCCAACGGAATTGGGGCGAGCGCGCTGAGCGGCCAGTTCCACTTGGACCATCAAGTGAAGATCTACGTCCCATCCACGGTGAACGGCTCCACCCCCATCCCCAAGGAAGTCCACGATCAGTACGTTGATCAAGCGCTGGAGAAATTCTCGGGCTGGTTTGGCGGAGCGACGGCCGTGGACGGACAGGGGGCGTGGGTGGATGACAGCCAGAAGCTGATCAAGGAGAACGTGACGATCGTCTATGCTTTTGCCGAGAAGCTGGACAAGACCGCCATCAACCAGGTAGTCGACTATGCCGAAGCTATGAAGAAGGAGCTCTCCCAGTCCGCAATTTCCCTCGAAGTGGACGGCCGGATGTATTTCATCGAATAGCTCTGCACACCCAAAAAGGGAGAGGCTTAAACCTCTCCCCAATAAATTTCCGTCTCGTAGTCGAACGAAACGGTGCCATCCTGCTGCGTCCGGTTGAACAGGTCATCGAGGGCCATCATCATCGGCTCATGATTCGGCTGCCCCGGCGCGGGGGTGTAGGAGGAGGACGCCAGCCGTCCCCTAAGCCCTTCCAGGTCAAAGAGCTGGCGGTAAGGAAAAACCACCCTCTGCATGGAATGTTCCTTGAAGAAGGAAGCGAGCGTGGCTTCGGAAAGGTTTTTGTGCCCGACCTTCTCATAGTCCGTTCCGTACCGGTGAAGCAGCGACTCATAGCCCTCCAGAAAAGGCGTCCCGCCCGTCAGCCGGGAATTCCAGATAAGGGCGACCTTGCCGCCCGGTTTCAAGATGCGGTGAAATTCCTTCCGCGCCGCGGTCCGGTCAAACCAGTGAAACGATTGAGCGCATGTGATATGATCGACAGCCCCGTCGGGAAGTCCCGTCTCTTCCGCCGTCGCTGCCACCGATTGGTAACGCGGCTCGTCCCCAAGCGTTTTCTCCGCCGCTTCCCTCATGGCCCCGTTCGGCTCCACCGCGAGCACGCGGCTTCCCCGCTCCAGCAGCAGACGCGAGAAAATCCCCGTTCCCGCCCCAATGTCCGCGATCTCTGACTCCGGCGTAAACCCGACCGGCCCATATAGGTAATCCAGCGCTTCCTTCGGATAGCTCGGGCGGTACAACACGTAAGTATCCACCCGGTTCGAGAACCTTTCCTTGCTGTCCATGTGATCCTCTCCTTTTGGTTCGGGATGTAAAACTTTCGTCGTGTTAAGTTTCGCTAGGTGAAATCTAGTTTCGTTAAGTGTAATACCATCTTACGGCAAAAAGCCCTTCCTCGCCACTGTTTTTCGCGGGGTGTACCTCTCTTTTTTGATGATCCAAATAGGGATACACCGACCTTCCGTGTGAAGTCGGTTAATGTAATCGGTCTTGAAGTACTATCTGTAGAACCACCGCATATAATTCGAAAGTTCAATCTCTATAAAAATAAGAAAATACAATAATGCCACTTGGCATTCTTAATATTGCTTTTAATAATGGTAAAATCAATTTTTTATAAAAGTGCAACAAATCCTTGATTATTAAACGTCTAATTATCAAGCAGACGAAAACGTAAAATATAGGAGGATTTAGATGAGAAGTCTAATATGGTCATTAAGTGTTCTTATTATTATTTCACTTTTAGGTTGTTCAAATTCTAAAGTAAATACTACAGAGTTAAACGAAGTTAAAGAGGATATAACGAGTCGAATAACCGATTTTAAAAAAGAAGGATTAGTTGTATATTCCGTTTATGTAGATCAAGAAAAGAACAAAGTTATTGTAGAGGTAAAAGAAATAACAGAAGAAAGAAGACAAAACCTGATTAAAGAATATGGCCCCAATAAGGTTGACTTTGTTAAGGGAGAAAAAATAAATCCGAGTTAGTTAAAAAAATGCTGCTTGGCAAATATGTCAAGCAGCATTTTTTATTTGTTGTTATTGCTTCGCGAAAAAATATGTAATATATTGTAATGGTAAAATAAGTATATTTTATGTGAAAAAAATAATTAGGGGAAGAGGGGAATTAATTTTTGAAGAAGAAAATGGCTATATCTATAGTAATGGCGAGTTTACTTTTAAGCGGAGTTGTAGCAGCTTATGCTTCGGAAAATTTTGTTGCAACAACACCACAACAAGTTGAATTAAAATCAGAAGATCTGCCACTTGATTCAAAGCAGAAACTTCAACTCCAGTACCAGGCTCAATATTTAGATAAAATCAAAGACGAAGTTGGATTTACGTTCGGCAATTTCTCAGCATTTGAAGAATATGGTGAGATTTACATCGATAATACTGATCAAATAAAGTTTGTAGTTCTTTTAGCTAAAGAAGATTTAAAGACCAATAGTTTAGCACAAAATCTAAAAAAGTTTATACCGGCTGACTTATTAGAATTTAAGAAGACCAATATGTCTTTGAATGATCTGAAGAACATTCAAAGAAATATAGAGTCTATTAGAGAAGAGTTGAAAAAAGACGATACTTTGATTTACTCCAGTTATCCTGACATTCAAAAGCAAAAGGTTGTATTGGAAGTAAACGGTATTACTGCTGAAACAAAAAATAAAATATTAAATAGATTTGGATCAGATAACGTAAATATAGGACAAGAAATTCATCCTAGCATTCAAAGAACCGATAATTATGGGACACTTGGTGGTGGGATAGCCCTTAATTCTAGTTCATGTTCTACTGGGGCAATCGGAATTAAGGACACTAGGGAGTTTATTATTACAGCTGGTCATTGCGTAAATGGTGATGGTGGGACGGAGTATCAGAATACATCTGTTGTGGGAACTGACCATCACTCGGCATTGAACTCAGGAACGGACGTTGGATTAATTAATATTACAACTTCACGTTATGTTAGCAATGCTTATTTTTATGGTGCTGAAGCAAAGAGTAATTACGATAAGAAAATAACTAGTACAAGTGTTGGGTTACTTAATGAATTAGTTTGTAAGTCAGGAGTGAAAACTGGTACAACTTGTGGAGTAATTAAAAATACTAGCCAGAATATAACTTATGCATCACCGTATAATGTTACTGTTTATGATACCGTTAGAATCGAAAAAGCATCAGGTGAAATATATGAAAATGGCGGAGACAGCGGTGGAATTGTGTTTGGAGGATACTACAACGACAAGTTATATGGGATTCATATAGCTGGAAATCACAACCCAGAAACTGGAGCACCGGGGAATGTTGGTTATTATCAAAAAATTCAAACAATTATTAATACCTATAATGAAGCTACAAGTCCATTCAGCATTTATTTATCAGATACAGCCAGACTTGCTAATTGATTATAATCAATTGAAAGATCCAATAACCAATTTAAAATATAATGTGCGGAAGTACCGCAGAGGTGTTCTCGTTTTGTGGAACTCTGCGGTTTTTTCGTTTCAATGCGGGAGGAATTCATGTAAGTCTACTTAAGTAAGATAAACCATAACAGAATCATCTATAAAGTACGCTTGCTGAAAGGTTCGCAATCTTAAAGCCGATATTTCAGAAAGGGACTCCAAAATCAAGAATGACAGCAGCCTTGCCATCACAAGTAAACATTACTTAAAGGAGAGCACAACCCACATGACAAACGATACCGTCTATACCATTACCCAGGACCACCAGGAATCCGATGCCAAGTTCATCAGCAGCCAGATCGATCAATTCAATCTGGTCAAGGCACCGTCCGCGCAGGTTCCGTCTACGGAAACCATCAACCTGATGGTCAAAGACCTGGAAGGGCGGATCGTGGGCGGCCTTCTGGGAAGCATGAACCGGTTTGCTTTGTACGTTAGCTTCCTGTGGGTGAGCGAGGAGCTGAGGGGCCAAGGCTACGGCTCGAAATTACTGGAGGAAGTCGAAGGGATCGTGCGGGCCAAAGGCGGTAAAATGATCCATTTGGACACGTGGAGCTTCCAGGCTCCCGAGTTCTACAAAAAGCAGGGCTTTGAGATTTTTGGGGTTCTGGAAGGCTTTCCGGAAGGGTTTAAGAGATATTTCCTTAAAAAGGACCTTGGGTAAGTCAGCACAGTCCAGACCGCTCTCCAAAGCCATGGCAGAGCACGGCAGCCCAAATAAGGCCGCCCTCGTCATCCGGAATGATCACGGGAGCGGCCGTTTTTTTTACGGTTGGAGCAGAGCTTGAAGGGTCAAATCCTTCTTGATCAGCCGGATGATTTCGTCGGGATGGCTAACGTGCGGGTAGTGCCCGGTGGCCTCCATCTGCTTCAGCGTGCTGCCCGGAAGGTGGCGGTGCATGTAGCGGCCTACCTCCACCGGGGCGATCTGGTCCCGGTTGCATTGGAGAATAAGGGAGGGGACGGTCACCTTCGGCAGATCCTCCCGGTTGTCCGCATAGAAGGTCGCCTCCGCAAACCGGCGGGCGATGGCGGGATCCGTAGCACAGAAGCTTTCCTCGAGCTCCTGAGCCAGCTCGGGCCGCTCCGGGTTCCTCATGATGGTGGGAGCAAGAAAATGAGCCCACCCCAGGAAACTCTGGTCCATCAGGTCAAAAAGCTCCTCCAGGTATTTCCGTTTGAAGCCTCCGAAATAGTCCGGCAGGTCATTGAGGTACCGCGGGGAAGGGCCGACCAGAATCAGCCGGCGGAACCGCTCGGGCTCCCGAATGGACGCGAGAAGCCCAATCATGGCGCCGACGGAGTGGCCGACGAAAATGGCTTCCTTCAGGTTCAACGTTTCGACGATGTCGAGCACATCATGAACATATCCCTCCAGGGTGCTGTAGCGGTCGGGGTCGTAAGCCTGCCGGTCCGACTGGCCGGAGCCTACATAATCGAAAAGGATTACGCGGTAGTCCTGCTCGAAGGCGGGGGCGACGAACCGCCACATGTTCTGGTCGCATCCGAAGCCGGGGGCAAACAGAATGGGCGTGGCCCCGTGCCCGGATAGTTTTACGTTATTGCGTCTAAGGATGGATTCGTGCATAGGGTGAAGAAGAGGAATTCACGCCGGCCGGTGCGGTCACGGTGTCTCCTTTTTCCAGCGGATCTTCACTTCCCCTTCTCTCCAACGGTCCCCTGTCAGGACAAGATCGAACCGCCCCGGCGTCGTAAGCAGATACTGCTGCTCTCTGAGCATCTTGGTGGGTACCAGCCGTCCTTTCTCGTCCTCCACCCGAAAGCCCCAGCCCCCTTCCGTTGGCCGGGCTACTGTTAACTCGAGTTTCACCGTTTCCCCTGGCGGGACCTCGACCGAAATTCGTTTCTCCCCGTTAAAATACCCGAATGACGCTTCATAGCCGGACTCCGTGCTCTTCTCCTGCCATTCCCTCGTGTAAGTATAATCCAGGCTGCTGAGCCCCCACAGAAGCAAAGGGGCAGCCCACGCGATTACCTTTGTTTGGAGCCGCCGGCTCCGAAGCCAGGCTTCGGCAGCCCCATACGCCAAGGCGATGATAGCCCCGACGGTTCCGGCGATCCAGAAGCCCGTATCCAGCCAGCCCGGCCCCCATCCGAAAGGACGAAGGAAGTAGAGATAGCCTCCAAGCGCATACAGGCAGCTTTTGAGGAGGGCCGGCTTTTTCGGCAGGAGGAACAGAAGCCCGTCAACCGCCATCGTGTAAAGCGGGGCGTATCCGAGTAAAATCCCCCAGAATATGAGGCTGCGCGTAACTTGGGAGAACTCATACAGATTAAAGTCCGAAGCAAACAGCCCATACACGGTCACCGCCCACCCGATGACACCTGCCGCGGCGTATTTAAGGGCCCCATAGACCAGAGCTCTGCTTCCTAGCTGCCGCCATCCCACGCTTTTCCCCATATCCCGTCCCTCCTGTATTCTTATAAGGGTTACTTTACCGAAGGAAGGGGAAGGCCGGGAGGCCTAACTTTTATAGAACCCAAGGAAGAAGAGGAATTTAATGGAAGGGTGTAGAAGGTTTAGTCTTGCGGGTGCTAAAGAATGGAATAGAGGAGCCGCAGCCTCAATAGGGTGTAGATAGCGGGTAGCAGGGGGAGGGAAGGGACAATGGTCACCTTGGTGGTGTTGGCGGTGCTTGCCTTTGCGGTGCCGCTGCTGGTTAGGAGAATGCTCGAGCTGATCCAAGGCCTGGCGGCTCTTGTTTACTTGATTGGGATCGTTAGCTCGGGCGGCGGTGTTATGGCGAGCGTCTGGTCTCCGTTATGGGTCTTCTGGGTGCTGGGGTCTCTCTGTGCTTTGGGCTTGAGAAGCCGGGAAGCCGCGGACGAGAGCAAGCGGGCTCATGAGTATGAATTTCATAAGATTCGCCCGTAGTGGCGGCCTGAAGGAAGATACGAGTGTCGGGTGAGCACTCAGTAACCGAAATTAAGACGCCTGTTGTCACAAGCGTCTTAAGGTTTGTAGACATCTCCGCGAGAGCCGATTCTAATTACAACTACAATCAACTGGTCGTTAAAAACAGAAAAAACAACACGATAGCTGCCAATTCGAAGACGGAATTGATCAGGTACTCCTTGCATCTTTTTAATGTCAAGCTCAGGGTGGTTAGGGTTTTCTGATAGGATATTGATAGGATCTAGGATACGATTTCTAGTTACTCTATCAAGTTTTTGCAGAGTTTTTATGGCATCTTTATAGAACTTAACTTCGTAATTCATGTTCAATATCCTTTAGGCTGATTAGGTCACCTCTTTTCAGCGCCTCGTGGGCATTTTTGATGGCATCCAAGTCTTCTTGAGTGGTAGGTTCATCATCCACTGGGATATCATCATAAGAACGATTTTGGGCCAATCTTTCCATTAAGTCCGTAACGAGTTCAAGGTCTTTTTCGGATAGGCGGTTTATGAGATCGTTAATCCGTTCTTTGTTAACGGCCAAGATTAACAGCTCCCTTCGGGATCAAGTATAACCATTATAACACCCTCCGAACCTGATCTGAAGCGGGGGAAAGGAAGGAACGGGCTGCATAAAACGAAAATGGGCCGTACAATGTTCCGATAACAAAGCAAAGGAGCGTAACCATGAACCTGATAACCATTAAGCATAACGACGTAGAGATAGCGGTCATCCGCAGCAGCGAAACGCTGATTACGGATGTTCAATCGGCTTTGGATTTGATAGCGACGGTATCGTATGAAACGGGATGCGACCGGATCGTCCTTCCGAAGGCTTCCTTGAGCGAGGAGTTTTTTGATTTGAAAACGCGGCTGGCCGGAGAGATCCTGCAGAAGTTCGTCAACTACCGGGTAAAAGCGGCGGTTGTCGGAGATTTCTCAGGTTACACCAGCAAAAGTTTGCGGGACTTTATTTATGAAAGCAACCATGGCAAGGATCTCTTTTTCGTGGCCGAGGAAGAAGAGGCCATTGCTAAATTAGCGGCGCTATAGTACAACATCTTACCCTACATAGGAGAACCTTTATGCTGGAAATTACGAGAATCCCTTACGAAGAGAAGACCATCTTGAGCAGCCTGATCCAGTTGTACCGCTACGATTCCAGTGAATTCGACGGTCATAGCTTAAACCCGCATGGGGTTTACCTCTATAAATATTTTGATCATCAATGGACGGAATCGCACCGCTATCCTTACTTACTGAAGGTGGATGGGGAAATCGCCGGGTTTGTGCTTGTGATGAAGGGTGTGCCGAGAGAGTTTGTTAAGGTAAGCCAAGCGGAGGAAACGAATGTCATAAGCGAGTTTTTCGTCATGCGGAAGTTCAGGGGCAAGGGATATGGGAAACAGGCGGCCCACACTATTTTTCGGACCCATCCCGGAGCCTGGGAAGTCAGGCAGACCAAGGGGAACCAGCCGGCCAATCGGTTCTGGAACCGGGTGATCGGGGACATTACGGGCGGAGCCTATACGGAGGTTCGGCTGGATAACGAAAGCTGGCGCGGGCCTATCCAGGTTTTTGAGGTGAAGGAGTAGGGAGGAGGAAAAAGGGATGCTCACCAGGCCCAGGAAGGGTCTGCTTCTTGCGGCGATCCTTGCAGCGTTAGGCCTTTGGATGGTCTTTAAAAACGACCGACCTTATACGAGTGTAGGTTCCTTCATAAAGATCATTGACAAGGCCCACTCGACGGACGGCAGGGAAAGCTGGGTGATGGCCTACGATCCCAACAGCCCGACCCCCGTGCCTTTCAAGATTGTCATCGACAATCCGATGGTTTGGAATTTGCTTGAAAAGGACCGTGAATACATAGCCTCTTATCTGAAGAAGGGGGAGGGCGATTACCACATCGAACAAGTAGGGCTTAGGCAGGATAACGACACGTTGAGATAATGGAGGTGAAACAGATGGATTCTATCCGTTACCCCATCGGCCCGTTTGAGCCGATAGAGAATCCGAGTATGGAGCAAATCCAGTCATGGATCGGGGAACTCGAAAGGACGCCGAGGCTGCTGCGAGAGGCAGTTGAAGGCCTTAGGGAAGATCAGTTGGATACCCCGTATCGGCCCGGGGGCTGGACCATCCGGCAGGTGGTTCATCATATGGCGGACAATAACATGAATGCGTATTTCCGTTTCAAACGAGCCCTGACTGAGAATAATCCGCTGGTCCTGTCCTATAGACAAGAGCAATGGGCGGAATTGGAGGGTTCTAAAGCGCCGATAGAGCCTTCCTTAAAGATTGTGGAAGGCATTTATCATCGGTTTATCGTGCTGCTAAGGAGCCTGGAGCCCTCCGACTTTAAACGAACGATGAACAGCGTTATGCTGGGAACTCTATCTCTGGAAACGGCGGTTCAACGGTTTCTTTGGCACGATCGGCACCATGTGGGGCAAATCAAATCCACAAAGATAAAAAAGGATTAGAGCGGAACAACCTCACCAAGCTACTCCTTTGGATTAAAACAATTTCTACCGTGTTCAGCCTACGCTTTTACAAGTACCGTCCTATACCAGGGTTTGTTGTCATCCTTACTCCAGTACATCAAAACCAATCACCTGCTTGGTGAACGGATTAAAATAGACGGTAATCGGCCCTAGAATTCCTTCGTTATCAGTATGAAACATCACCCGGATGGCGTGGTTTCCGTTAAGCCGAAGCAGATGCCGATTGATTGTGGCCCAAGCGGTGGGCTTGGCTAGGAACAGCTGCTTGAATCGCTCCTCCTGGAGGGAAGCTGCGGTTACTTCACCTTCCTGCCAATTCTCAATATGAGGGCTATGCCTAACTTCGTCCCAAGCGTGTTTTAAATAAGGCGGTTTGTTGATTAACAACGTAGAGATGGTGATATAGGCTGCTCCAAGGAATACCAGGCCAGCCGCCATCCAGATTCCTTTCCTTCGCAAGGCCATTCCCCCTCAGAAATGATAATTCAACTTTCAGCTGGCATCTATCGTGAAGGTGAAGTTATATATTTGTTAATGGCGGCATCCTTTAACTTGTTAAAATGAGCGGTATCCTCTCCGATATAGTCTAAAGCTTCCACTTCCTCTTTTGTTAAGGGAGCTAATGAAAGGTTATCCCCTTTTTGGATGAGGTTTATTGTAAATTTTCCTTGATAGACTCCCTTTACTCTGTAGATTCCTTCCGGAGTTGTATCTAAGAAGAGCAATACTTTAGCATCCTTGGCTATTGGTGTATACCCTGCTACTGTGAATAAGGTATCGTCTTTGTAGTAACCATTTTCGTAAACCGAAATATGGGTGAGATTACTATCGCCTTTATAAACCTTCGTTATCTTAAGAGGTGTTATACCTGCCTTATCTATCACGACTCCGTTTTGAGTAAATTCCTTTTCTTTAGGCTCACCGTCCCATTCAGCCAGAACAATTAAATCAGCGGATCCTTCCAAGGCAGCCAGATCATCGAAACTCTTAACTTTGGCATTAGTCTGGGTTACTGTTATCTTATGGGATGGTGCAGACCCTGTAGTGTCACCTTTTGCCATTAAGTTGGTTGCATAAGCCATTCCTAGAGCAGCAACGATTCCCAATGCAAGTAAGGTTTTTTTGTTCATTCTAACTCGCTCCTCTATGTTTTTAGCGTTAGACACAATAAAGTTATTGGCTTACTTACTTTTATCAACGTAAACAGTTAAATAATGTTGCAACGAAACAATATTTTAAGGCAGCCTTAGTGACGGGCCAATTGCCAGTCCGGAAGGAGAGGGACAATGAAATACGACCAAATCATAAGCGGGTTTACGCACAGACCGGCAACGACAGAAGATTACCAGGAAATCGCCCGATTTCCGCAGGATGCCCGGGAGCTGTTCTTCATGTACCCAAAGGGAACCTTTCCGCTAACCGCGGAGCAGCTGGAGGAAGCCGCCTCCACCCGGTTCAAGCCCACGGTGGTAGAGCACAACGGGCAGGTCGTGGGCTACTGCAACTTCATAACGGTCACGGAGGACTCGTGTTCGCTGGGGAATTTTATCATTCACCCGGCCTATCGGGGAAAGGGGGCGGGGAGATCTTTAATCGAAGCGATGCAGGAATGCGCAAGGTCGGAGCTTAAGCTGAAGAAATTCCAGCTAATTTGCCATAACACGAATACGGGAGCCCTAATGTTCTATGCGAAGCTCGGCTTTACGCCGTACGGGTTCAACTTTCAGACGGATCCGGAAGGAACGCCGATTGTCGGCATTAAGCTGGAAGTCCTTTTGTAAGAGGGACCGGGTTAAGGAGGAAGGAAAATCAGAAAAGCCTATGGTCTAATCAAGACCAATCCTTCCTCTTCTGATTATCACGAGTATTTGAATGAAGCTCATGGCATCCTGTGTCCTTTGCCTAACGATAGTTGTTTTCATCATACAAAGGATGCTTATTCGCAAGGGATAAAGGATTTTGGTCTGTTCATGGTGGCCAAGACCACCATATTCGATGAAGGGACTAACTACATTCGAGTAGCAGGCCTGCTGGGGCATTTCTTCGTGATCGAAAAGAAGCTAAAGCGACCGTAAGAAAAGAACCCCCTTGTAGGGGTTGGAATAATAAGGTAAAGTGTAAGGAGTTTGGAATTTACGGTAGTCCTGGCATCAAGAAGAATCCACCTGTGAGCTTTCCGGCTTAAGGTGGATTTTTGTTTCCGGGCTATGCGGGGAATGGGGATGAAATTACGTGAATACGACTGCGACAGCCACGGCAGCGGTCCATTTTCCATTGTTGATTATGCTGGTTTATTTGATTTTTACCGGTGTGGGGATTTACGTGTTGGTCCTGGTGATTCAGTTTCTCCGCCGGGCCATCAAGGCTTTGGAGATTTATATCCGCTTAAACGGAAGTAAGCGGTTATGAGGCACCTGTACCATTTTAGCGAGGAAGGGGAGATTGTCCTCTTTGAACCTCGCACAATTTATGACCAGACGGAGGCCAAGGTTTGGGCGATCGACGCCTTTCACGCTCCGCACTATTATTTCCCGCGGGATTGCCCGAGGATCTGCCTGTGGCCCAAGGACGAGACAACCGAGAAGGATGAGTCCCGGTTCTTCGGAATGTCGGCTGTCCGCCGGATGATCGCGGTCGAGAGCGGATGGTATGACCGAATCCGAAAAGGGCACCTTTATCGGTATGTTTTCGACGGGGAGGGATTCGGGGTAGAGGAACCGAATGCGGGCTACTACACCTCCGTCCGTGCAGTTAAGCCGTTACGGGTGGACCGGATCGAGGATTTGCCGGACGCTCTGCTTAAGGAAGGAATCGAGCTGAGGATCACGCCATCTCTCACGCCCTTGAAAGAGGCCGTCCTCCGGTCTACCCTTAACTTCTCCATGATTCGGATGCGGAATGCCCGGCAGGAGGGGACTCTCTAACCTAACTAACCGAAGGAGCGATACGAATGGAACGACGTCTTATCAAAAACGGAAGCTACGCCTTCCTGCTTGGGCTGCTGATAGGGATTCTTATTTTCCCGGACAAGCATACGGTAAACGCGGGGGCGGACCATCAGGTGATCTATGACCCCCTCCGGGTCTATCTGTTCAAGCTGCTCCGGTTCGCCTCCGTCCTTTCCTTGTTCACAATGGTTTTCGTGTGGGTACAGGGAACCTTCACCATAACGGGCAACCAGACCTCGCTGCTATCCCTGGTTTTGGGGTTTCTCAAGGCTTTCTTCCTCGTGCTGGTGGCAACCGTGCTGGGAATGCTGCTTTTGCGGTTTGTGACCGGATTGATTGATTGAGCGTGCCCTTAACCCTTTATCCTAGGGACCGAAGCCAATGGAGGTGGCCGGGTTTTGAAAAAGTTTATCCTTGGGTTAGGCTGTGGAATGGCATTGACCGCTGCGACGGCTGTGTTGGCCGCAGACACCATTCCAGCCTATTGGTTTCCCGCAACATTCGAAGTGAATGGACAGATCAAAGAAATCGGCAGCGAATATTCCGTGTTGAACTATAACGGTCATGCCTATGTGCCTATACGCTTTGCAGCCGAAAGCCTGGGGCTTGGAATCAGGTACATAGACAATACCAATGTCATTTCCATTAGGAATGAGCCAACTAACGTGGATGAAGTGGCCAAAACGATTTGGTTGGTTAAGTACCGTGTCACCAATGGAATGGACGGAAGCGAGGTAAAGAGGCTTTTGGGCGAGCCAAGCGTTGAACGAACTAACGATGATTCCCAACAAGCGGTTTGGCGATACGACTTATCTCCGGTCGAAGGATATACTTACGAGGATTTAGATAAAATCGACGTCACTGGGCTGGAGCAAGGGAAGATAAAAGCCCAGCTTATCATGCATTGGTCCGACGAAGGCCAAGTGGATAGAACCACCTTGTGGTACAAAACCAGTGAAGATAAATGGATTCACGTGTATTATTTGTACGAAGACGGTTCCACCACAGAAGCTTTATACGAATAAAGCGAAAGAAAGCATCATCCTCAGATGGTGCTTTTTTTATAAAAAATGGCGTGTGTAATTGGTTGAGAGCCAGCATAAAAAGTAGACAGCATCTGCCATAACTTGGATAATGAAAGAGCAGGATGCGTTGAAGGATTCGTTTAAGAGAAGGGGGAAATCGATCTCCCAAGAGAAGGGAAGAGTGCTGGAATGTCCTCCGTACAAGCGGTTCTGTTCGACCTCTACGAAACCTTGATTACCGAATACGCCGGCGGCTCCCGCAAGGTGAGCCGGGAAGGCCGGGATTACGCAAGCCTTCTCGGCCTCTCCAATGAGGAGTTCAAGCGGGAATGGGGCCGGCGCCATGAGCCGAGAATGACGGGAGCCCTGGCGACCTTCCCGCTGGTGGTTCAAGACATCCTAAGCGAGCGGGGACTAAAGGGGGAGGACGAGGTGCTGGCTTCCCTGTATCAGGAAAGACTTCAAGAGAAGGCGGTTCCCTTCGAGGATATTCCGGAGGAAATCGTAGATATGCTGGAAGGACTGAAGGCGAAGGGGCTTCGGCTCGCCCTGATCAGCAACTGCACGGAGGAAGAGGTACGCGCTTGGCCTGCCAGCCGGATCGCTTCCTATTTCGACGTGATCCTCTTCTCCTATGAAGAGGGCTGTGCCAAGCCGGATCGGAGAATCTACGAAAGGGTGTGCTCCCGGCTGCAGGTCCGGGCAGAGGAGTGCCTGTTCGTGGGAGACGGCGGGTCGAACGAGCTGGACGGGGCCGTCCAAAGCGGAATGAAAGCCTACCAGGCGTGCTGGTTCGTGCCGGATTCCATCAGCGGCGGAATCTCGGGATACCCGAAGCTTAACAAGCCTTCCGAGCTGCTGGAACAGGTGGACGCTTTGATGTAACAACCATCCAAGGAGGAGCCCATGCCAGAGCCTATTGTTGTCGTCCCCTATGACGAAAGCTGGAAAGAGGAATTCCAAAGGACCGGAAGCCTGCTCCGACAGGCCCTAGGGGAGCGGGCTCTCCGGATCGACCACATCGGGTCTACGTCGGTCGCCGGGCTTGACGCCAAGCCCATCGTGGACATCCAGATCTCGGTGGCGGCCCTGGAGCCCATGGTCTATAAGCCCCTGCTGGAAGCGGCCGGTTATCTCCATCAGGCGGATAACCCGGACCGGACCAAGCGCTACTTCCGGGAGAGCCCGGGCAGGAAGCGAACCCACCTGCATGTGAGGGAAGCCGGAAGCTGGCCGGAGCAGCTCAGCCTGCTCTTCCGGGACTACCTGCGGGAGCAGGAAAGCGCCCGCGTCCTGTACGCTGCGGAGAAACATGCGTTGGCGAGAAAATACAAACAACCGCAGGAGCGGGAGCTTTACGTGGAGGGCAAGGGGCCGGTCGTATGGCAGATCCTTCAAGAGGCCCATCAATGGAGCCAGCGGACGGGCTGGAGGCCGGGAGGCTCGGATGCCTAATCTATCAGTCGTAACCGGGCACGCCTTAATCATCAGGGGGGAAGTATGAAGCGAATTTATCTTGTCCGTCACAGCCAGGCCGCAGGCCAGGAGCCGGAAGCCCCGTTAACGGAAACGGGCGCTCAGCATGCTTTGGAGCTGGCCGAATTTCTACAGGACCGCCAGGTGGGATATATCGTATCCAGTCCTTTTGTCAGGGCGATGGAGACCATCAAGCCGTTAAGCGATCGGATTCAAGTGGAGGTCCGCACGGACGGCCGGCTGCAGGAGCGCGTCCTCAGCGCCGTGCCGCTCGCGGATTGGATGGAGAAGCTTGAGGCCACCTACCAAGACGATCTTCTGAAATACGAAGGGGGAGAATCGGCGAAGGAGGCGGCCGAACGGGGGCTGCAGGTAATCGGGGAGCTGCGGCAGAGGCCGGAGAGTTCCCTGGTGGCGGTGACCCATGGAGCACTGCTTTCCTTGATCCTCCGGCATTACGACGGCCGCTTCGGCTTCGAGAACTGGAGGCGTCTGACTAATCCGGATGTGTATGAGCTTACGCTTGAGGGGACCGAGGGTACCGTCAAAAGAATTTGGGAGAGCGGCTGATCCGGGGATGACGGTCAGCTGCTTTTTTATGTTCTCCGGCCGTGTCCCGCTCGGCTTCAGAATTCGTCCTTTCCTCCCCATCGTTTTGTAGTAGAATGTTATAGAGGAAAATCCACTTATTGGGATAGTGAGGAAAGGATGAACGAAGTGAAAAGCTTGGCAGCTCGATGGTTTCAACAGTATTGGAATCCGTATCTGGCCATGGGTGCGGCAGGCGTTCTAAGCGCCTTATATTTTGGAATAACGGGAACGGTGTGGGCCGTCACCGGTGAGTTTACCCGCCTCGGCGGTCACATCATGCAGTCTTTTGGTGCCGATATCCAGAACTGGAGCTATTTCGGTCTGATCGGCATGAAAGGGACCACCTTCAGCCGAACGGATGGCTGGATCGTCTGGGGCATGTTTATCGGGGCCTTGATCATGATTCTGCTCAGCAACAATTTTAAGATCCGGGCCCCCCGGCAGAAAAGACGCTATGTTCAAGGCCTGGCCGGAGGAATCATTGCCGGCTTTGGGGCGCGCTTGGCTCTTGGCTGCAACCTGGCGGCTTTTTTTACCGGCGTTCCGCAATTCTCTTTCCACGCCTGGTTGTTCATGGTTTCCACCGCCCTCGGTACCTATTTCGGGGTGAAGCTGGTGAATACCTCCTGGTGGAAAGGCCGGGCCCGGCTGCATAAAGGAAATACGCTCGCTCCGGCCAAGCCTGCGGGAACGGTCCAGCCCTATATCGGTCTGCTTCTGGCGCTCGGGTATGCCGTCCTGATTGCCGTTTTCTTCCTGACCGGCCGGACCATGCTCGGGGTAGCCGCCTTGTTCGGGGCCTTCTTCGGCATTCTGATTGAAAGAGGCCAAATCTGCTTCACCTCGGCGTTTCGGGATCTTTGGATCAGCGGACGGGCGACTATGACCAAGGCGATCATTGCAGGTATAGCCGTCAGCTCCGTCGCTACTCTGCTCATTCTGGTCGCTTATGGAATGGATCCCATCACCAAAATTGCGGCCCCCAGCACGCTGGTCGGCGGGATTCTGTTCGGACTCGGCATCGTGATGGCCGGCGGCTGCGAGACGGGAATGATGTACCGGCTGATGGAAGGCCAGATCGTTTTTCTGCCGGTGTTCGTCGGCAATATCCTCGGAGCTTCGGTGCTGGCTTATGCCTGGGATCATCTTGGAGTCTACAACACGCTGGTTAAAAGCGGCTCCAAAATCAACTGGTTCGTCTCCATGGGACCGGCGGGCGCTCTGACGGCCACTCTTCTTCTTCTCGGCCTGGCCTTCGCGGCAGCCGTGTATTGGGAAAGAAATTATCGGTTTGGTACCGGCTTAAAGAAAGGGGATGTTACCCATGAGTTCAAAAATGTCCATTGATTACACGCTCGATGTCCGGGGAGAGTCCTGCCCCTACCCGGTGATCTACACGCTGGAAACCTTGCGGGACATGCACAAAGGCCAGCTCCTGCAGGTGATCGCCGATTGTCCGGCCTCCTTCCGCAACGTGCCGGAGGAAGTGGTCAAGCACGGCTATACGCTTGCTCAGGATCCGGTCCGGAACGGACGGGAGCTTATTTTCTACATTACGGTGTAGAGCCCGGACCGCCGGGCCGGTTTATTCAAAAGGAGGATTCCATGATCAACCTGAGCCATCTGGGGCCAGCCGATCCGGTGAAAATCATTGTAGGGGCCTCCTCGCAAGATTATCCCGGCTGGATCCCCACCCAGGAGGAAGACTTGAATCTGCTGAACCGCTCGGATTGGGAAGAGAGCTTCGGCAGCAGGCGAATCGACGTCATTCTGTCTGAGCATGTATGGGAGCATTTGACCTATGACGAAGGCATGGAGGCCGCCCGCATCTGCTTCGATTATTTGAAGCCGGGCGGGTATATCCGATGTGCTGTCCCGGACGGGAATTTTCCGAATGAGTGGTATCAGAATATGGTCAAGGTGGGAGGGCCGGGGCCGGCCGATCATCCCGCCGCCAGTCACAAGATCGTTCATACCTACCGGACGCTGACCCGAATGTTTGAGGAGGCCGGCTGCAAGGTAAAGCTGCTTGAATACTGCGACGATTCCGGAGTCTTTCACCGGGAGGAGTGGGATCCGCAGGATGGATTTATCTACCGCTCGTTCCGGTTTGACCACCGCAACAAGGACGGGGAGCTGGGGTTCGTCTCGCTGATTGTGGATGCGGTGAAGGAATAGGGTCAGGCTGTCGAGAAAGTCTCGGCAGCTTTTTTTTGTAGAAGACGAAAAAACGTAAAACCTTTTGAAGCCTTAAACCCGTCTTTCTTTAAGGGAAATGAGGTGAGACCGCTGCAAAGCGATGAACAGTTAATCCAGGAAGGGAAGCAGGGCATCGAAAGCTCGATGGAGCTGCTCATCAAACGCCATTACCGGATGGTGTTCGCCTATATTTACCGGTATACCGGGGATTACCATACTTCGTATGACCTGACGCAGGAAACCTTTTGCAAGATGGTACGGGCTTTGGGTTCAAGGGATAAGGACAAAAGCTTTCCTTCCTGGCTGCTCAAGATTGCCCTTAATACATGCCGGGACCATTACCGCAGCGGAGCCTTTAAGGCGGGACAAGTCTCCCAGGAGTGGGAGGAGGGGATCGCCGACCCGAATGCCCTGCTGGTGGACCTTATCGAGCGCAAGCTCGAGAACGCGGTGGTCCGCTCGGCCGTCATGGACCTGCCCCCGTATCAGCGGGAGACGATTATTTTGCGCTATTACCACGATTTGAAGATCAAGGACATTGCCGACCTGACGTCGGCCGGTGAATCCACCGTTAAGTCTCGTATTAAACAAGGGCTGGCAAAGCTTAAGATGCTGCTGGAAAGGAGGAGCCCGGATGACCGAAAGAAGACATCCCGATGAAGGACCGGAAGACAGGCTGGACGAGGACGATCTGGACATTCGCCGGTTTCTGCAGAAGTATGAGGTGAAATACCCGGATGCCCGGGAGGTTGACCGCACGGTAGAGGCCGTGAAGCTTCATATGCGATTGGACGTCTCCCGGGAGCGGGGAGCGGGGCGGCGTCTCTTAAGACTGCTGCGGCTGGCGGTTTCGGAGGTATCCATTGTTCATCCTTCCTATTGGATGGTAAGCCTGGCTCTCTATTTGATCGGATTTCTAGTCGGAGAAGGCGGTCTTCCGGCATCCCCGGCCCAAACGTTGTTTATTCTTTCCCCGATGCCGTTTCTTCTGGGAATGGCGGAGGTTTTCCGCAGCCGGGATGAAGGCATGCTCGAGCTGGAGATGTCGACGCCGTTTAACGGAGCCAGCGTACTCCTGGCCCGGCTGTCTATAGTGGGGGTGTATACCATTCTGTTAAACTCCCTGGCCGTCCTATGGTTAGCCGATTCGAGCAACTTCTCCCGTCTCATGGGCATTACGGTGCTTTGGCTGACTCCCTTTACGCTGCTAAGCGGCTTGGCTCTCCTGGCAGCTTCCCGTTGGAGAGGGAGTACCGCCGTCCTCGTGACGATGACGGTATGGGTCGGCTTCTGTTTGGTGGCTGTCATGAGCCCCCCGCTCATGCGGAGCTTGCTGAGCGTGTCGGCCGTTTCTTCCCTGCTGCTGATGATAGCCGGTATTCTCCTGGCAGCGGGACAGGTACGCGGGCTGATCCGCCAGGCAAGCGAATGGGAAGGAGGATACGGCTTTGAAGCTGACCATTAATCAGGTAACCCGAAGCTATAAAGGGAAAAAGGCCGTCGACGACGTGACCTGCGAGCTGACGCCAGGGGTTTACGGCTTGATCGGCCCGAACGGTGCGGGCAAGACCACGCTGATGCGCATGCTTGCCGATGTCTTAAAGCCTACGGAGGGGGAGATCACCTTGAATGGGGAATCGATTCGGGTGCTCGATGATCGTTACCGGGACCTCATTGGCTATCTTCCCCAGGATTGCGGGTTCTACAGCTATTTTACCGCTTCCAAGTTTCTTAGGTATATGGCTGCTCTCAAAGGAATGGGCAGGCGGGAGGCAGACCGCAGAATAGATGAGCTTCTGGACCTGATGAATCTAAGGGAGCAGAAGCATCAGAGGATTGGCAAATTCTCGGGAGGCATGAAGCAGAGGCTGGGCATTGCTCAGGCATTGCTTAACGATCCGAAAATTCTCATCCTGGACGAGCCCACTGCCGGTTTGGATCCCAAGGAGCGGATCCGTTTCCGGAACCTGCTCTCGGATCTAGCCGGGGACCGGATTGTTATCGTCTCCACTCATATTATCTCGGATATGGAATCGATGGCGAAGGAAGTACTCCTGCTCAAGGAAGGAAGGCTCGTGAAGAAGGAGGAGCCGGAGGAGATTTTGAAGGAGCTGGACGGCAAGGTGTGGCAGTTATCCGCCAAGGCGGATGAGCTGCCGGAGTTAACACGCCGCTATTTAGTTGGCCGCGTGCAGCGAAAGGGCGATGGACTGAAGGCTCGGGTGATTTCGAAGGAAGCTCCGATTGGCTCTGCTTCACGGGAGACTCCCCAGCTCGAGGACATTTACCTGTACTATTTTGGGGATTCCCCGGAGTCGGAGGATTGAGCCATGCGCCTAATCCAGTTGGAGCTGTATAAGATTTTGGCCCAGAAGGTGGTTTATCTCGCCTTTGTCGTTATGGTTATGCTCTATGGATTGTTCCTATATGGACAGGGGGAGAGCAGGGGAGAGAGAATCCAAGCCTTACGAGACACTTTCGAACAGTATGGCGGGGAGCTTACGAAAGAGAAAGAAGCCTGGGCGGATAAAGCCTGGGCCGAATATGAACAGGCGGAGAAGGCGGCTCGGGCGAAAGAGCAGTCTCTGTACGATCTCGACTCGCCCCTCTGGGCCCGGGGATGGGTGGGGAATGACATAAAGAAAGCGGTCCAATGGGGAGAAGAGCAGGAGAGGGTAACCCAGCAGCTGGAAGCGATGGCGGTTGGCGAAACCGAGGGAGCACCGGGTTACGAAAGGAAGCTGGCGGAGAAGGAGCTGGCTGTGAGGCGATCGGCAGGCAGCCCTGACTATATTTTTTACCAGGAGGGCTGGAGAAATATTCTTATGTACGGGCAGGAGATCGGGTATTATTTTGCCGGCGCGCTTACCATACTGGGCTTATCCGGGACCTTCAGCAGGGAATATACGTCCCGCATGGACAGCTTGCTCTTCAGCAGCCGCTATGGGAGAACGAGGGCGCTGGGGGCCAAATTATCGGCAGCCGCTATTTATTGCGGAATGATCGTTGGGGCTCTTGGAGGGGTTGTCCTGGCTATGAACGGCTGGTTATACGGGTTAACCGGCTGGAATACTCGTCTCGTCAATGTGCAGGACCTTTTTCACGGTACCGCTTTTGGGGGGCCGATCTGGCTGTACTTTCTCAAGCAGCTGGTCTATGTCTGGCTCGGGTACACGGTGCTCGGCATGTTCGTTCTGCTGATTTCCTCGCGGACTCGGTTCCTTCTCCTTCCGGCTTTTCTGGGAGGACTCGTTTTCCTCCTTCCGGCGGTGTGGCAAGTCCTTTCTCTCCCGATCAGCAGGCTTAATGGCGTGGTATCGGTTCTGTTTCCGTATCTGGGATTCCTTAAGCTGGAGGGGCTGGACCGGATTGCCTTCGTTTCGATACTGGGCCGTCCCGTCCTGGATGGGGATGTTCTTCTGCTCCGTATGCTGGCCTATGCCCTGGTCCTGGGTCTCCTGCTTTATACCAGCATCCAAAGACGGCAGGTGAGTTAGCATGGGCCGGCTGATTCACAGTGAATGGGTTAAGATCACCAAGGGAAAAGGCTTACTCGCCCTATCCGTTTTGTACTTTCTTGCGTACGCCTATCTGACTCACACACATTACCGATGGAACCCCACGTCCGCTTGGGAAGCGATGGCCTACTTTCCTTATTCCGCAGGCGCGGTTACGGAAGGACTGCTGCTTCTGCTTGCCTTATCATCCGTTTATACAGAGGAAGATAAGGGAGGGACGACTGCTCTTATACTGAGCTCCCGGTACGGGAGGGCCCGGTTACCCTTGGCCAAGCTGGCGGCTGCCCTTCTCTTCACAACGGTTCTTGTCTTGGGCTGCTGGATCGTCTGCATCGGAACTCAAGTGTGGCACGCAGGCTGGGATGGGTGGCAGGAGCCGCTGAGGGAATGGCCGCGTTATTCGCTTTCGCCTTATAAGCTATCCGCTTGGGAGTATGTTGTCGTGCAGATCGTGACTAACTGGCTGGGGTGTGCCGTATTCGCCATTTTCCTGCTGAGCTTGTCCGCCTGGAGCCGGCACTCGTTGACGGTCTTTTTCATCGGGGGGATGATGCTCGTTCTTCCCTTCTTTATCCGGAACCACTCTAGCCTGGACATCTATTGGCTCCTTCAAAATCTCCCGATGACCGAAGTCATGCGGGTCGAGAATCTTTACAGCCGTCCCCGTTATGTGGAGTGGAAAGGGGGGCGGATGCCCCTGCCGCTTGCCTCTTTTTATCTGTATATGCTGCTCCTGGCGGGGCTCTTTGGTTCGGCGGCCTGTCGGGCTTACCGCGGAAGGGAGATCCGATGAGGGCTGGAAGTTGCAAAAAATAGAACAAAGGCCCTCCATGTAACAGCCTGGGCAAGGCCGGCATTTGACAAATGCCCTAACTGTGACTATATTTGTTATAGATAAAGAGGGGAACGTCAGCGGAAACTAACAGCATGGGTTACCTGCTAGTTACAGGGGAAAGGCTCCTTCATGGGGCCGCCCGATCATTCATGGAGGTGTTACCATGTCCAATCAACCGAAAACCAACCAAGCCGAGGCCTTGTTCCAGCCGTTCTCGATAGGCCCGCTTCAGCTTGCCAATCGGCTCGTGATGGCGCCGATGACGCGCGGCTTCTCGCCGCAGGGAGTGCCGGGCGAAGACGTCGCCGCCTATTATGCGCGCCGGGCCCGCCACGGCACCGGGCTCATCATTACGGAAGGCACGCTGATCAACGACCCGGCCGCCGGTTCCGGGGCCACTTTGCCGAGCTTCTATGGGGAAGCGGCACTGGCCGGATGGAGGAACGTAGCCCGCGCTGTTCACGAGGCGGGCGGACGGATTATGCCGCAGCTGTGGCATGTGGGGATGGCCCGCAAAGCCGGGGATTCGCCGAATCCCGAGGAGCCTCCCGTCGGCCCGTCCGGTCTGTCCCTTGACGGCGAGCAAGTCACCGAGCCGCTGAGTACCGCCCGGATCGAAGCCCTGATCGAGGCTTACGGGCAAGCCGCGGCGGATGCCAAGGCGGCCGGCTTTGACGGCATCGAGCTGCACGGCGCTCACGGTTACCTTATCGATCAGTTTTTCTGGGAGAAGACGAATCGGCGGACGGATGAGTACGGCGGAGACCTCGTGAAACGCACCCGGTTCGCGGTAGAGGCGATCAAAGCCGCAAGACGTGCCGTTGGGCCGGATTTCCCGATCGGGTTCCGGTTCTCGCAGTGGAAGATGAGCGACTACGAAGCCAAGCTGGTGAATACGCCGGCGGAACTTGAGGCCTTCCTCACGCCGCTCACCGAGGCGGGCGTGGATCTCTTCCACGCTTCCACGCGGCGGTACTGGGAGCCTGAATTCGAAGGCTCGTCCCTGAACCTCGCCGGCTGGACGAAGAAAATCACCGGCAAGCCGGTCATTACCGTCGGATCGGTGGGGCTGGATGCGGAATTCACCGGGGCGAGGACAGCCGATACCTCCGGGATCGGGGGGCTCGTGGATCGGTTGGAAGCAGGGGAATTCGATCTGGTCGCGATCGGCCGGGTCCTGATCTCCGATCCGGAGTGGCCGGAGAAGATCCGCCGGGGAGAAACGGACCGGCTGCTTCCTTACAGGGCAGAGGATCTTGGCCGGTTGGTGTAAGTTTTGGAGTGGCTGTTTTAGACGAAAAGCTGTACGTTGAATAAGACGCATGAGAAGAGGCTTCCCTCCGGGGAGGCCTTTTTGTGCTTGACACTCCCGAAAGAATTTGGATAAAGTTGGAATTATGTGTCTCGGGGTGTAACTTTACGAAAGGTTAACTCGTCGGTTAGAGAGAGGAGTCCGCTAGGAATCCAGTAAGCCTTGTGCGCCAAAGCTGAGGCAGAGGAGGCCGTTTTTTATGACCATCATCATACGAACCGAAACCGAAAAAGATTATGGAGGTATCAGGGAGGTTAACATCCGCGCCTTTGGAAACCGGGAGGACGAAGCCAATCTGGTCGACCGAATCCGGAAAAGCAAAGGGTTCCTGCCCTCCCTCTCCCTGGTTGCCGAAGAAGAGGGAACGATCATCGGTCATTTGCTAATCAGCAAAGCGGAGGTCGTGGGGGAAGGGAGCGTCCATGAAGTGCTGGTACTGGCCCCGATTGCGGTGGAACCGAGCCGTCAGAAACAGGGCATCGGCGGCCGGCTGATCGAGGAAGGCCTGAGCCGGTGCCGTCAGCTCGACTATGACGTCCTTCTGCTGATCGGGCATCCCGAGTATTACCCCAGGTTCGGTTTCCGTCCCGCCCGCCCCTTAGGGCTAGAGCTGAAGCAGTTTCCTGTCCCGGATGAGGTTTTCATGGGGCTCGAGTTGAAAGAGGGGGGCTGGAGCCGGGTTCGCGGCGAGCTGAAGTATCCCGAGGCTTTTTTGTAATAACAGATCGAAACCAAAGGAGGGACATCATGCCTAAGAGATATGCGCTGCTTCTTGGCTTGGCCCTTTTATTCGCCGGGTTACCCTTTTATCCTGCGAACCCGGTTCATGCGTGCAGCTGTGCAAAGTCCGATGCCACTAGCAGGCTGCAGACGATGGATGCGGTCTTCACGGGCCGGGTCGTGGAGAAAGGAGGCACCAGCAAGTTCGAACACGGCCTTTTAAGAAAATATACGTTTGAGGTGGACCAGGCATGGAAGGGCGTCAGCGAGAAATACCGGACGGTGTACAGCTACGACGGGGGTGGGGCATCCTGCGGGTATTCTTTTGTTCCCGGTGAGAGGTATTTGGTCTATTCCTATTATGGAAACGACAGCAGGCTGCAGACCAACTTGTGCAGCGGAAACGGGCTGGTGACGGCGGCCGCAGGGGATCTGGCTATGCTGGGAGCCGGGACGCCCATCGTGGACAACGGGACTCCGGAACCCGAGGCGAGAGGTTGGCCGATGCCCCGGATGCTGCTCTACGCGGGAGCCGGTGTCGCTTTGCTTGCGATTGCTTTGCTGGTCATTCTGCGTATGAGCCGGCGAGCTAAGAGCTAGATGAAGTCATCCCTACGAAAAACAGGAGGAAGCCATGAACCCAAGACTCGCCAAAATCCGCGAGGCGGAAAAAAACTACCACGAGGCCTGCTATGACAATTACCGTTTGTTCGAGGCGGGCTCCTGGCTGGCTAAGCCGGTGAAGACGGTGATGGACACGCTGAAGGAGTTTCAAAATCGCCCGGTCCTGAACATTCTCGATCTCGGCTGCGGAGTAGGCCGCAACAGCATTCCTATGGCCCAGGCGCTAAAAGGGCGGACCGGCCAAGTCGTCTGTGTCGACCTGCTCGATAGAGCCCTGCAGAAGCTGGAGGGCTACAGTCGGGAGTTCGGCGTGAAGGAGTACATAACCACCGAGCATTCGGATATCGGGGATTATGCAATTGAGGAGAAGGGCTTCGACTATATCATCGCCGTGTCAGCATTGGAGCACGTGGAGTCGGAAGTGAAGCTTATCCAGGTGCTGGACCGCATGGCCCGGGGGACGAGGGAGGGCGGCATCAACTGCCTGATCATGAGCACCCAGGTGGAGGAGGTCGACAAGGTGACCGGAGAAGCGCTGGATCCTTACTATGAGCTGAACCTCACGACCGGGTACACCCGGGAGCTGCTGTTGTCCAGCTACGCAGGCTGGGACATCCGGTACACCACGGTCCGAAGCCTGCAGTATGAGATTGAGCGGGACGGCCGAGCCATTTATTTGAAAGGCGACTGTTTGACTTATGTGTTCCGTAAACCGGAAGTAAATAAATCTATACCTAGCTGAGGAGTGAGCCGTTGACCAACCCTGTAACCGTAACCTTATCGTCTGTTTCCTTTCCCCTGCAGGCCTCCCATGATTTTGGATGGCTGCTGGAAAGGGGAGAGGTCTTCGCCGTATTCGATCAGCAGGATTCCGGCAATCTTTCGTTCGGCCTCATGAAGGACGGCAAGCGAAGCTTCGTCAAATACGCCGGGGCCCGCCCGGTGGCTTACGAGGGGAATCCCACCGACGCCATCCGGCGTCTTACGCAGGCGGTCCCGGTTTATGAAGCTTTGGAGCATGAGCATCTGATTCGCTTGGTGGACCATTTTCAAACGCCGGAGGGATATGCAGCGGTATTCGACTGGGCGGAGGGAGAGAACCTGCACCCCCATTGGAGCTACCCGCCTCCTGCCAAATACACGCACCCGGACTCTCCCTTTTACCGGTACCGCCAGCTTCCGCTTGAGAGACGGCTCGCCTCGATAAACAATATCCTCACATTTCATGTGCATGCCGCCCGGCAAGGGTATGTGGCGATCGACTTTTATGATGGCAGCCTGCTTTATGATTTCAAGACCGATACCACCAAGATTTGCGATATTGACTTTTACACAACGCGGCCCTTCGTGAACGAGATGGGAAGGATGTGGGGCTCCTCCCGGTTCATGGCTCCGGAGGAATTCGAACTCGGGGCGGATATCGACGAGATCACCAATGTGTACAACATGGGAGCGACGGCCTTTGTGCTGCTTGGAGGGGAGCAGGACCGGTCTCTGGAAAAATGGGAGGCCGGAGAGAACCTGTACCGGGTGGCCGCCAAAGCGGTAGAGCCTGACCGGGCGAGCCGTTACGGGTCACTGGCGGAGCTTCAGGCCTCTTGGAGGCAGGCCGGAGGGGCGGGAGACCGATTTCTGTAAGGGCTTAAAGCGCAGGAATGGTAGAAGTGTAACGACGGGAGGGGACATCATGGAGCAGGTCGTGATCACGGACCATAACCCACAATGGGTCCGGCAGTATGAACAGGAGCGGACAGCCATAGCCGAAGCTCTGGCGGATATTGTCCAAGGGATAGAGCACATCGGAAGCACATCGGTCCCTGGGCTGGCGGCCAAGCCGGTGATCGACATCATGGCGGGCGTGGAGGACTTGGAGAAGGTGAACGACCGGCATCTTCATCTCCTGGAGCGGATTGGCTACCTTTTCGTGCCTCATCCTCATTTCCCGGAACGGCTTTTTTTCCGCAGAGGAGAGTGGAGGGCCGGAACCCATCATCTGCATGTGTATCGCTACCAGGGAAAGCACTGGGTGGACCAGCTGCTTTTTAAGCAGTACTTGATCAGGCATCCGGAGGCTGCCGCGGAGTACCAGTCCCTGAAGGGGAGACTGGCAGAGAGGTATCAGCACGACAGAGTCCAGTATACGGAAGCGAAGGGGCCTTTTATTGAAGAAATTCTGAAGCGGGCGAGGATGGAAGGAGGGCCTCCCCTTGCGGAATGAGGAGTTGGCGGAATGAAGGTACCTGGAACAGCGCTCACCCAAGACTCGGTTTCACCTGGGAAAAGGCCGCTCATCATCAGCATATCCGGGGTGTCGGGAGGCGGGAAAACAACGTTTACGAAGCACATGAGCAAGAGTGTTCCGGGTTCCGCGGCATTGCATTTTGACGACTATGAACTCGAGGGTCCCGAAGATATTTGCGAATGGATAGAGCGGGGAGGCGACCCTGCCGAGTGGAAGCTGGAGCCGCTTCTTGCCGACCTCCTTCATTTTATAGAACAAGATTGGGTGGAGTATGTTTGGCTGGATTATCCTTTTGGCCGCGACTATCCGGCGTTAGCGGGTCTTATCGACCTGACTGTTTTTGTGGACACCCCCTTGGATATCGCGCTCGCCAGAAGGATTTTGCGGGACTGTCCTCAAGCGTCAGCAGAGGAAATTCTAGCCGATCTAACCGGTTACTTAAAACGGGGAAGACCGGCGTACCTTCATATGCTGGAGAACACACGGCCCCGCTCCGACCTGCCGATCGACGGTACGCTGTCGGTGGAAGAAATGGCCGGCCTCCTTCTAGCCACAGATCTAATAAAAAGGAGGGGATCAAGGTGAGCTCCCTGAATCTATACCATTTCCTGCGACTGATGCTGATAGCGGCGGCCATGGCTGCCCTTGCAGGGCTGCAGGCTTTAATAGGAAGGGGATTTTCCCTTCCGGGTTACGTAGGATGCTTGGTAGGAATCATCCTTGCCCAATGGACCCGTCCGTTCCAACCGTTCAGCTTCAAAGGAAGATGGATCACCTGGCTGATCCTTATCGTCGTGCTGGAATACCTGGACCGTAAGCTCTACCGGACCTTTATCAACGATAACCCACTAGCAGACGAATTAGATGAATGAGAAGCAATGGGGACGGGGCTTCCTTTTCCATGAATCCATCCTTGCTAATACAGCTGAAAAATATTGGAGTAACGTAATGGACGCAGAGTCCGAAAGTCGCAGAAATGCGGCTTTATTTTGATGGTAAACCTTATCGAAAGATGTCGAAGGAAAAAGAAATCCGATTGACATTGTCGCTTTATCCAACTAAATTAGTAGAGAGAGTATTTTATTGAAAGCAGGCAGGGGAGAGAAAAATGAAAAAGTGGTCACTCGCAGCGCTCGTCTTAGTCATGATGGTCGCGGTGCTCGCCGGATGCGGCGCTAAAAAGGAAGAGGGCACGAGCGGCGGCGGTTCTTCCGATAACGCCAAGAAGCGTGTCGTCCTGGTAACGCCCGAGAAGATCGGCGTGAACCAATTCTTTACGCAGATGCAGGAAGGTCTCGATAAAGCAGCCAAGGAATTCAACCTCCAGACGAAAGTGATTGAATCGGCGGACCCGACCCAAGTGGAGCAGAACCTCCGCGCGGCGGTTGCCGAGAAGTATGATCTGATCATTACGGCCGCGTTCTCCGCAGCCGATGCCTTAACCAAAGTCGCAGCCGAGAACCCGAAGCAGGCGTTCGCGATTATCGACACGGTCGTCGATGCGCCGAACGTACGCAGCATCGAGTTCCGCGAGCATGAAGCGGCCTACCTCCTCGGAGCGGCGGCCGGTCTTTCGACGAAGAAGAATACGGTCGGCGCGATCGTCGCCATGGATGCGCCGCTGCTCAAGAAGTATACGTCCGGCTTTGAGCAAGGCCTGAAATCGACCAACCCGAACGCGAAATTCCTGGTTAACTACGTAGGCGGATTTACGGATCCGGCCAAAGCGAAGGAGCTTGCGCTGCTTCAATACTCGCAAGGCGCGGACTTCGTTGCCGGGATGGCCGCGGTAGGCGATTCGGGCGTGTTCCAGGCCGCCAAAGAGAAGAACTTCTACACAGCCGGTCAGGATACGGACCGTACCGGGGAAGATCCCGAGCACATCGTCCTGTCCCAGCTGAAGGAAACGGATACCGTGACATACGAGACAGCGAAGGATTTTGCCCAAGGGAAATTCACGTACGGCTCCATCAGCTACGGTCTGAAAGAAAACGGCGTAGGCGTAACCTTTGTTACGGCCGACTCCAAGTCCAAGCTGAGTCCGTTCATCGGACAAGCGAACGTGGACAAGCTCAAAAAAATTCGCGACGATATCGTATCGGGCGCGATCAAGGTGAAGAACCCGCTAGCTCCTTAAGGGATCTCCCTCCTCCGAACCGGTTGCCCACCACGCAGCCGGTTTGTCTTGTTTCCTGACGTATCGTTAAAGACAGAAGAAAGCCGCAATCTGAGTCAGAAGGGAGTAGGGACATGCTGCTGCAGCTGGAAAAAATTACGAAGCGGTTCGGCAACCTGACCGCCAACGATCAGCTGGACTTCACGCTTGCCGAGGGCGAGGTGCACGCGCTGATCGGCGAGAACGGGGCGGGGAAGTCTACGCTGATGCGGATTCTGTACGGCGAGGAGACGCCGACCTCCGGGAGGATCCTGCTGAACGGCCGGGAGCTGAAGCTGGACTCGCCCAAAGACGCCATCGCCGCCGGGATCGGGATGGTGCACCAGCATTTCATGCTCTTCCCGGAGTTTACGGTCGCCGAGAATATCGTGATCGGCCGGGAGCCGAAAGCCGGCCTCGTCTTTGACCGCAAGGCGGCCGCCGCGGAAGTGAAGGCCTTGTCGGACAAGTATGGCATGCCCGTTGACCCTTGGCAGACGATGGGGGATTGCCCGGTCGGGATCCAGCAGCGGGTGGAGATTCTGAAGGTGCTGGGCCAAGGCGCCAAGATCGTCATTCTGGACGAGCCGACCGGTGCCTTGACTCCGCTTGAGGTCGAATGGCTGCTGAAGGCGATCAAAGGGCTGGCCCAGCAGGGCATCAGCTTTATTCTGATCAGCCACAAGCTGCAGGAAGTCATTCACGCCGCGGACCGCATCACGGTCCTCCGGGACGGCCGCGTGACGGGCGTTATGGAGGCCAAGGATACGAACGAAGAGGAGCTTTCCCGCTTAATGGTAGGCCGGGAGCTTCAGCGGCGGAACAAGCAGGCGGTAGAGCCCGGCGAGGGAATTCTGGATGTGCAGAACGTGACGATTCAAGGCGGAAAAGGGGCAAAGCCGCTTCTGGACCGCGTCCATTTCCAAGTGCATGCTGGCGAGATTGTCGGGATTGCCGGCGTATCGGGCAACGGCCAATCGGAATTGATTCAAGCCATCGCCGGGCTGCGCCGCATCGACCAAGGACGGATTATGGTGAATGGGACGGATGTCACGAACGCGCTCCCGCTCCAGGTGCGAAACGCCGGCCTGGCTCATATTCCGGAAGACCGGTACAGCTGGGGCTCCTCCAAGGAGGAGAGCGTGGCGGACAACGGCATTATGGGCCACCTTCCGACGCACAGCCGCAGCGGCCTGCTTCGGGAAGGGAAAATCCGCGAGACGGTCAGCCGTTTCATTGACACCTTCAAGGTAAAGACCGGCTCACTGGAGACGAAGGCCAAGCACCTCTCCGGCGGGAACATGCAGAAGCTGATCGTGGCCCGCGAGATGGCGCACGGCACCCCGTTCGTCATCGCGGCCGAGCCGACCCGGGGTGTGGATATTGGGGCCATGGAGATCATCCATGAAGCGTTGCTGCAGCGCCGCCGGGAGATGGGAGCCGTCCTGCTCGTCTCGTCTGAGCTGACGGAGATTTTGCAGCTGTCCGACCGCATCCTCGTGATGTTCGAGGGACGGATCGCCGGTGAGCTGACAGCGCAAGAAGCGACCGAGGAACGAATCAGCATTCTGATGGCGGGAGGGACGATCCATGAAGCAGGATAAGATGATGACTTACCTTCGCGGACTACTCCAACCGCTGTTGGCTATAGTGCTCGGTCTCATCGTCGGGGCCGTGATGATTATAGCCGTCGGCGGCTCGGTCCTCGAGACGTATGCGGAGATGGCGAAGGGGGCCTTCGGAAGCAGTTACTTTACGGCCAGTACGCTGGCCCGGGCGACTCCCATCATTCTGGTCGGTCTCGGAGCCTCGCTCGCGTTCCGGGCCGGATTCTTCAACCTTGGCGCTGAAGGCCAAATGATTCTGGGCGCTCTGTCCGCCGCGCTGGCTGCCCTGTATGTCCCGGGACCCGCGGCCTTGAAGCTGGTTTGCGCGCTTGTTGCCGGGATGCTCGCCGGGGGATTGTGGTCGGCGCTGGCCGGCTGGCTGGACACCCGTTTCCGGATGAATCTCCTCATCACGACCCTCTTGTTCAACTATATCGCGGCTCTGTTCGCCGGCTATCTCGTTTCCTTCCCGTTGAAGGACAAGGCGAGCACCGGAGCTTCCCAGACGGCGATGCTGGACAAAAGCCTATGGCTGCCCAAAATCATGTCCGGCACGACGCTGCATATCGGCTTCCTGGTTGCCGTCTTGGCCGCCATCGGAATGGCTTGGTACTTGCGCTATACGGTAAAAGGCTACGAGATCCGCATGCTGGGCAGCAACCCGCTCTTTGCCGGGTACGGCGGCGTCCGCCGCGGCCGCGTCATGCTGCTGAGCATGCTCGCGAGCGGGGCCCTTGCCGGACTCGCCGGGACATTCGAGGTGCTGGGCACGCAATACCGCTATATCGATAACATGCTGAGCGCTCCCGGCTTTGCCTGGTCGGGCATCATGGCGACGCTGATCGCCGGATCGAATCCGATCGGCACCGTTTTTGCGGCCATTCTGCTTGCAGCTCTCCAGACAGGCGGCATGGGCGTTGAGCGCAATACGGAGGTTCCGCTTGAGATCTCCAACATTATTCAGGCGGCGTTGATCCTGTTTGTATCGGCCAGACTTACGTTTGCCTTCATCAGCCGCAGGAAAGCAAGGAGGGGTGCGGATGGAAACGCTGCTTGATTGGTCACTGCTGAATTCGACGATACGCGTCGTAGCCCCATTGCTTCTGGCCGCACTCGGTGGAGCGCTATGCGCCCGCGTCGGTCTGTTCAACGTGGCGCTGGAGGGCATGATGCTCACCGGCGCGTTCACGGCGATTCTCGGCAACTATTTGTTCGGCAGCGTCCTGCTCGCCATTCTGTTCGCCTGCGTCTGCGTAGGGCTCGTCGCGCTCTTGTTCGCCTACTTGAGCATTCAGCTGCAGGCGAATGTGATCATTGTCGGGGTGGCCATCAATTTCTTGGCCAGCGGCCTTACGGCGTTTTTGCTCTTCAGCGTCTTTGGCGTAAAAGGGCAATATTATGATAAAACCATGGTGGGGCTGCCCGAGTGGCACATTCCGCTTATAAAGGATATTCCCGTTCTCGGGGACATCCTATCGGGGCATTCCCCGCTCGTCTACCTCGCGTTCGTACTGGCCTTCGTCCTGCAGTTCGTCTTGTTCCGCACGGTATTCGGGTTCCGTCTGATGGCGTCCGGGCAAAATCCGCAGGCTGCGCAAAGCCTCGGCCTCCGCGTCAAGCGCTACCAGTATGCGGCTGTCCTGGCCAGCGGGGTCCTGTGTGCCCTGGCCGGCGCGCAGCTGTCGCTCGGTCAGGTCACGCTGTTCGCCGAGAACATGACGTCCGGCCGCGGCTTTATTGCCCTCGTCGCCACGATGCTCGGCCAGAGCAGCCCGCTCGGCGTCACGGCCGCCAGCCTCCTGTTCGGCTTTATGGATGCGGTCAGCATCCGGCTGCAGGGGCTCGCGCTGCCGACGCATTTTACGATGATGCTTCCTTATGTTATGACCATTGTCGTCATGTTTGTGGTGAAGGATAAAGGCTACCTGCGGCAATCCGGCCGCATCGGCGGTCAATAAGCAGAAGCGAAAGGGTGAATAGCGATGCATGACAAAGCGGACAAGCTGAAGAAAGCAAAGGTTCCCCAAGTGACGGTCAGGGAGGAGTTCAAGCATCGGCTGCCCCCGGGCCAAATGCTGACGGAACGGTTTCCGATTCTCCATGAAGGGGAAGTGCCTGTCTACGATCTGAGTGAATGGCGTCTCGACGTATTCGGAGAGGTCGGCACGGAGCGCTCCTTTACCCTGGAAGAGCTCCAGGCGCTGCCACAAACAACCGTAACCTGCGATATTCATTGTGTGACCCGCTGGTCCAAGTTCGATACGGCCTGGGAGGGAGTCCGGTTCAAAGATTTTCTAGCCCTGCTGGACGTTAAGCCGGAAGCCAAGTATGTCATGTTTCATGCGGACGAGGAGTACGAGACGAACGTTCCGCTGGAGGATCTCCTTCGGGACGATGTGCTGCTGGCCTTCCGGTACGACGGCAAGCCGCTTACGGATAAGCACGGCTTTCCGCTCCGCATGGTCGTTCCGCATCTGTATTTCTGGAAGAGCGCCAAGTGGGTGCGCAGGATGGAATTTATGAAGGAAGACCGGCCGGGCTTCTGGGAGCGCAACGGGTTTCACAATGTGGCCGATCCGTTTCGGGAGGAACGCTTCTCCGGCGAAGCGCTGCCGATTCCGGAAGACGAATGGACCAAGAAGGAGTTTGATTGAGATGGCACTGCTGCCTATATTGCGGGTCGATCCTGCCGATATGCCCGACTATGCCCTCGTGTGCGGCGATCCGTTCCGGGCCGAAGAGATTGCGAAGAAATTGACGGACGCCAAAGAGCTGGCCCATGCACGCGAGTACCGAACCTTCACGGGGACGTACGAAGGGGTGAAGCTCGCCGTGGTCAGCCACGGTGTCGGATCGCCGGGTGCGGCCGTCTGCTTCGAGGAGCTGGCCAAGGCCGGGGTCAAGACGATCATTCGGATCGGTACGGCCGGATCCCTGTCGTCGTATAGGACGGGGAGCCTGATCGTGAGTACGGCCGCCGTCCGGGAGGAAGGGCTGACCCGGCAGCTGGTGCCGCTCGCTTTTCCTGCGGTGGCGGACAGCCGGGTGACCGAAGCCCTGTATGAAGCGGCGCTGGAAGTGGATGCTCCAGGCGAGGTCGGGAAGGGCGTCACGCTGACGATGGACGCTTTCTTCAGCGGCGTAGTCGAGCTGCCCCATGAGACGTACCGCAAAGCCGGTGTTCTCGCCGTAGAGATGGAAATTGCGGCCTTGTATGTGGTAGCGATGCTGCGCGGGGTCCGGGCCGGGGCCATTCTGGCCCTGGATGGCGATTCCACCGCCGTGGATGAGGGGTATAATCCGCATCGCGATGTCGTAACGAAGGCGGTAGAAGCCGAGATTGCCGCGGCGCTCCGTGCGGTGGTTAAGCTGGCCAAGAAGAACGCAGAGTAAAGCGGAGCACCCGGACATGGGGGCCGTCCTTCGTCGGCTCCCATCCCGAGGCATACCGTTACCGAGAATCAGGAAGCATGGCTGGGCGTGGATACGCTTGGCCGTGCTTTTTTTCGTGCCCTTGATAAGGGAGGGGGTGTGGGAAAGGTGTTGTTTAGTGCCTTATCCGCAAATGATATTCTGCTTTTTTACTATTTTTTCGTGCGCATTAAGAGGTTTTCTCGCCAGCAAAGTTACCGGATAAGGCACTCGCTACAGTGGTAATATACGTGTTGTTTTTAGGCTGGAAACGACTTACAATTTAAGCGACTTTCCGTGATGACGAGGAATCTCGACCAGATGACCAAAAACCAAGGAGGCCCTGCCCATGCAGCCACCCAAGCACATTATTTCCGCCGCGGCTATCGTCGTTAATGCGGATAACAAGATTTTATTGATCAAGGGGCCCCGAAGAGGCTGGGAAATGCCCGGAGGCCAGGTGGAGGTCGGGGAATCCCTTGCTCAAGCCGCCATCCGGGAAACGAAGGAGGAGGCGGGCGTCGATATCGAAATTGTCCGCTTCTGCGGCATTTACCAGAACGTGTCCGGCGGGATCTGCAACTCGCTCTTTCTGGCGAAGCCCGTCGGAGGGGAACCGGTTCCTACAACGGAGGCGCTTGAAGCCGGCTACTATCCGATAGAGGAAGCCCTGCAGATGGTCACATGGCCGACGTTTCGGGAACGGATCGAAGCCTGCCTGAACCCGGAAGGGCAGCCATTCTACGTCGAGTTCTCCAACCAGAAGGCGATATAAGGAAGGACGGGGGGTATACCTATGAAAACGATCCTTTACATGGTCAGGCACGCCGATTCGCCTTATGTGCCGGGGCAGGAACGCACCCGGGGATTGTCGGCGGCCGGAGCGGCCGCTTCCCGGCAGATCGCCGAACGGCTGAAGGACCTCCCGGTGGACGGCGTGGTGTCGAGCTCGTACGCCCGGGCGGTCCAGACGGTACAGCCGCTGGCCGAGAGCCGGGGGCTGCCGATCCGGGAGTATGAAGGCCTCCGGGAGCGGCTGATTGGCGGCGAGGAGAGCGAGGCCCCGTGGGAGGAGATCCGGAACGCGATTGAGCGGTCCTTTACGGACCACGATTACGCCCTCGAGGGCGGCGAAACGACAAAGGAAGCCCGCTTAAGGGCGCTGCCGATACTCGAAGAGCTTCTCGAGGAGTATGAGGGGCGGGCGGTGGCCATCGGCACCCACGGGAACATCATGACCATCCTGATGAACCATTACGAGCCCGGGTGCGATTATGCCTTCTGGCAGGAAACGTCCCGCCCGGATGTTTACCGGATGACCTTCGACGGCCGCCACCTGGAATCGATCGAAAGGCTGTGGAGCCCCGAGGCGGTTCACCCCGAGAAGCATTCATCCGTTTAATAACTAACGTGTTTAAGAAAAGGTCTCTATCCCAGTCCACTTTACTCCATCCTCAAAAGCCCCATGACCCGGCTCTCTTCTCAAGAGAACCGGGTCATGGGGCTTTCTTTCGGTCCGGCCCTCCCCGCCCCGTCAGAGGGAGGAGCCGGCCGGACCGGAAGCGGACCGGAGCCGCTCCTGCTTGCGGTATTCGCCGGGCGGAAGGCCGGTTATCTTCTTGAACATGCGGATGAAGGAGGTGACATTGCGGTAGCCGATCCGGGCGCTGATCTCCTGCACGCTCAGGTCGGTGGCCGCCAGCATCTCCTTCGCCTGGCGGATGCGCACGGCGTTCACATGCTCGCTGAAGTTGGCACCGGTCTTCTCCTTGATGTAGACCGAGAGATAGGCCATGGAGAGGTTGAGCTTGTCGGCCAGCTGGTCTAAAGACAGATCATCCGCGTAACGGCTCTCGATGTACTCCAGGACGAAAGCGACCGTGGCGTCCTGCTCCTCCTTACGGGACTGGATGAGGGAAGCCGCCTTATGAAACAGCTCCCGGTAAAACCGCTTGAACTGCTCCAGGGTGAAGCAGTCTTGGAGGGCCTCCTGCTCCCGCTGCCCGGGTGCGGCCTCCGCGTCCGCCCCGTAGGGCTCGAGAATTTTGGCCACCCTCGCGGTAACCCCAGCCGCCAATTCCCGGAGCTGGCGGATGCTCGCCCCCTTCCGGTCCATGGAGTCGAGGATTCGTTCCATGAAGGAGACGCAGAAGCCGTCATTGCCCGCCTGCAGGTTGGCGTACAGCTCCTGCTCCTGGGCGACGGTCAGCAGAAGCAGCTCCGGAACGTCCCGGCGTTCGCGGATAATCTGGTTCTCCTCGAGCGGACGTGCCTGGCGGGCCAGCTCCACGACCTCCTGATAGGCCTTGCTGAAGGGGGACGAAGCAGGGAAGACGGGGCTGACAGCGACCGTGACGAGAAGATAAGCCTTGTCCCGGTCGAGAATCGTGATCAGCATGCCGAGCACTTCCTCGAGCGCCTCCGGCACCCGTTCTCCCGGAATGAGCGAGAGAATCTGGTTGTTCTCGATCTGGAACGTATGGGCGGCCGGCATCCGTTCCGAAATGACGAGGTTGATGTATTCCTGGATGTAGTAGGCCATCCGGTCCGTCTTCAGTCCGTTCTCGGAAACGGGCTGCGTCCGGAAGTGAAGCTGATAGAGCACCAGAACGAAAGGCTCCTCCATGGTGGCGATATCCTTCCATTCGTTAATATCCGAGGTGATCGCCTTTAATTTATTGATGTAGCGGAAGCTCGTCAAGAGTGAGCGCTGGCCGAGCATTTCTCGGTGAATGGTTTCCTTCTCCCTCATGAGCTCCCGGAGATTCCGGTGAATGAGATCGAATTCTTGAATGGAGCTGCGCAGCTGGACCGGGTCGCGCCGGAGGATGGAGGAGACCATCTGCTTCACGGGCCGGTGGATCTGCCGGCTGAAGAGGATCGAGGCCAGAATGCCGATGACGACGGAGACCGCGAAGATCACGAACAGGGTCAGGCTGGCGTTGCGGACCCGGGAGGTGATGCTCGCGGTCGGGACGGCGACGATATAAGTCAGGTCCGAAGCGGAGTCCTTCTCCGCAAAGAAATAATAGCTGTTGGCGAGCAGGTAGTCCGGGCCGCTGGCGAACGAGGGAATATCGGCGTCGGAAAGCGCATCAGAGGAACGGTACAGCAGGGTGCCGTCCTCCCGGCGGATGAAGAACTGCCGGTCATCCTCCGTTCCGTAGAACGCCTCCTGCAGCTGCTTCGCATCGAGCAGCGCGACGACCAGGTAATCCGAGGAAGGCATACGGAAGGAAAAAGGAATCAGGGGAACGGCAGCCGTGGAATTGAGCCCGCTCACCGTGAATTCGGCTTCGGGATGAAGCTTGTAGCTGCCGCTTCTCCCGAGCTCCCCCTTCCAGTAGGAGTACGGATAGGCTTTGCTTGAATAGAAGCGTGAGAACATCATCTCCGCTCCGACCGTCCCTTCCTTCTCCACCACGATATCCCCCGTTTGGTAGTAAACGAGCAGGTTGTTCAGGTAGAACATGGGGTTAAAGGCTTGGGGACGGAGCACCTTGAGCACGTCCGCGGCTTTCCAAATTTCCGGGTCGGCCGGATCCTGCGCATGCAGCTGACGGTTGAACGCCACCGTATATTCGCTGTTATAGATGTCGAACAACAGGGTTTTTACCCGTTCCAGGTGGGTCCGGTACCGCTCGGCCGTATTGTGGAGCATAAGGCGGTTGTATTGAATCACTTCCTTCTGAACGCCCCGGTTGAAGAGATGGAGGGACAGCGAGTTGAATAGGGAGAACAGCAGGATGATGCCGAGAAAGCTTATGAATAGCTTGAACACCAGGGTCTGGCGGTTCCAAATGGCCCAGTTCCTCACAAGGATGACTCCCTTATCGGTTAGAATAAGCCTTTCTTATTAATTAAAGCTCGCTAGGCTCCCTGTATTGTACCCGAAGGAGGAAAAGAACGGAAATATGCTATTTTTCCGAATGTTATCTTTATTTTGGGTGGGCAAAGGCAGGGCTAATTTTCGGAACAAGTGTCAATTCCCATCCCCGTGCCCGTCTGCTATGCTCCGTTAAGAACTGGTGCATTTTCGGCAAATGAAGTTCTGCTTTTGATTTTCGTGCGTATAGGGAGGGGTTTCTTACCAACAAAGTTACCGGAGAAGGCACTAGAACGGACTCCGGAAAGCGCGGGCCGGCTTAATCATTTCTTAACCTGGTGCTAACGCGGCTCGTACATTAGTTCCGTACGATGAATCTTGCCGGTCGTTTTAACGCGTGAATCCATCGCTGCTCGACATCATTGACCGCTTGCTTGTTTGGTTACAAGCTTCTTCCATTCCTTATATATAGACGAAAGCAGGTGAGTTCACTTTGAGGAAGCATGCCTCCTTGCCGGTGGTGCAGGCGGGTCCCGGGTCCCGCACGGGAAGCTCGGTCATCGTCAAACGGCTTCGCCGCAACTGGGACCTGTATCTGCTGATTCTGCCGGTCCTGGTCTTCTTCGTCATATTCGAGTACGTGCCCATGTACGGGGTCCAGATCGCTTTCAAGAACTTCATTGCCACCAAGGGCATTTGGGGAAGTCCGTGGGTCGGCTTCCGGCACTTCGAGCGGTTCTTCGAAAGCTATTATTTCTGGAGGCTTATCACGAACACTCTTGGCATCGGGCTGTACCAGCTGGTGGTTGGCTTTCCCGTTCCGATCCTTCTCGCCCTGATGATCAACGAGGTTCGATCGAAGAAGTTCAGCCGTTTGGTCCAAACGGTTACGTATGCGCCGCATTTTCTATCCACGGTGGTTCTGGTCGGCATGCTGTACATCTTCCTGTCACCCCAGACGGGGCTCGTGAACCTGATGCTTTCCTGGCTCGGCGGCAGCCGGATCGATTTTCTGACAGAACCCGCCTGGTTCAAAAGCGTCTATGTCCTCTCGGGCGTGTGGCAGCAGATGGGATGGAGCTCCATCATCTACCTGGCGGCGCTGACCGGCATCGACCCGCAGCTGCATGAAGCGGCACGGGTGGACGGGGCGACCCGCTGGCAGCGGATCTGGCACGTCAATCTGCCGGGCATTCTGCCGACGATCACCATCCTGCTCATTCTGCATATGGGCACGCTGCTCAGCGTCGGGTTCGAGAAGGTCTATCTCCTTCAGAACTCGCTTAACATGACGGCTTCGGATGTCATCGCCACCCATGTGTATCACAAGGGGATCATCGACGGGCAGTACAGCTATTCGGCGGCCGTCGGGCTTTTTAACTCGGTCATCAATTTCATTCTTCTTATCTCCGTCAACCGGATCGCCCGGAAAATGAACGGAACGAGTCTATGGTAGGAGGCAGACCATGAACAATCAGACCACGGGGGATAAAATCTTTGATGCGGCCGTTCATACGGCCCTAGCCGTCATCTGCGTCATCGTGCTGTACCCGCTGTTCTTCGTCCTGATCGCTTCCTTCAGCAGCCCGGATACGGTTATGCGCGGAGAGGTATGGCTCTGGCCTAAGAACATCAGCTGGATCGGGTATACCAAAATTTTTAACAATAACGAGATTCTGTCCGGCTACTTGAACACCATTCTCTACACGGTCGTCGGAACGTCCATCAACCTTATCCTGTCGGTAGCGGCCGCTTATCCGCTTTCGCGCAAGGATTTCTACGGACGCGGGATCATTTCCGTCCTCGTCGTCTTCACGATGTTCTTCAGCGGCGGAATGGTTCCGGCTTATCTGCTCGTCAAGCAGCTCGGCATGCTAAATACGATGTGGGCGCTCATCATTCCGGGAGCCGTCTCCGTCTATAACATTCTGATCATGCGGACGTTCTTCCAGGAAGGCATCCCCTACGAAATGCAGGAGGCGGCCTCCATTGACGGCTGCTCCAACCTGGGGACGCTTGTCCGCATCGTGCTGCCGCTGTCCATGCCCATCCTCGCTGTCATGATTCTGTTCTACAGCGTGGGCCACTGGAACGCTTATTTTAACGCTCTGATGTACCTGAATGACCGGGCGAAATACCCGCTTCAGCTGTTTCTCCGGGAAATCCTGATCCAGGGGCAGATGCAGGAGATGGTGGGGGTAGGGGACAACTCCAATGCCCGCAATGTGATGGAAGGCGAAGCGATCAAGTATGCCCTCGTCATCGTGGCGAATCTGCCGGTTCTTGTGCTGTACCCGTTCCTTCAGAAGTATTTCGTGAAGGGCGTCATGATAGGGGCCGTCAAAGGGTAGTTACTGGCAAGCGAATCCTCTCCTGAAGGCAGGCGGTAAGCTCCGCCGGCTGTTCATGGGGAAGCCATAGATTCACAATCACAATAGGGAGGCCAAACAAATGGAACGAGCGAGAAAATGGGGGGCGGCCGCGTTAACGGTAGCGTTGACAGGCGGTCTGCTGGCAGGCTGCGGCAAAGGAGGAGACGGAGCGGGAGGCAAGCCGGCGGAGGGAGCCAAGGAAGTGGCCAATCTGAACCCGTCGGGCTTTCCGATCGCGAAGGAGCCGATCAACCTGACGTTCTTCACAGGCAAGGCGGCCACGAACGGCAACAACTTCGAGGAAACGCTCGTCTGGAAGGAATATGCGAAGAAATCCGGCATTAACGTGACCTTTCAACTCGTGCCGTTCGAGAATTTGACGGAGAAACGCAATCTTGCCCTGGCCGGGGGTGACTATCCCGATGCGTTCTATTCGGCTCGGGTTCCCGCCACCGACCTGATGAAATACGGGGCGCAGGGAACGTTCATCAAGCTGAACGACCTGATCGACCAGTACGCGCCGAATTTCAAGAAGCTGCTGGAGAAATACCCCGATCTGAAGAAGGGGCTCACCATGCCCGACGGCAACATCTACTCCTTCCCGTCCTTCTACAGCCCGGATTTCCTGCCGATGCTGATCGGGACGCCGCTTTGGGTCAAGAAGGACTGGCTCGATAAGTTGAACCTGAAGGAGCCGACAACGACAGACGAATTCTACACGTATCTGAAGAAAGTCAAAGAGACGGATCTTAATGGTAACGGCCAGGCGGACGAAATTCCGTATGCCGGAGAGGGCATCAACCCGCTGTTCGATCAGATCAAGGGCGCTTGGGGCTTCGGAAACCGCGGGCTGGGGCACAAATTCGTCGATGTGGATCCGGCCACGAATAACCTGCGCTTCTTCCGGACCGATCCGAAGTATAAAGAGGTTATCGAGTATGTAAGGAAGCTCTACACCGAAGGGCTGATCGACAAGGAGATTTTCACGACCAAGACGGCGGCTCTGTACGCCAAGGGACAGACCGGGATTTTCGGATCGACGATCAACCCGAGCCCGGTTACCCAGATCAACCAGCCGGGCTACATCGGGCTGGGCGCTCTGAAAGGGCCGCACGGCGACCAGCTGTACACCCATGTGAAGGTGCCGGCTGTCTGGCCGGGGGCGTTCGTCATCACCGACAAGAACAAATATCCCGAGGCGACCGTGCGCTGGATGGACTACTTCTTCGGAGATGAGGGGGCTACCTTCTATTTTATGGGCCTCGAAGGGCAGACGTACCGCAAAACAGCGGACGGCAAGCTAGAGTTCGTGGAGAGCATCACGAAGAATCCGGAGGGGCTGACGATGGACCAGGCGCTGGCCAAGTCCATTACGTGGCTCGGCGGAAGCTATCCCGGCTATGTGCAGGAGAAATATTTCAAAGGCTCCGAAACCTTGCCGGGCAACATCGAGGTCGGCCAGAAGGCCGAGCCGAACAAGCTGAAGGAGCTGTGGAACAATTTCAACTTCACGGAAGAGGAGAACGAGTTCCGCTCGACCGTCGGCACGGATATTCAGAATTACATCGGGGAGATGGAGGCCAAGTTCGTGACAGGCGCCGCTCCCATGTCGGATTGGGATAAATACACGGCGGCCGTTCAGAAGATGGGAGTCGACCAGTACATGAAGATCTACAAGCAGGCCTACGACCGTTACAAGAACAGCAAGTAACGAAGAAGGGGAGCGGACCGGTACAGTCGGATCGACTGTAGGGGACGCTCTCTTTTTTGTGGGAAGAAGCGAACCGAAGGGCCGGAATGTAAAAAAATGCATACGGCCGAAGAACCTGCCTATGGACACCGGACGAGCCGTATTCTAAAGTGAGGACAGGGGCCCCTTCATGACATCCACCAAAGGAGTTGAAATGAGGTATGGCTTTGCCCACTGGGACACGACGGATGACCCTCATCCGGTTTCTTATTCTTCTGACCCTGTTATCGGCCGGACTTCCCCTATCTTCGGCCACTGCAGCCTCAGACTCCCCGTCCTCTTCGGGGAAGGGGCTTAAGCTGAAGGTCATGTCCTATAACATCAACAACGGACGGGGAACGGATGGAGTTAACGACCTGGCCCGCATAGCGGACGTGATCCGCGGCTCCGGTGCCGAGGTTGTCGGGCTTCAGGCGGTGGACCGGTTCTATTCCAGTCGAAGCGGGTATGAGGACCAGGCCAAGAAACTGGCGGAGCTGCTTGGGATGCATTATGCCTTTGGAGCTACAGTGGACCTGGATCCGGAACCTGGAAGGACCGAGCGGAGGCAGTTCGGCACCGCCATCCTGAGCAAGTACCCGATCCTGTCTTCGAATTTGAATCTGCTGTCCCACTCTGGAACGGAGAAAAGGGCACTGTTCGAGGCTTTGCTTGATGTTGATGGAACGAAGGTCCGGTTCTATACGACCCATATGGACACCTCGGCTTCCGTCCGGTTAACCGAAGCCGGCGAGATCGCTTCCCTTATCGGGTCGAGAACGGAGCCGGGGATCGCGGCCGTTTACGCCAACGCCCTTCCGGGAAGCCCGGAGGTGCAGAGGCTGCTCGGCACCTTGGCCGACTCCTTCTTCGATCAAAGCACGGCCGGAACCACGCCCTCGTATCTGCCTACCAAGAGGGTCAGCTATCTTTTGTCTACGCCGGAATGGGAGCTGGGCGAGGCCCGGGTGATCTCATCCCTGGCCTCCACCCATCTTCCGATCGTGAGTGAGCTGACCCTGAATCCGGACGCCCGGCTTCATCCCGATCTGAAATCGCTCGCGTATGCCGATCAAACCATAACGGAAATGGCGGGGAATGCTTTGAAGGTAAAGCTTAACGGATATTATACGAACGGAACGGTCCGGGACGTAACGGAATGGGCCGCTTACCACAGCAGCCGCCCGGAGGTGGCGGACATTACCGCGCCGGGTGTCATCCAGACGAAGGCCGCCGGGGTTTCCGTCATTAAGGCGGTCTACGGAGGGCAGACGGCGGAGCTTCCGCTCACGGTGTATCTCACCCGCAATGCGGATCTGGAGACGCTTCTCGTAGACGGGAAGCCAATTCAGGAATTTACAGCCGACCGGCTGTTCTACGAGCGGATTCTTCCGGACGGCGCGGTCCGTGTCCCTAAGGTTACGGCTGAGGCGGCGGATCCCAATGCCCGGGTGACCGTCTATGCCCCGAATGCCGTTCCCGGGAATGCCTATGTGGTGGTGACGGCGGACGACGGGACCACGACCAAGGAATACCGGCTCTCCTTCACGAAGCAGAAGGGCGAGGAGCATGTTCCTTTTAAGGTAATGTCGTTCAATATTCATCATGGCGCGGACGCCGGCAATGTCTATGACCTGGAGAGGATCGCCGCCGTCATCCGGGAATCCGGAGCGGACCTCATCGGGCTTCAGGAAGTGGACCGGTACTACTCAAGCCGAAGCAATAATGAGGACACGATCGCCAGGCTGGCCGGCATGCTAGGCATGCACTACGCGTACGGCGCCAATCTGGACAGGGAGCCGGCCGCGCCGGGCCAGCCCCGCAGCCAATACGGGACGGCGGTGCTGAGCAAATACCCGATCCTCTACGCGGAGAATCACCTCTTGACGAGCTACGGCCAGGAGCAGCGGGGCCTATTGGAAACGAGGGTGGAGATCGAAGGCACTCCCGTCACCTTCTATTCCACCCACCTCGGACTGGATGCCGCCCAGCAGAAAGTTCAAACCGAGGAGCTGCTTGCTATTACGGGGAGCCGATCCGGAGCGCAGATTGTGGTAGGGGACTTCAACGCGAAGCCTGAGACCCCGGACATGAGGATGATGGCTCAGGCCTTCCAGGAGCCTTTCGTGGACCGGCCGGATGCGTATACTTTTGATGCCGAAGCCCCAAGCTCCAAAATCGACTACATCTGGGCGAACGAGCAGGTGCTTGTCGGAGACCGCTCGGAGGCTCAGGTCATCGACACCCAAGCGTCCGATCACCGTCCGATTATCAGCACCCTGTATGTCAAACGCGCGCCTCAGAAGCCCGTCTCGCTAGCCCTGGATCCGCAGGAGTGGCAGGCCCAACCGGGAGAAACGGTTCCGATTAAGGCTATCCTGACCTACGAGGACGGAACGACCCGCGAGGTGACCGGCTCGGTGAAGTTCGCCCATACCCAGGGATCCGTCGCTTCGGTTAATGTGCACGGAATCGTTAAGGCCCACCGGCCGGGAACCGCCGCCATCACGGCGGTGTACGAAGGGCTCAGGGCGGAGTTGAAGGTCAACGTGACAGGGGAGCGGAAGTAACCCGCTTCGGCTAGTAAGTAAGGCTTCGTCATGCCGAATCTCCCTGGAGTTGGGGGTAAATGACAAAAGAAACGGTCATCTGGAAGTTCAGATGGCCGTTTTTGCTGTTTCAAAAGGAGTATTTAAATTTCACCTAAAGGTTATGGGACCCTTAGCCGATATTAATAAAGGGTTGGAAAAGTAACCCAAATTATGCCGTCTCTTGGGTACGGCGAACAGAAGGAGAGAGATCATTGACGCAGACCGTAGTCGTTGAGAAAATTTCGGGTATTATTGCCGGCGAGCTGGCAAGAGTTAAACAAACCAACCGGTTCTTCGCGGAGTTCCCGCAAACCGCCAAGCCGGAGGATTTTAAGTGGTGCGTGCACCTTTATCACCTATCCAAGCATTTCGGAGAACTCCTTAAGCTTCGCTGGGAAAGATTCCCCGACGTCGATCACGACGTGTTCTCCACCCATTATGAGGAAGAGAAGGACCACGCCCAAATGCTCCGCAAGTGGATGATGGACCTGGGCCTTGAGGATCCGGAGCTCTCCCAGCCGAACTATGAAACCGAGCACTTCATCTCCCTGCAATACCGGGCGGTCGCTTCCATGAGTGAGAACCTGTCGCTGCTCATCGTGAACAGCACATCGGAAGGCTTCGCCCATGCGGTTTACCTGCACGCTACGGAAATCCTGAAGAAATCCGGATTCGAGAACCTCGAATACTGGGAAGTGCACTGCGAAGCCGATGAAGAGCACAGCAACGTGTACCACCTGATCAAGGACATGAGCGATGCCGAACTGCAGGAAGCCGAGCATCTCGTAAGATATACGTGCGATACACTGGACAAAATGCTGAATTCGTGGTTCGCCTAAGAGAGGAGCAGAAGAGCAGATGAATTTCGAGGACAAGTTTATTTACCATGTTGACCGTGAGAACGGAGTGCTGTCCTGGCAGGTTAGAGAGATGCTGACGGTGGAGGATGCTCTGAAAGCAGGCGAGCTGATCAAGCTCAACCTGGCTACGCTGGATCAGGCCAAGCTGCTGGTGGACAATCGGTTTATGCATAAGAACGGACGCCCGTTGGTATTCACGCCTGAGGTGAACACGATTTGGGAAGGCGTGCAGGGAGAGGTCCTGCCCAAGGTCACCAAATGCTCCGTGCTGTGCAGCGGCGCCATCATGAAAATGCAGATGGACCGCATCGCCCGCGCTTCCGGCATGATCGAAGTGCTGAAGAGCTTCTGGAACGATGACAACGACACGATGAAGAAAGAGGCGTACCAGTTCCTCGGCATCGCCTCCAACGAGCTGGTCGATGCTCACTCGATGAGCGTACCATCCTAAGCTTCCCGAACGAAAAATGCCTTCGCCGGCCCATGCAGATTAGCTGCACGGCCGGACGGAGGCTTTTTTTATTGTAGGAAGGAGGGGAAGGGGAGGGGCCAGGCCCCGTTCGGACTTGAGCATAGGACGTGTGATCAAGCTTGTAAAATTTTTTTTCAAGGATTATTGACTAATATGAAATTTATTATTATGATGAATTCAGGTCCCAAGCAAGTGGATAGGAGGATAGCGATGGATGAATATCTGTCGGGGTTAACTACAGAGACTATAAATGAGAGAACGAAGCTGATCGATGAGTGCTCGACAGAGCAGATGCTCCGCTTGATGAATGAGCAGGATGCCCTGGTTCCCATTGCGGTGGCCGCTCAAATTCCGCAAATTGTGAAAGCGGTTGATCTTCTGCACGAGAAGCTTCGGAACGGCGGCAGAATGTTTTACGTGGGAGCGGGTTCTTCCGGCCGAATCGGCGTACTGGACGCGTCCGAATGTCCCCCGACCTTCGGCACCGACCCCCAGCTGGTGCAGGGTCATATCGCAGGAGGCGATGTGGCGCTGAGAGAGGCCGTCGAAGGGTGCGAGGATGACGCGGCGGAAGGAATCGCCCTCATGGAACGGATCGGAGTGACGGATAAGGATGCGGTCATCGGCATTACCGCCAGCGGAAGCGCCCGGTTCGTCATTGCGGCCCTCAAGAAGGCGCAGGAGATCGGCGCCGCTACGATCGGCGTGGTCAATAACGCCAATTCCAAGCTGGAAGCGTACTGTCATGTATGTATCGCTCCGGTTGTCGGTCCGGAAGTAATCATGGGCTCCACGAGATTAAAAGCGGGTACGGCGCAGAAGCTAGTGCTGAATATGCTGACAACCTGTACGATGGTCAAGCTCGGAAAGACTTACGACAATCTGATGGTCGACCTCAAGGCCAGCAATATCAAGCTCGTTGACCGGTCGGTCCGCATTATTAAAGAGGTTACCGGAGTAAGCGATGATACGGCATACGCCTATCTGAACAAAGCTTCGATGAACTGCAAATTGGCCATCATGATGATCAAGACCGGTCTCGATGCGTCAGAAGCGCAAAGATGGCTGGACCAAAGCGGAGGCAGGCTGAAGACGGCCATCCGCACCTACCATAAGGTTGTATAACAGTTTTTATACAATGTAAAACACAATTGGGAGGTTCGTACATGAAAAGACAAAAAACCGTTATCACTTCCGTCTTGACCGCAACCATGGCGATGTCCGTATTATCGGCCTGTGGAGGCGGCTCCGACAGCAAAGGCGCGGCTTCCTCTTCGCCCGGCGGCAGCGCCAGCCCTGCGGCTTCGGAAGCTAAGGACACCATTACCGCCCTGCTCCCGCCGGTTTCCCCAAATTTCCAGAAGACGTTTGACCAGATTTCGAAGGATTTTAACACCCTTTATCCGAATCTTACTTTAAAGATCGAACCGGCCAGCTGGGAAGACATGAAGCAGAAGCTGGATACGCAAGTAAATGCCGGCAGCCCGCCTGATATCGCCTTCGGCGGATCCGACGGTATTCCGAAATACTTGCAGCAAGGCTTGCTCATGGATATTACGGATGTGGCCAAACCCGAGTGGGTATCCGACTATGACAAAGCGCCTCTCGATTATATGCGCAACGGCAAAGGGCTGTACGGCTTCCCGGCCTATATGGAGATCCACGCCATCGGGGGCAACAAGAAGTTCCTGGAGCAGGCGGGCATAGACTGGAAGAAAGTGCAGCAGAACGGCTGGACGTATGACGAATTCCGTCAAGCCATCAAGAAGGGCGTCGTTCAGGAGAACGGCAAAACCCGGTACGGCTTCGTGTTCGCCACGAAGGGCGTCGCGTCTGTGGACTACCTGGGCATCATGGCGAAGAACGCCGGCATGCCTTATGCCTTCGACAGCAACATGAAATACGCCTACACGAGTAAGAAATACCTTGGCTTGCTCAAGGATCTTCGCGCCCTGATCGATGACGGCTCGATGCCGAAGGAACTTAGCTCGGTTGACGCCGGTATGCGCTGGAACATGTTCCTGACCGGTCAAACGATGATCACAGGCAAAGGCCTTGCCGTATTCGAGAATTCCGCGAAGACGAACAACAAGAAGCTGGAGTCGAATGACGCGAGCGCGGTCAAGGGAAGCGTCCCGGTCGATTACATCGTGCTGCCGCCTCCAACGTTCCAAGGAGCAAAGGCTTCGTACGCAGCGGTCGTAGACGGTTACCTCACGTTCCGCGGCAAGAAGGAGCCGACTGCCGAGCATAAAGCTAACGTAGCGAAAGCGGCGTACTTCTTGGCAAGCGGCAAAGTGGCGGCAACGACGAACAACGACCTGTTCTCCGCTCACATTACGAAGAGCGCTAAAAAAGAGGCAGAAGGCATGAAAATCGACAGAATGCCTGAGAACATCGCCGCTGTTGATTACATGCTGAAGAACGCCACACCGGCCCGCTCCGATATTCCGGCGGAACTGGCGGCGAAAGCGCTCAAGCTGGAAACGGAAACGATTGTGCCAAAGTTCCAGGCCCTGCTCGCCGGCGAGATTACGCCTGATGCGATGTACGAGGCGGTTAAGGCCGCGGCTACGCAAGCGTTTGGCGCGGAAGGCATCGTAAAAGACTAAGACAAAGCTGTACATTCGGATAGTCATGAGCTTCACGCCATGACTATCCGAAATTATTTCAACAGATAGTTTGGGGTTCTTTTAACCCGAGTGTTTGCATAAGGGGGTTGGAAACGATGGCGTCTATCACCAAGCCGATCAAGAGAAGAAGAAGCAAAGAGGAACAGACCTGGGGGTACGCCTTCATTGCCGTCGCCTTGGTGGCGTTCGCAATGTTTACCGCATATCCGGTCGTAAGCGCCTTTATCATCAGTCTCCAAGAATATAAGCCCCTGGGCTCTACTTATATCGGCGCGGATAATTATGTCGATACCCTTCATGACAGCCTCTTCTGGAAGGCGCTTCGCAATACGGTCGTGTACACGGTATTGACGGTGCCGGTCAATCTCTTTTTATCCATGGTCATTGCCATTTTGATTTTACCGTTCCGCAAGAAGACGCAATCGTTCTTTAAGGGCATTTACTATTTGCCGGTTGTCGCATCCGGTGTCGCTTTGTCGGTGGTTTGGCTCTGGATTTTCGATCCGATGGAGCACGGCATTCTGAATCAGGTCGTACAGGCATTCGGCGGTTCGAGCCAGAACTGGCTCGGGAGAAGCGCGACCGCGATGTTCTCGCTCGTCCTCATGTCCTGGTTGTCCAGCCACGGTACCAGTATCATCATCTATTTGGCCGGTCTTCTCGGGATCGATTCCACGTATTACGAGGCGGCGGAGATCGACGGGGCCAGCTTTTTGCAGAAGCTTTGGCATATTGTGGTACCCTGCCTGAAGCCGGCGACGCTGTTTCTGCTCGTTACCGGGGTCATCGGTTCGTTTCAGGTCTTCCAGAACGCTTACTTAATGACGGGAGGCGGTCCGGACAACGCGACGACCATGGTGGGCTTGCTCATCTTCAATAACGCGTTTACTTATTTCAATTTCGGCAGAGCCGCAGCCCAATCTCTGATTCTGGCCGTTATCATTGCCGTCATTGCGCTGATTCAGTTCAAATTCGTGGGCAAAGACGTCGAGTATTGAGGGAGGGGAGATAACAAATGGCGTTATACAGCAACCATACTGGCAAGCCGCATAAAAGACATATCCGAAATACGATCATTTTTATCGTCCTCATGCTGTTTGCCCTGGCGACGATATTCCCTATATATTTTATGTTCATCACGTCACTCGGAGATCCGGTCGAGGCGGGAGCGGTGGACTACAGCATTTGGCCTAAACAATTTTCCTTGGAATCTTACAAGTTCTTTTTCGATTACAGCAAATATTCGTATCGCTGGATTCTGAACTCCCTGATTGTAGCCACCGCGGTCACCGTGTCCAATGTTATCTTTGCTTCGATGGCCGGCTTCGCGTTCTCCAAGCTTCGGTTCAAGGGCAGAGGCATCCTGTTCGGCATCCTGCTCGTTTCCATGATGATTCCTTATCAAGTCACGCAGGTGCCGTTGTACATTCTGATCGTCAATACCTTTGAACTGCAGAACACATACAGTGCGCTCATTATGCCCAGCATCGTAACGGTGTATAACATCTTCCTCGCCAAGCAGTTTATGAGCGGCATTCCGACGGAAATTCTGGAGTGTGCCAAAATCGAAGGCTGCAGCCAGCCGCAAATTTATATGAAGATCATCCTGCCGCTTTCGAAAACCGTTCTCGCGGTCATGGCGATCCTGACCTTCATGGACAGCTGGAATACCTTCTTCTGGCCGCTGCTCGTGACCAATTCGATGGAGATGCAGACGATCCAGGTCGGCTTGAAAAATTTCCGCTTCGCCAACACAACCTACATTTCCCCGATGATGGCGGGTGCCGCGATTTCCGCTCTGCCGATGTTCATTCTCTTCTTCAGTCTGCAGAAATACTTCCTCGAAGGGGTAACGGTCGGCGCTGTAAAGGGATAATGGCAAAGATTGGCGTAATTCATCCATACCGAAGGAGACAGACCTATGCCTGATATGCTCGTAAAGCTATACGAATTGCCGGAGGAAGTGGCCCGGTATGCCAAGCCGTATGAAGGAACCCCCATCACAATTCGCCGAGCCTTGCCTCCGGAAAGACACGTCATCACCCGCTGGGTGGAAGACACCTTCAACCCGCATTGGCGCAGTGAATGCGAGACGGCCCTTTCCCGTCAGCCCGTTACCTGTTATATCGCGACATCTGCCGATGAGGGAGGCGCCACGCGAATGGTTGGGTTCGGCTGTTATGACGCGACGGCTAAGGGGTTCTTCGGTCCGACCGGAGTCGATCCCGAATTCCAGGGCCGAGGAATCGGCAAAGCGCTTCTGTTCGCTTGTTTGGATGCGATGCGAGCGGAAGGCTATGGCTATGCCATCATAGGCAGCGCAGGGCCAGCCGATTTCTATGCGAAGGCCGTAGGCGCCGTTCCGATCGAAGGATCTTCTCCGGGTATCTACCGGGGAATGCTGAGGTGAAAACCATGAACACACTCACATACCGCTCTTACGTGCCCGGCGATGAGGCGGGGATCGTTACGCTTTGGAACCGGTGCCTGCCGCGCGACCCGGTCACGCCGAAACGCTTCCGCAACCTGGTGCTGCTCGACCCCAATTTTGATCCGAGGGGGATGAGAATCGCAGAGGACGGCGGCAGGCTGATCGGCTGCTTCTATGCCGTCCGGAGACAGCTGCCGATGCTCGGCGTCGAGCTGGAGACCGACCGCGGGTGGGTGCCTTTCTTCTTCGTTGACCCGGACTACCGCAGGCAAGGGGTTGCCTCCCGATTGCTGGAGGAAGCCCGGCAGTTTCTGCAAGGCGAGGGACGCGAGAAGATGTTCTTCTCCGCCTATGCCCCGAACTATGTGGTGCCCGGCATCGACCGGCAAGCCTACTCGGCGGGGGCGGACTTCCTGGAGGGAAGCGGCTTCCGGCGGTTGTATACGGCGGTGGCGATGGATTATTCGCTTGTCGATTATGAAACTCCTCAAGATGTTCTGGAGCTGAAGGAGCAGAGGGAGAGCGAAGGCTATACCTTTGCGCTTGCGGCGGACAGTGATCTGTACGAGCTCATCCAATTCGCCACGCACGCTTTTAATCCGGATTGGGGAAGAGCGATCCGCGAAGGGCTGCTGCAAGGTCTTCAGCTGTCGCAAATCCTCGTGGCCCGCTACCGCGGGGAGATGATTGGCTTCTGTATGCACGGAGGATACGAAGGCGTGCGGGAGCGGTTCGGCCCATTTGGGGTGGATCCGAATCAGCGCGGCAAGGGAATCGGCAAGATTCTGCTTCACGATTGCCTGCACCTGATGCGCGCGCAAGGCATGCACGGCGCCTGGTTCCTGTGGACCGGCGAACAGACGGCCGCTGGACAGCTGTACCTGAAGATGGGCTTTACGATTACCCGGCGTTTTGATGTGGTCTGCCAGGACTTATAACGTTATAGAGGGGAACGAGTGCCATGACGACGGAAAAGAAGCACATCCTCGCCATTAGTGCCCATGCCGGCGACCAGGAGCTGACCGCCGGAGGGGTTATCGCCAAGTATACGATGGAGGGCCACAAGGCCACCTTTCTGCACTTGACGCCAGGGGAGAAGGGGCATCCGCGGCTGACGCCCGAGGAATACAAGAAGCAGAAAGTCGAGGAAGCCTACAAGGCGGCAGACATCCTGGGCGCGGACGTGCGGTTCTTCGACTATAAGGATGCGGAGCTTCCGGTGAACGAGGAGATCAAATATCAGGTCGCGGACGTCATCCGAGAGGTGAAGCCCGATATCATCATTACCCATTGGAAAAATTCCATCCACAAGGACCATGCGAATACGCACCAGATCGTGCAGGACGCCCATTTCTACGCGGCGCTGAAAACGATCGAGCGCGAGCTTCCGTCCCATTACGCCCCGAAGCTGTATTACTCCGAGAATTGGGAAGACATGGACGAGTTCGTGCCGGAGGTGTTCGTCGATATTCCGGAGGACGCCTTCGAGAAGTGGATCCAGGCGCTCAGCGTGTACGCCTTCGCCCGCGGCGAGACGTACGGATTTCCTTATATCGATTATTACAAGTCCTTATCAGTCGTGCGGGGAGCGCCCGTTTATTTCAAACGCGCGCAAGGCTTCATGGTGCCGAAGGGCGGATTGAATCAACGGCTGCAATGGTTCGGCTAAAAAAAGAGAAGGCGCTGCCGCAGCATTTGTGCTGTCGGCGGCGCCTTATTTGCTGCCAAGGTCTTCGTTACTTGGCGGGGTTGCGTCGGTACTCCTCGGCGGCAATGCGCGCCGCGCCATAGGCGGCGGTGCGCTGCATCAGCGTCGGCCGCACCTTAGGCCATTGCTTGCGAAGCTGGTCGGCATAAGCGGCGCGGAATAACTCCGAATTCGCGAAAATGGCTCCGGCGAGCACGAGATCGGCTTCCTCAAAAGAGGAATCCTTCGCGATCAGCGCCGACGTCTGCTCGGCGAGGGCCGACGCCTCGGCCGCCAGCACCCCGATGGCAGCGGCATCTCCCCGTGCGGCCGCCTCGATGCAGAACCGGGCGAAAGCGGCGAAGTCCTGTTTCGTCCGCTCCGGTGCATACGCGTAGTCCTTGAGCTGCACGGGGTCCGTCAACCCAACGGAAGCGAGCACGCTGCCGCTCATCAGGGTCGGTGCCGCCATCCCGTCATAGCTCTGCACGATGGCCTGCAGCGTACGCAGTCCGATGGTGAAGCCGCTGCCGGCGTCCCCGAGGAGATGGCCCCAGCCCCCGACGCGCAGCTGGTGTCCGTCCGGCGTTATGCCGTAGACGAGGGAGCCGGTGCCGCTGATCGCCACCATGCCTTCCCTCTTGCCTGCCGTACCGAACAAGGCGGTTTCCGCATCGTTTCCGACGTATACCGCTTTCACCAGCCCGTGTTCGGCCAACTTGGCCTGCAGCGCCTGAGTCCACCGGAGGCGGTCTTCGTCCCGGCCCGCGCCCGCGAGCCCGACCCCGAGTCCGACGCAGCCCTCGGGCTTCAAACCCGTTTCACTCCAGCTCCTCTCCAGCAGCCGGGCGACCTCCGCAAAGGCACGGTCGAATCCGACCGAGAACGCGTTGCTGGCGCCGCCGAATAAGGAGGCGATGGGTTCGCCCTCCAGGGTGACCGCGGCGAGCTCTGTCTTCGTTCCGCCTCCGTCAATACCGATCGTATACCTCATGAATGGATTCACCTGCTCTTTTATGTAATTTCCTTCTATTCATCAACATCCCTATCTATTAGTATAGACAGAGAGGTTTCGGTTTGTAAAATGAAATTTCGTTATTATAGTAAAACGTTGAAATTTTATTTTACAATCGCTATAATGAACTCACCTGGAAGCGAAATCATCCTATCCGTGCTCTTTGGAAGTGAGGTAATCAGCTTATGAATGGCGGACTTGTGAGATTAAAAGAATTATATCAGGATTTAAAGCCCTCGGAGCAAATCGCCGCTTCCTATATCCTCCAGCATCCCGAGAGGATGCTGCAGCTTTCCATCGCCCAACTGGCCGACGAAAGCGGTTCCAGTCAAGCGGCTATCGTTCGCCTGTGCAAATCGATGGGCGTAACCGGGTATCAGAATCTGAAGCTCATGGTAGCCGGCGATCTGCAGCAGGGACAGACCAGCCTTAACGGTTCCGGGTACCAGGAAATACGTCCGGGAGAATCGGTGGAGAACATCATCGCGTCCGTCGCCGGCAACAATATGCAGTCCATACAGGATTCGGTTAAGGTGCTGGATCCGGCTGTTGTGCGGCAGGCCATCGAGGCTTTGGACCGGGCGCAGCGCATTTTCTTCTACGGCATCGGCGCCTCCAATCTGATCGCGATGGACGCGCAGCAGAAATTTATGCGGATATCGAAGACGGCTCTCGCTTTCGCCGATCCGCATGTGCAGCTGACCGCTTCCGTTTCTCTGGGCAAAAGGGACGTGGCCGTCGGCATTTCCTATTCCGGCGAGACCAAGGCGGTCATCGCCGCCCTTCGCAGCGCCCGCGAGCAGGGAGCGGAGACGGTCTCGATCACCAAGTTCGGCAACACCACCTTGAGCGGGTACGCCGACTATCCGCTGTTCATCTCCTCGACAGAGCATGAAATTCGCAGCGGCGCGATGGCCTCGCGGATCGCTCAGCTGAATGTGATCGACATCCTGTACCTGGGTGTGGCCAGCCGCAATTACAACTATGCGGTTCAACAGCTGGAGCTGAGCCGCAAAGCGATTAAGGAGATTGAACGGTAACCATTATTCTGGAAGGGAAGGGATCGTAAACTATGGGTTCATCTGTGAGGATCGGCGCCGATCGTCTGGTCGAAGTGCAGCAGCAGTGGCCGGAGGGCTGGCGCCTCGGTTTATTGACCAACGCCTCATCGCTTAATGGAGCGTTCGAATCGACGATCGAGCTGTGCACCAGGCTGACGCGCGTACGTCTGAGCGCGCTTTTTGCGTGTGAGCATGGCCTGCGCGGCGAGCGGCAGGCGGGCGTCCTGTTCGAGGACGAGATAGACGAGCGTCTCGGCATTCCCGTCTTCAGTCTGTACAGCCCCTCGGGCAAAAAGCCCCAGCCGCACATGCTCGAAGCGGTGGATGCGGTGCTGTTCGACATTCAGGACGTCGGCGTGCGGTTCTATACCTATCTGTCCACACTCAAGATGATTCTAGAGAGCTGTGCGGAGGCCGGCAAGCCGGTCATTGTGCTCGACCGGCCGAATCCGCTGGGCAAGGGAGACGGCGAGGGCGGCCTGCTGGAGAGCGGCTTCGAATCGTTCGTCGGCGCAGCCCGGATTCCGATCCGAACCGGACTTACGATCGGGGAAACCGCAAGGTATTTCAACTCTTTGCTTGCTGAGCCGTGCGAGCTGCAGGTCGTACCAATGGAGGGCTGGAGCCGAAGCATGTCTTACGCGGACACCGGGCTGCCGTGGACCATGCCTTCCCCCAACATGCCGACGCTGGACACCGTACTGACGTATGCGGGCGTCTGTCTGTTCGAAGGGACGAATCTGTCCGAGGGCCGCGGCACGACGCGTCCGTTCGAGATCGTCGGCGCGCCTTGGCTCGATGGCGAGCGGGCCGCGCAGGAGTTTAATCGCCGCGGCCTGCCGGGCGTGCACGCGCATCTTCATTCCTTCACGCCGTCCTTCTCCAAGCATCAAGGCGAGCTGTGCGGCGGGGTGCGGGTGTTCGTGACGGATGCATCCGTATTCCGCCCGGTACGGGCCGGACTTCATCTGCTTGACGTTATTCAGCGGCAGCATCCCGACCGCTTCGAATGGCTGCCGCCTTACCGGGAAGGGGGACGTCCGTTCATCGATCTGCTGACAGGCAGCGACCTGCTGCGAACGACGCTTGCCAAGGAAGAGGGGCTGGAACGGATCCTGGATGTCTGGGAGGAGCAAGAAGCCTTGTGGCGGGAGCTAAGGGCTCCTCACGAGCTGTACACATAATTAGGATGGACGAGGAGGTGCTGATATGGATATAAGCAAGCTGACGCTGGAAGAAAAGGCCGGCCAGCTCGTGATGTGCGGCTTCGCGGGAACGGAACCGTCGGAAGAGGTGCTGCGGCTGATCGGGGAGCGGCATATCGGCGGAGTGATTTATTTTGCCCGCAACGTTCGCGATGTTCGTCAGATTGCGGAGCTAAGCGACAACCTGCAGGAGGCGGCGCGGCAGGCGGGGCTGCCGCCGCTGTTCGTGATGATCGATCAGGAAGGCGGCATGGTGGCCCGCATAACCGAAGGGGTTGCGTTGATGCCTGGCGCTATGGCACTGGGGGCGGGCAGTACGCCGGAGGAGGCGTACGAGTCGGCGCGCATCTGCGGCGAGGAACTTCGGGCGCTTGGCGTCAACCTGAATTTCGCCCCTGTCCTGGATGTGAACAACAATCCGCGCAATCCCGTCATCGGCGTGCGTTCGTTCGGCGAATCGCCTGAGCGCGTCGCTTCCTACGGCGAAGCGGCGCTGCGGGGCTTGCAGGCGGCCGGCGTCGTCGCGACGGCCAAGCATTTCCCCGGCCACGGGGATACGGAGGTCGATTCGCATCTTGACCTGCCCACCGTACCGCACGGCCGGGAGCGCATATTCGAGGTGGAGCTGCAGCCGTTCATCCGAGCGATTGGCGCAGAAGTGGACAGCATTATGTCGTCGCATGTGGTGTTCCCGGCTTTCGAGCCGCAGCGGCTGCCGGTTACGCTCTCGCACCATGTATTGACTGGGCTGCTGCGCGAAGAGCTCGGCTACGAAGGGGTTATCTTCACGGACTGCATGGAGATGCACGCGATCTCCAAGCATTACGGCACGGTGGAAGCGTGCGTTATGGCGATCGAAGCGGGAGCCGACGCGGTGCTGGTCAGCCACTCGTTCGAGCTTCAGACGGGTGCGATCGATGCGATTGTCGAAGCGGTACGCAGCGGGCGTTTGACGGAAGAGCGGTTAGACGCGTCGGTGAGCCGATTGCTGGCGCTGAAGAAGAAGCGGGGCATCGGGGCGGAAACGCGATCGCTGGAAGAGCGCCTCGCCGGTGTGGGAACAGCGGCTCACCTTGAGGCAGCGAAGCGATGGAGCGAGGCGAGTGTTACGGTCGTGAAGCAGGAAGCGGATCTGCTGCCGCTTGCCGCGGGGGAGGAGACGCTGGTGCTGTCGGTGCAGCCGGCGGTTGTTACCCTGGTTGACGATGCCCTTGCGGTTCCTCTGACGCTGGGTAAGGCGCTTGAGGCGTGCGGCGTGCAAGTGAGAGAACAGGCGATCCCTCTTGCGGATGTGGCAAGAATGTCAGGCGAAGCATTAGAGATGGCAGCCTCCTATGAGCGAATCGTCGTGGCCACGTATAACGCTTGCTTCGACGACGCGCAGGCGTTGCTCGTACGGGAGCTTCTAGCCCGAGGCAAGCGGCCGATCGTCGTGGCGACGCGCATGCCGTACGACCTGCTGGCGTTCCCGGCTGTGCCGGTGTACGTCTGCCTGTATGAGTCGCGTCCGCTCGCTCTGCAAAGCGCAGCCAAGGTGCTCGCCGGACAGCTTCCCGCCAGAGGAAGGCTGCCGGTCAGCCTATCCGGTGAATTCCCGGCGGGATGGGGGGTGCAGGGAGATGCTTAAGCACTTGCTGGAGAAACGCGAGAAGCTGGTCGTCGGCCTTATGTCGGGCACGTCGCTGGACGGGATCGATGCCGCCATCGTGCGGATTGTCGGTACGGGAAGGGACAGCAGGGCGGAGCTTGTCTCCTTCACGTCCTTGCCGTTCGACGACGCGCTGAGGGAGCGGCTGAAGCTCGTCTGCTCCGAGGACCGGTCGGGCACCCCGGACGTCTGCGGCATGAATTTCTATCTCGGGAGCCGGTTTGCTGACGCAGTCCGCGAAGCGGTCGCGGCGGCGGGGCTGGAAATAAGCGATATCGATCTGATCGCCTCGCACGGACAGACGGTTTGGCACATTCCCGAAGCTTCCGCAAACGACCCGTACTTGGTGCGTTCGACGCTGCAGATCGGCGATATCAGCGTGATCGCGAAGGAAACCGGCATCGTGACGGTCGGTGATTTCCGCACCGCCGATATGGCCGTCGGCGGACAGGGCGCGCCGCTCGTCCCTTACGCCGACTTCCTGCTGCTGCGGGACGAGACGAGAGGGCGTATTGCCCAGAACGTCGGCGGGATCGGCAACTGTACGGCCATCCCGGCCGGCGGGCAGGCGGAGCAGGTCATTGCCTTTGATACAGGCCCCGGCAACATGATCATCGACCAGGCGGTGTATGAGCTGAGCGGAGGAGCCAGAACGTACGATGCCGAGGGAGCTTGGGCGGCGGAGGGAACCGTACGGGAAGAAGCGTTGGAGGAGCTGCTTCGCCATCCGTACTTCCGGATGCCGCCGGTTAAGACGACCGGCCGCGAGATGTTCGGCAAGCCTTACGCCTCCGCCTGGATCTCCAGCATGCGGGAGTCCGGTGCTTCCGCTGCCGACATCGTCGCTACCGCGACGGCGTTCACCGCGCATTCGATCGCACGCGGTTACCGCGATTTCGTCTTTCCGCACATGACGGTGCACGACGTCATCGTCTCCGGCGGCGGCGCCCGTAACCGCACGCTGCTGCAGATGCTGGCGGAGCTGCTGCCGGAGCAGCGGGTGGTGACCTCCGATGAGTTCGGCCTGAATGCCGATGCCAAGGAGGCGATTGCCTTTGCTCTGCTCGGCAGCCATTTTCTGCATGGCGAGCCGAATAATATTCCGTCCGCCACCGGCGCCTCCCGCCCGACCGTCATGGGCAAGCTGGCGCTGCCTTAGGGGGGCGCGGCGATCCGTGGTTTTTCCTTTCGTTGATTGACGTTTGCCTCCGCCTGCTTTATCGTGAGTAACATCTCTTTGGCGAAGGAGGAGGCCTCATGGAGCTTGTCTGGATCGCCGCGGCCGTTGGCCTGGCGGCGGTTCTTCTCTATATGCTGTTTATTTTCCCGACCCAGTGGGTCAAGGTGGAGAGGGTGGCGTATCCGTGGCCCCTCGGCATCAAGGCGCTTCAGATCAGCGATCTGCACGTGGAGAAGCTGAGGGTAAGCCCGCGGAGGCTGGAGGATATCGTCCGTAGGGAGAAGCCGGACTATGTGCTGCTGACCGGGGATTTCACGGAGAAAGCCCGCATGCTCCCGAAGGTGGAGCGGTATGTGAAGGCCGCGACGTGCCTGGGGGTTCCGGCGTTTGCCGTGCTCGGCAACCACGACCACCATTTGGACCCGCCGGCCCTTCGGAGGCTGGTCTCCATCCTGGAGGACGCGGGGGTACAGGTGCTGAGCAACCGCTCCGTGGAAGCGGACGGCTTCCGGATTGTCGGCATCGACGACTACGGCAGCGGCAAAAGCAAGGTCGGCAAGGCGTTTCGAGACGTGAAGCCGGGGGAGCCCGTGCTCGTGCTGACGCACAACCCGAATGTCCTCCTCGGCATCCGACAGAAATACAACTTCCTGATGGGCGGGCATTTTCACGGGATGCAGTTTCATGTTCCGTTCCTGTTCCGCTACATCCGCAAAGGGACGCTTCCGAAGCGCGGCATCTACAAAGGACTCCACGAAGGCGAGAACGGGGCGTTCTATATCTCCAAGGGGATTGGCCAGGCCGGGCCGAATGCGCGGTTTCTGCTCCGCAGCGAGGTGACGGTGCACGAATGGCCGGGCATGAATGGGACGAAGACCTGACCCGGGGACGAGCGCCAGACAGCTTAGGAAAGCGAGCCATTCTTTTAACGGGGTTAATCGTGCCGGTCCTATAACCTTTATCCCGCTAAATAACACTTCGAGTAAAAGGACACCCTTCTTCCTTGTTTAGGGAGAAGGGTGTCCTTTCGTTTTGTAAGATGAGCCAGGAGAGCTAAATGGCAGGCGCTAGCTGTTCCGCTGGGGAGAATCGGGGTGGAGCTCCATGAACTCAATCCGGTTCCCGTCCGGGTCCTTCGCCCAGCATTGGTAGTTGCGGTCCTTTCCCTGCTTGGGCTCTACGTCAAGCGTAACCCCCTTGGAGCGGAGGTGGTCCGCCACTGCCTGAATGTCCTCCACCTCGAGGCACAGATGGTCGTACCCGATGCGGCGCTCGACCGGATCCGGTTTGTTTTCCCCGCCATAGAAGAGCTCGATGAACTGCCCGTTCCCGATCTTGATGTACTCGATCCACGGGTTTCCCGCATCATCCTTCAGGTCAAACGCCTTCTGGAAGCCGAGCACCCCGCAGTAAAACGCCAGCGAGCGCTCCATATCCTGCACCTTTAACGCGATGTGTCCGATTTGTTTGATCATCGTGGGCGCCTCCTTGTCTTGGGGTTTGTTGCTTGCTAGGCCGATTACTGGCTAACGATAAACCGGATTACACCGGCACGCTAATGAATCGTACAAGGCTTATTCGCGTCAAAATGCCCCGTTGTCATATCTAACGAATCGACAACACGCTAAGTGCTCCTTTTGAGGCTAAAAAGGTGCCAGCTGGCACGAATAGCGTTATGAGGATTCGCCAGAGATGCCGCAGGTCGATTTTTCGGCTCATAAGGGGATGACGGTTCGTTAGCCGTTTGATGCCCAAAGACTAAAAACCAAAAGAAGCTGTCCCCCGGCAGAATGATCGGCCTGGAGACAGCTTCGTTCTTCTTCCCGCCGTGGCTGCCCGGAAGCCGTCGTGTACGGTAGGACCCTAGCGGCTTACGCATCCTGCCGGCTTGCCGCCAAAGGGTCCGAGGATCCCAGCACCCACGCTTCCGCCCAGCGCCAGGAGACTTTTACCAGGCGTACGCTTCCGGGGCCGGCTTGCCCGGTCCCGGGAAGATCTCGTCGAGCTTCTTCAGCGTGTCGGCGTCCAGCGTAACCTCGGGCACGCGCAGCGAATCCTCGAGCTGCTCGATCGTCCGCGGCCCGATGATCGGCGCCGTGACGGCCGAGTGGTTCAGCACCCACGCCAGCGCGATGACGTCCTCGCTCTCGCCGAGCTCGCGGCAGAGGGCAGAGAACCGCTCGAGCTGGCTGCGGTGCTTCTCCACCTGCTCGGTCGAGCGGGCGCTGCGGGAGCCTTTACCGCTAAGCGCATTGCGGCCGAGCAGGCCGCCGGCCAGCGGGCTCCACGGGATCACGCCGAGCCCGAGCTTCTCGGACGCCGGCAGCACCTCAAGCTCCGGCAGTCGCGCGAGCAGGTTGTACTTGTGCTGCTCGGAGACGAGCCCGAGGAAATGGCGGGCTTTGGCCTCGGCCTGGGCGAAGGCGATGTGCCACCCGGCAAAGTTGCTTGAGCCGATGTAGCCGACCTTGCCATTGTTCACGAGCGACTCGAACACGCCCCATAGCTCGTCCCAGCTGACATTTCTATCGATATGATGCATTTGGTACAATTCAATATGATCGGTTTGCAACCGCTTTAGTGAAGCCTCGACATGGCGCCGGATTTTGTACGCGGATAAGCCGCGCTCCGAGTTCGGCCCGTCATGAGGGTCGCCCATCTCGCCGTACACCTTCGTGGCGAGCACGACCTTCTCGCGCCGTCCGCCGCCCTGGGCGAACCAGCGGCCGATGATCTCCTCGGTCCAGCCTCTTTTTTCCGAACCGCCATAGACGTTGGCCGTATCAAAGAAATTGATGCCCGCATCCAGGGCGGCATCCATAATCCGGAACGCATCCTTCTCTTCCGTCTCCGGTCCGAAGTTCATCGTTCCCAGACAAAGCTGGCTTACCTTCAGGCCAGACCTTCCCAAATAGCTGTACTTCATGTTTCATCTCCCTCTTTCCTCATGATTTTGGTAAAACCCATTCTCTGTGAAGATTTGGCTCCGATGAACACTTCCATTGTATAGAAGTTTCTATAAAGAAGAAAGTAGTGAAAACCTTTTCTATTGCTATCCTATTGATAGCTGCTTTACTAGGGGTAACTGCCTTGCCTCAGGGGAAGCGGCGCAGCGCGAGGATGAAGGAAGCCAAAGAAGCCAAGGAGGCGATCGTCCGCACATGGTTCCAAGCGACCCAGTGGGTTAAATAATGCTGCCACACCTTCGAACCTAGGGAACTGCCGGGGTCAACGGCGGCGAGTGCGTCGTTAAGCGGTACGTTAAAAACGATGGTGACAAGAAACGCGCCCGCCAAATAGAACAGACTTCCCATGAGGAGATACAGCGCGCCTGGCGTCCCCAGCCGCATAAACGATACGCCCCCCAGAACGACGGAAGTCAAGGCCGTTCCCATGAAAACGAAGCTGAAAAGGGTTTGCAGGATGGTCATGTTGATCCACTGCATCGCAGCAATCCCTTGCGAGGCCGGCAGCCTGGCAAGCGCGGTCATGACGAAGGTAGAGAAAGCGAAGAATATGCCAGCGATTACCCCCGAACCGAGTGAGGATAGATAGGTAAGTCCGATGAGCCATTTAGCCAAGGAACTTCATCTCCTTTACTTGTTTGTACAAGCAAATATAAAGGGAAGGGAGTTTGGTTGAGTTCCTCCCTCACTTCCGTTTTCTTCCTTTTGCGTCCCTTCGCCTTCCCAAGGTAAGGGAATTTCCCCGGGCTCTATTCGCTCCCGCTTGTTGGATGTTCCAGCCGGTTGCAGACTTCATACAGTTGGAGCGACAGGTCGTCTCCTTGCTCGCCCAGGATCAGCTTGTATTGTCCGCGGAGCTTATTCCAGCACTGGTGAAGAACCGCCTCAAGCGATTTGCCTTGGTCCGTAGCATAGATCAGCGACAACCGGCCGTCCATTCGGCTGTAAAGGAGCTGCTTGGCCGCTAGCTTCTCGATCAGCCTGGTCACGGTGGATGGCTGCAGGTGAAGAAGCTGGCCCAGTTCCTTTTGCGAGATGCCCTCTTTCTCATAAAGAGCCATGAGCAGGAAGGCACCTGTGGGGGAAACGCCGCTGGAGGCGAATGCGTCCTCCGCCATTTTCGTAATGATCCGTCCGAGACGGTTGGCAGAAAAATAGAGACATTCTTTGAAGTAAACTTCGAGCATGCGGAAGACCTCGTTTCGGAAAAAAGAAATTTGTTTGCTCATACAAACGTAAACCATTTACCGGAAATTGTAAATAGCCAAACAATTCTACCTAAGCAAGCCGCCGGATTAGGCTCAGGAAGGAGAACTCCCCGCCGCTGCCGCCCCTCTTAACAAAACCTACACACTACCCTTATCCTCTTTTAACAAAGCAGGTCTATCGTTAAGAGGCAAGGTATTCTCCAAGCGAAAGGTAGAGGGTGTATGAATAAGAAAACGGCAAAACTTCTGGCTCCGGTACTGGGTTTGTCCCTCCTGGTTCCTTCGGTGTTCCCTTTAACCGCCCAGGCGGCTTCCCCGAACAAGATCAAATCGGTGGAATTTGAAGGGATGGCGGCGCCTGCCACTCCGGAGGACATGGCCAAAGCGTATTCCCAAGCATCGCTTAAGGTGACATTTGAGGACGGAGGCGTGCAGTCCTACCCCCTGACGTATAAAACGCTTTTCAAATCCACGGATAAAATCAACGGAACCCCCGCCGGAATGGCCGTCGACGTGAACGGCAAGCCGATTATGGACAACAGCGTGCCCGGCAGCCCGGTTCCTTTCGTCTCCGATGCCCCGGACTCCAACAGCCTCCTCGAGGTAAAAGGAGCCAAGCCGACCGGACTCGGCGGCAACCCGCTGTCTCTGCTGACGCACTATGAGTACATCACGAGCGACAACGCCGGTAAATCCGCCTACGGGATCGTTCCGGCCTCTATCTCCCTGACCACGCTTGACCAGGACAAGAAAACGGGCGAGCTGAAAGCGACCGATCTGAAGAAGGTCGACTTCTCCCAAGCAGGCGGCCTGTGGATTCCGTGCAACGGATCCCTGACCCCTTGGAACACCCACCTGAGCAGTGAAGAGTACGAGCCGGATGCCCGCGCTTTTGAGAAGGATCCGACCCAGACGTACCTCGGCGCTTATACGAAGACTTTCTACCAGGATGACAACGCCGTGGTGAACCCGTATTCCGTAGGCTTCATTCCGGAGGTAACGGTGAACAAGGACGGCTCCTCGAGCGTCGTCAAGCACTACAGCCTGGGCCGCTTCTCCCATGAGCTCGGCAAGGTCGCGCCCGACCGCCGCACGGTGTTCTTCGGCGATGACGGCGGCAACACGATGATGTTTCTCTATGTCGCCGACCAGGCGGAAGACCTCTCGGCCGGAACGCTCTATGCGGCCAAATGGCAGCAAACCAGCGGCGAGAACGGAGGAGCGGCTGACCTGCAGTGGATCCCGCTCGGCCATGCCAGCGACAGCGAGATCAAAACGTACATCGACCAAAACCTGAAGTTCAGCGATATTTTTGAAACGGCGGACCAGGATACGGAGGGCTTCACAAAGATCAAGACCTACCCAAGCGGCAAAATGGAATGGCTCAAGGTGAAGCCGGGCATGGAGAAAGCGGCAGCCTTCCTGGAATCCCGCCGCTACGGCGCGATCCTCGGCGCGACCTCAGAATTCAACAAGATGGAAGGGGTAACCGTTAACCAGAAGGACAACAAGCTTTATGTCGCCATGTCCTATGTTGAGAAGAGCATGGAGAAGGATGCCAAAGGCCAAGATCCCGCGGACCACATTCAGGTGAAGAAGCTGAAGGCCGGGGCGACCTATGAGCTGGCGCTGAAGGGCGGGCAGACGGATGCCGGCCAGAAGGCGATCGACAGCGATTATGTACCGTCTTCGATGAAAGGACTGGTGATTGGTGAGGACCTGGCGAAAGCGGATGAAAAGGGCAATACGGCGGCTGTCGACAAAGTGGCCAACCCCGACAACCTCTCTTATTCCGAAAGCTTGAGGACGCTCTTTATCGGGGAAGACAGCGGCATGCATGCGAACAACTTCCTGTGGGCGTATAACGTTGATACCGGCAAGCTGTCCCGTATCCTGTCCGTACCAGCCGGCGCCGAAGCTACCGGGCTTCAAGTGGTGGACGACCTGAACGGATTCGGCTACATCATGAGCAACCTCCAGCATCCCGGCGACGAAATGATTCTCCCGGACGAGCTGAAGAAGCAGGTGGAAGGCTACATCAACGAACTGTGGGACAACAAGAAATCCGGCTCCGTCGGCTACCTGAGCGGACTTCCAGCCTTGAAGGACATCAAGCGGGAGAACGGGAATAACGGCAACAACGGCAACAACGGAAACAATGGCAACGGCGATAACGGCCAACACCAAGGCCGTGTTCTTCTCCGCGACATCGCGGAGGCCGTGGGTGCCAAGGTGGAGTGGAACAACACCGACCGCAGCGTGAGCGTAACGTGGAAGGGCCGGAGCTTCGTCGTGAAGATCGGAGAAGCGAGTGCCTGGGTTGACGGGAAGCGGGTCGAACTGGACTCCAAGGTCGAGCTCGAGAACGAGCGGACCGTTCTTCCGGCCGGCGAGCTGGAAAGCTTTTTGAAATAAGAGAAACGGTTCGACCCGAGCCGGGTCAACCGTCCATCCTCGGAAGAAGCACGGGCTGCTTCGACCGGGGATTTTTTATTTGACAATAATTCCTTGACTGGAATATTCCTTTATTGGTATATTGTAAGCAAAAGGAGAAGGGGTGCCAGGTGTGCTTTTGTCCTCCATGGTCAGAACGGCTAATCCGGCCTCCCCTTCGTTCAGCGTCTGGAGTGGAGTCTAATGATGAAGGAGAAAATTTTCGGCGCTTTGGCCGAGCCGAACCGGTTCAGCATCGTGGAGCTTCTCCGGGAGGGTCCCCTCACCGTGGGGGAAATCGCCGAGCAGCTCGGGCTGCAGCAGCCCCAGGCTTCCAAGCATCTTCGGGTGCTGAGTGAGGCGGGGCTCGTGGAGGTGCAGCCCTCCGCCAACCGGCGTATTTACAAGCTGCGCTCCCAGTCGCTTATCGAGCTGGGAGACTGGCTGGAGTCGTTCCGCTCCGTGTGGGATGAACGCTTCGGCTACCTGGATGAGTACCTGCGCGGTCTTTTGGGGGAGAAGTAGGATCGTCCTTCCGCGCCAGGCGTTCCTTCTTCCGTCCCCAGCGTCACTTCTTCCTTACCCCTTAATCCGTTAACCCGATGAATGTTCCTAGTCTAGAGAGCGAGCGGTCCCTTCCGGGACCGCTCTATTTTCATTTTGTTAAGAAATCTGGACGTTAGTACCAATCGCCTCTACAATTAGGGCAGTAATCCAATCCAGTAGAATATTTATGGGGGATGTCCAATGCGGGCTGCGTTTTTCCGGAATCATTCCATTCGATGGCAGCTGATTGCGGTCGGAACGGCCATTTTGCTGTTTATGTTCGCGGCGGGCGTGTGGGGGTATAACGAGATTCTGAACATCACCTTTAAACGTAACAGCGAGTACACGACAGAAATTTTGGCGACGATCCGGCAAAATATTTCTTCGAACGCCGACTCTATCAACCGGATTCTGCCCAACATCGCTTACAACGAGCAGGTGCAGGAATATTTGCTGGAAGACGACAGGTTGCGCCAATACGAGATGTATAACAAGATTGAGAAGCTGCTGGTCAACCTGCAATCGATGAAGCAGGGGATTCTCGGCGTCGTGCTGGTGGGGCGGGGCACGAGTTCCTACAACTGCGTCGGCTGCCGTGACTATATTCCCTTCCCCGAGATCCCCGAACGAACAAGCTCCTATTATACCGGCGTGCAGTATTCCCCCTATTACAAGAATTACGTCCTATACGTGGGCGTTCCGGTTTACGACAACCGGCAAACGGCCACGGTCGAGCAAAAAATCGGATATGCGGTTATGGCGCTCAGTCTTAATGCCATCGTTCCGTCTGTAGATTCGGTCTCCAGTAAAATTTCGGGCAGCTTCTACGTGCTGGACCGAAATCTCGTCATTGCCTCCAGCAACGATCCGAAGAAGCTAGGCGAGAAGCCGGGGCCTGAGCTGGAAACCATCCTTCTCCAAGGGGCGAGATCCGACTCGTTCCGCCGGGATGGAGAAGAGCTCATCGTCCACTCGGAACCGATTCCCGGAATCGGAGGCCGCATCGTCAGCGTGCTGCCGGAAAGTGAACTGTTCCAGGGACTGGAGGAGGTGCAACGGCTTCTGCTCGGCATGTTCGTCTTGCTGATCGCCGTTATGTATGTGCTGTACATCACCATCACCCGCAATATGCTGGTGCCCATCCAAACGTTTATCGCCTTCATTCACAAGCTACGTTCCGCGGGCCTGGATCATTTCCATAAGCGGGTCCCGATAGAGGGCTATGCGGAAATCAATATTTTGGCCCGCCAGTTCAATTCCCTGCTCGACGAGATCGACGATTTAACCGCCAAGCTGGTGGATTCCAAGACGCATATTTATGAGCTCCAGCTTCACAAGAAGCAAGCCGAGCTTCAGTATTTGAAGAATCAGATCAATCCCCATTTTCTGTATAATACGCTGGAGACAATCAAAGGCATCGCCTATGTAAAGAAAGTGCCGGAAATTCGCGACATGACGGACGCCCTCAGCCGGGTTTTCCGCTACAGCATCAAGGGTGAGGAGGAGGTTCAGGTACGGGATGAGCTCCATATCATTAAAGCCTACATAAGCATTCAGCAGGTTAGATTCGGGGACCGGTTTGACGTTCGCTACGAGTTCCCCGAGCCTTGTCTTGACGTGATGATCCTTAAGATGATTATGCAGCCGCTTGTGGAGAATGCGGTTTTTCACGGCATCGAACCAAGTTTAGAACGGTCGGTCCTGACGGTAGGCTGCCGAATGGAAAACAAACGCGATTTGCTGCTTTGGGTGACGGACGACGGTGTGGGAATGGAGCCTGCCGAACGGGAAGCCCTCACCGCGGGCCTGGAGGCAGCGAACGGCGAGATACCAAGAGCGGCTTCCCAGCCCCATATCGGCCTTCGCAATGTGAATAACCGGATCAAGTACGCTTACGGACCCGAGTACGGGATTGCTTCGATCGACAGCGCTCCCGGGCGCGGGACGAAGGTGACGGTCAAAGTTCCGGCAAAGGGGGATAGCCGTGTACAAAGTTTTGCTGGTTGACGATGAGAAGTGGATCGTGGAAAGCCTGAAAGGCACGGTCGATTGGCGTGCGCTTGGTTATGAAGTCGTCGGCGAGGCGTATAACGGAAGGGATGCCTTGGATAAAATGGCGCGGATGCACCCTGATGTCGCCTTTATCGATATCCGCATGCCCGGGATGAACGGAATCGAGCTGATCCGGCAGGTGAGTGCCCTTGGCTATCCGGTGCTCTGCATCATCGCAAGCGGGTATGCGGAGTTTGATTATGCCAGGCAGGCCATGCAGCACGGCGCGGTCGATTACTGCTTGAAGCCGTTCGACCGGGAAGAGATCGAGAGGGTACTGGATAACGTCAAACCGAAAATGGCTCAAGCAACCCTTCTGCTTCAGGCGGAGCTGCTGAATGCCATGAATGGGGAGGAGGGAGATTCGTCCCTCTCCCATCCGTCTGTCGACCAGGCTTTCACCCGGCTGGCGGGCCCGGGCTGGGAAGAGGAGGGGGGAATGGCGGCTGTTGCCGTCCAGGGCGGAGGAGGAGAATGGATTGCCGAAGAGGGCATGGGGGCATCGCTTCCCATTGGGCGAGGAAAGACGGTTTACTTCGTCAACCTTCGGCATTTGTCCTTGGTGAAGGAGCGGTTTGCCGCGCCGGCCCTGCCGCATCCTACGGGGGTTGGCATCAGCCGCCCTTTCGTCGAGGTCAGGCAGATCCGGGCCCGGGTGGAAGCCGCCGACCTTGCCTCCTACCAGTTTTTCCTGACAGGAGCGAAGCTGGCGGACGAGGCGGATGCGCCCACGGAAGACGCCTTAGACAGGGAAGGTGTACACGACTTGACCGAGTCGCTGGTGCGGCGGGATGGGGGAAGAGCGGAGCTAGCCTTGGAGCGGATTTCCACACGCTTTCAGGCAGGCCTTGGCACGATACGTCAAGCCTTCTACCTGTACAATCTTGTGTTGTCGTTCGTTTACAGTACCGGCAAACAGGGGGACGGCGGAGAGCCGTATTTGCAGGATTACAACGAGCTGGTGTCGGTGTATGGAACAGTCGGACGAATGCTCAAGTCCTTGCGTTCGATAGTGGCAGCCGGCCACGCCGCTTTTCCAGATATAGAGGATGAAACCCAAGGGGAGAAGCTGCTTCGGCGAATCATCCGGTATGTCGAGGGGCATTTCCGCGAACGTCTGTCGGTTCAGGAAATCTCCAAGCAGTTTGGCATCCATCCGAATTATTTAAGCCATCTGTTCAAAAAAGAAATGCAGGTCAATTTCACCAAATATTTAACCGACATCCGCATGGAGCATGCGGCCCGGGTGCTGGTTCAGACGAGCCTGCCGGTCGGCGAGGTGGCCGAGCAGTCGGGATATGACGATTATTTTTACTTCGCGAAGCTGTTTAAGAAGCATACGGGCAAAACGCCGAGTGAGTATCGCGTAGGGCGATCCACCGATCCAAATCTGCCGTAAGAGGGGCCAGCCGGTCAGCGCCGGGACGGTCTCTTTTTTCTTTTGCCGTCCATCTGGGATATTTCCATAGAACACCTTGGTTTTGTTCATATGGGGGTCCGGCGGTTTCCCTTATACTCGAAGTAATCACTTATATGAGAGCGCTTCAAGGAGGAAGGGAAATCGGTGAGAACCAAGACGGGTTTGATTAAGCGGATGGTCGAGTACAAGTATATGTATCTCCTTGTCCTGCCTCTCGCAGCTTATTATGTCGTGTTTGATTACGGTCCGATGTACGGCATCATCCTTGCCTTTAAGGAGTTCAACTTTTCCAAAGGGATTATGGGGAGTCCTTGGATCGGACTGGCGAACTTCAAGGAAGTCTTCGAGCTGGATGAATTTTGGCTGGCTTTCCGCAATACGATCATCATCTCCTTCGGCAGGCTTATCTTCGAATTTCCCGTTCCCATCGTTGTCGCTCTGTTGATCAATGAAGTGAGACGTGCCGGGGTGAAAAAGTTCTATCAGGTCGTTTATACCTTCCCGCACTTTCTCTCCTGGGTCATCGTAAGCGGAATCATGGTCAACTTCCTCGGGACATTCGGCGTGCTCAACCAGCTGCTGGAGCTGGTCGGCCTTCAAAAAATCAACCTGCTGGTCGATCCGTCGCATTTCCGCAGCCTGATCTATACCAGCAGTCTATGGAAGGATATGGGGTGGGGGACCATCATTTATTTGGCGGCAATTGCGGGAATCAACCCGTCTCTGTATGAAGCCGCCGCCATCGACGGAGCGGGCCGGTTCCAGCAAATGCAGCACATCACGTGGCCTGCCCTCAAGGGGACCGTCGTCATCCTGCTCATTCTTCAGGTCGGCCGCACCATGAGCTCGGGCGGGGGCGGCTTCGATCAGATTTTTAACCTCTACAATCCGGCGGTGTATGAGAAGGCGGACATTCTGGATACGTACATTTACCGGCGCACCTTCGCGCTTGGCTCCAGCTACGGAACCTCGACGGCCGTCGGATTGTTCAAGTCCGTCATCAACTGCGTCCTGCTTGTGATGACGAACCGGCTCGCGAAACGCTGGGGACAGGAAGGGATCTATTGATGGTAACCAGGAGAACATGGAGTCTGTCGAACGCGCTCATCCATCTGCTGCTCTTGTTTCTTGCCGTCGTGACGGTGCTTCCGTTCTACAACGTGCTGATCACCTCCTTTGCCGATCCGGCATCGGTAGCCAAGCAGCAATTTTATTTGCTTCCCACCAGCTTCAGCGTGAGTTCCTACCAAATGCTTCTTAACGGCAGCTACGTCGGAAAGGCATTGGCCAACTCGGTTCTGATTACCGTCCTTGGTACATTGGTCAATATGCTGGTTACTTCATGCGGGGCCTATGCGCTCTCGAAGAAAGGAATGCCCGGCCGGGGGGTGATGATGACGGCGATCGTGTTCACGATGCTGTTCGGCGGAGGACTGATCCCGTACTATCTCTTGATCAAAAGCTTGCATATGGTCAATACCTACAGCGTCATGATCCTGCCGGTGGCGGTCCATACGTTCTTCCTGATCATCATGATCAATCATTTCCGCTCCATCCCCCCGGAGCTTGAGGAGTCGGCCAAAATCGACGGAGCCAATGACATTTTCATTTTGTTCCGGGTCGTGCTGCCCATCTCCAAGCCGACGCTTGCCGCGATTACGCTGTTCTATGCGGTGGCCCGCTGGAACGAGTGGTACTTGGCCATGCTTTTCGTAAACGATTCGAAGAAGTATCCCATGCAGCTGTTCTTGCGCAACATGCTGATCGACGTAACCAAATCAAGAAGAGACGACATGGGCGCCGATATGGTGGCGCAGCTCAGCCAGATTTATCCCGACGGGCTCAAGATGGCCAGCGTCATCGTGACGATGCTCCCGATCATGCTTGTCTACCCTTACCTGCAAAAGTATTTTTCAGCCGGCGTAACGCTCGGTGCCGTTAAGGAATGACCATCGTTTTTAAGGTGAAGGTGCCTTGAAATAAATAGGCAGAAAAAGGGAGGAAGCATTAATCATGTTCAGCTCCAAACGATTGGGCGCTGCGATCGTTTCGATCGCTCTGGCCGCTACGGCGGTCGCAGGCTGCGGGGGTACAGAATCTACCGGTACGCCTTCGCCCGCCGGGACGGCCAAAGGCAGCGAAGGGAAGGCTTCGGATAACAGCAAGAAGCTTGACATCTCCGTCTCCTTCTTCAACATCGGCTCCGCCTTTCCCGACCGCAATTCGGACCCTTTCCTGAAGTTCCTTCAGGACAAATTCAATGTCAACATCGTCGACAAGGTGATCAGCTACGCCGATTATAAGGAGAAATACCAGCTTTGGGCCGCCTCGGGCGATCTCCCGGACATTTTCAGCGATGATGTCGTCAACACCGACCAGTACTATTCGAGAATCAAACAGGGGATCATTCGGCCGCTTCCGTCCGACCTCAGCAAATATCCGAATGTCCAGAAGGTGCTTCAGCAGGACGATACGAAGGGATTGACGGTGGACGGAAAATTTTACATGATCCCCCGTCTGACGTATCAGAATACCGACCAGTGGGCCATTGAGCGCGCGGTCGTGGTCCGCAAGGACTGGATGGAGAAGCTGGGCCTTAAAGACCCCGTCACCTATGACGATTACTTGAACCTGTTTAAAGCGTTTGCGTTAAAGGATCCGGACGGAAACGGCAAGGACGACACGGTAGGCTTGACGTTCCGAACAAGCACTTTCCTGCTGCCGCTTGCCGGCGGGACGTTCCCGAATGTCATCAATGGCTCCTGGGTGAAAGAAAACGGCCGTTACCTTCCTTATTACGCATCAGACAAAATGAAGGACGTCGTCAAGCAGCTTCGCCAGCTGTATACCGAGAAGGCGATCGACCAGGACTTCGCGATCATGAAGCCGAACGACGGCTTCGATAAGTTCGGGCAAGGCAAGGTGGGGGCGCTCGGCGTTCAAGGGACGGCGAATGCTCTGAACAGCTTGAAAAACTCATGGAACAAGTACAACAAGGACACGAAGCTGGAGGATGTCATCAAAATCATTCCGATTTCCTGGGCTGCCGCCGACGGGAACCGTTACCGGTATTCGGCCGTCACGTTCTGGTCGGAAAGCTACTTCAGCTCCAAGGTCGACGATGAGAAAATGGACCGCATTCTCCAAATCTATAACTGGCTGCTGTCGGACGAATTCATGACCTTTAAACGGTACGGCTTCGAAGGCAAGGATTACAAGAAGGAAGGAGACAAATTCGTCATTACCCGCGATCAGGATTCCAGCGGGAAGTACAAGTCGCTCGGCTCGCTCTACCCATCCTTTGGCGGCTTGTTCGGCGCTCTGGCGGCTTGGGGCCAGTGGCTGGAAATGGAGGATAACCCGGTCAACAAGGTGAACTACGGGGAGCAGCTGTGGTCCCTTTCCAACAACATGTACAAAAGCAGTGTCGCCAGCCTGAAGCCGGTTCCATCCAATTTCAAAGTCGAGCTGCTCTATACGCCGGCCAAGGCCAAATTGAGTGCCGTCAATCCGACGGAAGACATCATTAAAGTCATTCTCGGCAAAGAAGATCCGGTGTCCATGTGGGACACTATCGTCAAAGGCTACAACGGGAAAGGCCTGCAGCAGGCGATTAAAGAAGTCAATGAAGAGGTGCAGAAGCAAGGACTCGATAAGTAACCGCGCGACAAGGAAACAGGTGCCTCTCTTGGATGGAAATCCGGGAGAGGTTCTTGTGTGAAAGGGGAGATTCTCGTGTACCGGAAATGGAACAAATGGAGCATACCGATGGTCACGGCTATCTTGCTGGGCGCGTCGGGATGCGGAGGACCCATCGCGACCGGAAAATCGGGCATGAAGGAGTATGCGATTGCCGTTACCGATCAGGGATCGGATCAGATCAAGGTTTTTGACCCTAAGAAGGCGGATTGGAACGCCAAGAATGCCCTCCAGTGGTCCTGGGCTCCGACAGCCGCCAACGGATTCGACGGACTTCTATCCGCATGGGGCCTGCCGACGGATGCAAAGGTGAGGAAGAACGACAAATGGGGCGGGGAATGGATGGTGGTGACCGATTCCAAAGGATTGGCCGCCGTCATTCCGTATCCTAAATCGGACCGCATGAAATGGGCGCTGGACGTAGGAGGCAATCCTCACTCGGCGGAGCTTCTCCCGAACGGCAACATCGCGGTCGCGGCCAGCACCGGGGGCTGGGTGCGTGTGTACGCGTCTTCCCAAGGACCGGCAGCCAAGCAGTATACGGAATATGGCCTTTCCTCCGCCCATGCGGTCCTATGGGATCCGGGGATGGAGGGGCTTTGGACGGCAGGGAAGGACTACCTGGTCGCCCTGCAGGTAGAGGGGACGGACGCTGAGCCGGTTATCAAGGAGAAGCTCAAGATCGAGCTGCCGACCAAGAACGCCCATGCCGTCGAGCCGGTTTACGGGGATCCCGATAAGCTGTGGGTGGTTACGGGTTCGAAGGTGTATCAATATTCGAAATCGAACAGAGAGTTCAAGTTGGATTATAATGGGAATGAAAGAATCAACCGTGTCGGTGTGAAATCGATCAGCAGCCAAGGGTCGGGTACCGTGGTGGAGACGGTGACGGACACGGCGAAGAAGCCGCCCGGTTCATGCAAGGCCAACAACTGGTGTACCGATACCGTTGATTTGTTCCTGCCCGATTCGTCGCATACGATGACGGGGGCCGAGCTGTATAAGGCACGGATCCTGAATCCGAATTATCAATAAGGGGTTAGCGGAAAGGGGAGAGCAGGCGTGAAGGAGGATAGGCAACCCGCCGGGAGCCATGGAGCTGCAGACCGTTATTACATAGCGGCGACGGATCAAGCTTCCCGGCGCATTCTTGTCATGGATCCGGCGGTAGACGATTGGAACGAAGGGCAGGCGGAAATCTGGTCATGGGCTCCATCCGGGACGAACGGCTTCGGCCGCTTATTGTCCGCCTGGGGGCTTCCGACGGATGCCAAGGTGTACCGCAGCGAACGCTGGGGCGGGGATTGGATGGTCGTGACCGACTCGCTGGGCCTCGCCGCCATTGTTCCTTACCCGGACGGAGACTCGTGTAAATGGGGGCTTTCGGTAGGTGGCAACCCGCATTCGGCGGAGCTTCTGCCGAACGGGAACCTGGCGGTCGCCGCGAGCACAGGCGGATGGGTGAGGGTGTATGCATCGTCCCAAGGGCCGGATGCGGAGACCTTCGCGGAGTATGCTTTTCCGGGCGCCCACGGCCTGGTCTGGGATTCGAGGAGCCGCCTGCTCTGGGCCGTTGGGGACCATCATCTGGTTTCCCTGAGTATCGAAGGGTCTGATTCCGACCCGTCTATCCGGGAAATCGCAAAAGTTCCGTTGCCTACCCCGTACGGTCATGACCTGCAGCCTGTCTGCGGGGATGACGACCGTCTCTGGGTCAGCTCGGGCAGCCGCGTTTATCAATTCGTCCTCTCGACAGGCATGTTCTTAACCGACTTCCCCGGCTCGGAGTCGGCCAGCCGACAAGACGTGAAGACAGTTGGCAACCAGCCTTCCGGCCAGATCGTGCAGACGGTTCCTCAAGCAGCGGGAAGCCTTTACGAGTGGACGACGGATACCGTTGATTTTTTTCAACCGGACGGGAAGAGGCTGCGGGAGGGGGCTGCCTTTTACAAGGCGCGTATCCTCCTGCAGAAGCATTGGGAAAAGGGAGATGATCAGGATGAATAAGGACAGAGAAGGAGCGGCAACCGGGAAGCGGTCGGATCCTCATGCATGGCCGGTCGGTTCGTCTTACCGGCTGGAAACGGCCGTTCAGGTGGAGGAGGATCTGGCGGCGTTGGCCCAAGCGGGTGTCCGTTATCTCGAATTGGCCTGGATCGCCAAAGCATTCGATATGTTCGACCCCGTTAGGGAGCGGGAATGCGAAGCCATTATTCAAAAAGCCCGCAGCCGCGGGCTCGAGATCTGGACGCTTCATCTGCCGTACGGCACCGACTGGGATGTGTCCGCTCTCGATCCGGCACAGAGGGGGCAGGCGATGAAGCGGCATCTTCGGCTGCTTTCTTTGTCAGAACGGTGGGGGATCCGCACAGCTGTGCTCCATCCCAGCTGGGAGCCTATCCCCGATTCGGAACGTAGAGAACGGCTTACTTCCTGTAAGGGATCGCTTGCGCAGCTCGCGGAGGAAGCCGCTAAGCACGGTGTCCGGCTTGCCGTCGAGTGCCTGCCGCGCACCTGCCTTGGTAATACCTCGGCGGAGATGGCCGAGCTGCTGTCTTCGAGCGCCAAGCTCGGGATTTGCTGCGACGTGAACCATCTGCTGCAGGAAACCCCGCAGTCGTTTATCCGGAAGCTGGGCAGCCGAATTTATACGGTGCACATTTCAGATAACGACGGGGCGGACGAAAGGCACTGGATGCCCGGCAGAGGCATCATCGATTGGAAGGAGGTCCTCCATGCGCTGGCGGAGCAGGGCTACGATGGACCGTTTCTATTCGAAATCCGCCAGCCCGTGCCATCGGAGCTGACCGCATGCTGGGAAAGGCTGCTTACCGCTTATTCCGAAGCACAGGGGAATTAGAAAAGGAACCCTGCTATAGGAAGGAGCTCCTCCCTCACAAAAGCCGGCAGAGCTCCTTTAATTCTGTCAGGACAGCTCCCGGAGCCGTCCGGATCTCGTCCCGCCACGGCTGGTTTACCCGCAGCCAAGCCGTCTGCATGCCGGCTTCCGCCGCTCCTGCTATATCGTTGACCGGGTGGTCTCCAACGAAGACGCACTCTTCTGGAGTGAGCCGAAGCAGGGAGGCGGCCCTCAGGAAAATTGCCGGGTCCGGCTTGCGCAGTCCCGCTTCTTCGGAAACCAGAATGGCGTCGAACCGGTGCCGGAGTCCCGTCTGATCCAGCTTGCCGTACTGGATGTCCGTGCGGCCGTTGGTGACCAGTCCGACCTTGTACCGGGTCCGGAAGCCGTCCAGCACGGAAAGGGCATCCTTCATGAGGACCGCCTTCCGGACATACTCTCTCCGATAGAAGGCCATAAGCTCTTCTAAGGAGGGAACCTTTTGCCACGGCATTGTCTCCGTAAGCTCCGAGAACAACTCCTCCTTGTTCCGGTAACCGTCCTCATCGAGGAGGATAACTTTCTTAACGAGCTCCTCGCGTTCTTCCGCACCGATATGCCCCCAGTACGCTCCCGCCAATTCTTCGGTAAACCGGCGGAACGTTTCCGTCCGGTCCAGCAGAGTGTTGTCCAGGTCAAAAAGCACTCCTTTGATCGCTTTCATGCTCGGTCTCCCTTCGTGCCCCTCTTCTTGTGGGGGAGGCTAGGGTTCATTATAATGGAAGCATTGGTATAGGAGAAATAGGGATATTATGATTTCGTCATAGAGGGAGCTTATGTCATGATTCATTTGGAATGGTACCGGATATTCCGGGCTGCGGCCCACCGGGGGAACTTCACGCAGGCGGCCGAGGATCTGCACATGACCCAGCCGTCGGTCAGCTATGCGGTCAAGCAGCTCGAAGAGTCGCTTGGCATCAAGCTTTATTACCGGATGTCCAAGGGCGTCCGGCTGACGGCGGAGGGGGAGGCGCTGCTCGATTATGTGGAGCGTTCCTTCTCGGAGCTTCAGGCAGGGGAGAAGAAGCTTCAGGCCTTGAAGCGGCTGCATGACGGGGAACTGCGGATCGGGGCGGGGGACTCCGTCATCAAGCACCTGCTGCTGGAGCCGCTGCACGCCTACCAGACCCGGTATCCCGGGGTGGGCATCCGCCTGTCCCACGGAAGAACGGCGGATATCGTGCGGAGGCTTAAGGAGAATGAAATCGACTGCGGGTTTGTGCATCTTCCGGTGAAGGAAGCAGGCCTTGACATCCGGCCCTTCCGGACCACCCGGGATGGCTTTGTTGCCGGAGACAAGTACCGGGAAGCCCTTCGTCATCCTCTAACGGCGGAGGAAATAAGCGGCTATCCGCTGCTCTTCATGTCCCCCGGGAGCAGCACCCGCTCCTTTGTGGAGAAGTGGTTTGCGGAGCAGGGGTGTCCCGTACGGGCCAGCATGGAGCTGGGCAGTGTGGACCTCCTGCTTGAATGCGCCCGCCTGGGCTTCGGACTTGCTTTTGTGACGCGGTCTTTCGCGGAAGAGGAGCTGAAGGAAGGGCGGCTGTTCGAGGTGAGCACCGCGGTCCCCATTCCGCCCCGTTCCATCGGGCTGGCTATGAGAAGCGGCATGCCCCTTCCTTTGGCGGCGCAAAGGTTCCTGGAGGAGTTCATGGAAGAGCCGGGGAGAACAGGAGTGGGGCACGGGGCGCAGCCCATGGAATAGTCGGCGGAGCGATACTCAGGATACTAGCTGCAGCCAAATCGGCGGTTTGTGAGGATGCAATCCATCGGACGAAACAAACCGAATAGGAGAAAGCAAAAAAAAGCGGTTGTCCCGGGGACAGCCGCTTCTTTACCTTCTGTGATCTATGAACCGTACCTGAATATCGAGAGTCATCCGTTAAGGAGTAGTCGTGGTGCTTCCACCCGTGCTGCCACTGCCCGTGCTGCCGCCGCCCATGCTGCCGCTGCCGGTGCTTCCGCCGGTGGAACCGCTGCCGCCTGTGCTAGGTGCCGAGCTTGGTGAAACCGTACCGGAATCGCTGTTCGTGCCCCCATTGTCCGAGTTTCCGTTATCTCCGCATCCTGCAAACATCAGGGACATGGCCATGAAAGCTGACATTGCAACCGCCGTTGTTTTCTTCATCTTCTTCATCTCCAATCTCCTCCTGTTGTCTATAGTCTTTGCCCTTATTACTTACCCGGGGGATTGGGAATGAAACACAGTTTCAGAAATGCATCCGGCGGAAAGCCTCTTCCGTTTGGGCCGCAAGCTCCCGAACCCGGACGCCGGCCGGGACGTCCGTAGCGAGACGGGAGCCCTGTCCGGCCCACAGGGACATGAACTCGATCCGCTCCTGCCGGGCGGCTTCCCGGCGCAGCTCCCGGGTGAGGGCGTTCTGGACCGGATAAGGTGGGAGGGTGGCCTCGGCCTGCTCCATCTCCACGACGAACCGGTTGCGGATTCCCCGGGCCGCTTTGCCCGAGAAGGCGCGGGTCACCACCGTGCTCTCCTCCATGCTTTGCAGCACCGCTTCCTTGTAGCGGGGATGCGCCCCGCTTTCGGGGGAGGCCAGGAAGGCAGTGCCGAGCTGGACGCCGGACGCCCCGAGGAGGAGGGAGGCCGCGATGCCCCGGCCGTCCATGATCCCGCCGGCGGCGATGACGGGCACGTGCAGCGTATCCGCAAGCTGCGGGATGAGGGCCATCGTGCCGACGAGCGCCTGCTCGTGGCCGCCGAGGAAGGTGCCGCGGTGGCCTCCCGCCTCGCTGCCCTGGCCGACGACAAGATCGATGCCTTCGCTTTCGAGGTGAGCCCCTTCCGCCACGGTCGTCGCCGTCCCGATCAGGAGAATCCCCTCCTTCTTGAAGGCATCGATCCAGTCGGCCGAGGGCACCCCGAAGGTGAAGCTGAAGACCGGCACCTTCTCCTCGAGCAGCACCTGGGCCTGCTCTTCGAACGGCTCCGCATATGGCTTAGGGGCCGCCGGGCCTTCTCCCGCGAGCCCGAGCTCGCGGCAATAAGGCTGCAGAAGCCTACGGGCCCGTTCCATCGTCCCGTCCTCCTCCTCGTAAGGCTCGGGAATGAACAGGTTCACGGCAAAGGGCTTGTCCGTCAGCCGGCGGATTTCCCTTACCGCTTCCCGGATCTCCCCGGGCTTCATATAGCCCGCCCCCAGCGTCCCGAGTCCACCCGCTTCCGAGACAGAGGCGGCTAGCCGGGCTCCCGCCGGCCCCCCCGCCATTCCCGCCTGTAGGATGGGATAGTCAATCTTCAGAAGTTCGCTTACCGCCGTTTGGTTCCACATCAGCCGTATCCTCCTCACGCAGCCGATATCATAAGGCTGCGAATAATATTTGCAAATGTATGAAGACTAACACTATTATTCCATATCCCCGGCCGGCATCAAAATTCCTCAACATTTAGCGGGAAGTATGGTATTATGTTCTGTGGCTTGGGACGGCCCCAACGATCTCAAAAACAATCCGTGCGCGGCTCGACATACAATCATGTACCTTCTTAGGGGGATGCAAGTGATAACAGCAATTGTAACCATCGTTATTTTGGCCCTTGTGTTTGATTTTATCAACGGCTTCCATGATACGGCAAACGCCATTGCGACCTCCGTCTCGACCAAAGCGCTCACTCCCCGGTTCGCCGTCTTTTATGCGGCTGTCCTGAACTTTGTCGGCGCCATTACCTTTGAAGGGGTGGCGAAGAGCATCGGGGGAAGCATAGCGGACCCGGCCAAAATCGAGAACGGCATCCCGGTCGTCATTGCGGCCCTGATCGCAATGATTTTCTGGAACCTGCTGACGTGGTATTTCGGGATTCCTTCCTCCTCGTCGCACACGCTGATCGGCTCGCTCGCCGGCGCTGTTCTGGCAAGCGGAACCGACCTGAAATGGTCCGGCTTCAACAAGATTATCCTCGTGCTGATCGCGTCTCCCTTTATTGCTTTCATTATCGGATTCATCGTGCTGAATATCGTCAGGCTGATCGTCCGCCTCGTCGGGAACCGCTCTCCGGGCAAGGTCAACCGCACGTTCCGGATCATGCAGATCTTCACGGCGGGCTGGCAGGCCTTCTCGCACGGGACGAACGATGCCCAGAAGGCGATGGGGATTATCGTTTTCGCCTTGGTAGCGGGGGGATTCCAGGATACGCTCCACGTTCCCCTGTGGGTCAAGCTGGGGGCGGCCACGGCGATGGGCCTCGGAACCTCGGTCGGCGGCTGGAAGATCATCAAGACGGTCGGCCGCAAAATCGTCAAGGTCGAGCCGATGAACGGCTTCGCTTCCGACGTCACGGCCTCTTCGGTCCTGAGCACGGCTTCGGCGCTCGGCTTCCCGCTCTCCACGACGCACGTCATCACGTCGGCGATTATCGGCACCGGGGTGGCGATGCGGCCGAAATCGATCAACTGGGGCGTGGTGGGAACGATGGTCGCCACCTGGGTCATCACCATCCCGATTTCCATGGTGATCGCTTATCTCATCTTCCAGGTCGTCTTCCTGTTCTTCTAAATAGAACGGATTCCATCTGAGGAACCGGGCCTTTGGGCCCGGTTTTTTGGTGCGCGGATACCGTCTGTCCGCCTTCATCAAAAATTTGCGGGAATCCGCCCGAACTGGAAGGGGCTTACATTTCTTGCGGGTCTTTAATGTGATAAAATGTTAGGTATTCCTGTCATATCTAACCAATTCCACTAATCAGATCGAGGGTGAATGAAGTGAATACCGTCACGTCAGGAATAAAAGGCTTGGACACCGTTCTGAACGGGGGGGTTCCGGCCGGGGCATCCGTTGTTGTGGAGGGGGCGCCCGGCACGGGGAAAACGACGCTCGCCATGCAGTTTCTGCACCAGGGGGCGGCCGTTGGAGAAGCCGGCTTATACATAACCTTTGAGGAACTGCCGGAGCAGCTTTACCGGGAAATGGACGCCTATGGCTGGGATTTAAAAGAACTCGAACGAGAAGGGAAGCTTCGCGTTGTTTCCATCTCGCCCGATCTGCTCATGGAGCAGATGCTGGAGCCGGGGGGGTTGTTCGAGCAGCTGGTCGCGGAGACGGCTGCCAAGCGAATCGTCCTGGACAGCATCAGCCTGTACCGGTACGGCAATCTATCCGTCCGGGAGCAGCGGGAAACGTTTTACCGGCTGAGAAGTGTTCTGAAGAGACACGGCCTTACCGCTCTGCTCATCCGGGAGGAGAGCCTGTCCGAGGAGGACAAGCCCGCATTCGAGAACTATGTTTTCGATGGGGTGATCCGCCTGCGGCTGAAAGTTTACATGGAGAAATACCGCATGCGTACGGTTGAAGTAACCAAGATGAGGGGGAGGCCGCTTCTCGAGGGAGAGCATGTCTACCGCATCACAGGGGAGGGAATTCATGTGGTGCCGGCGCGTTCCATGGTGGAGGACGTGGCCGTGCTGAAGAATCAGAAGTGCGTATCCACCGGATTGGACAGGCTCGATCAGGTGCTGGACGGAGGACTCGCGGAGGGAACCGTTTATCTGCTGGATACGAACAGCAAGGCGAATTACAAATACATCATGGGCTCCATCGTAGCCAAGCGGTTCGAGCAGGGAGAGACGGTCATCGCCCTGCTTTCGAGCTTCAACTCCCCTATGGAGATGACGAATATGCTGGCCGCACACGGCATCTCGCTGGAGGAGATCATCGAGAAGGAAAGACTGTACCTCGTCGAGCATTACCGGCGTCCGCATCCGAAGGGCCTTTCGGATTACATTCTCGATGTGTCCCGGCATTCCAATCAAGAGTACCGGGAGTGGCTGGCTCAAGTACTTGAGCCGGTGTTCAAGAAGGGCTTCTCGGAGGGGCGCAAATTTTTCGTTTATTACGATTTGAATACCATAGTAGCGGAACGGGGTAAGGAATTCATAAGGAATTATTTTGCCGAAGAGACGGCTTGGGCCCGATCCATGGGGGTTACGGTGCTTGCCCTTTGCAATTTTGCGGAGATCGGGGACGAGATCGCCTCCTATCTGGAGCGGACCTGCAACGGGGTTCTCCGGACCTGGGTGGACGGATGCTACCAGCATATCCAGGTTACCAAAGCCCCGAACGGCAAAATTTCCGAGCCTATGCTGGTGGAAAACATGGAGGAAAGGCCATTCATCCGAATGGTTTAGGAGGACCTATGAACGAAGAAAATCAGCTGCAGCTGCAAATGGAATGCACGATTTTTTTTCAGGAGAATCCCTACGCAATGGAGTCCCGGGACGGGCTTGCCATGAGGCTCGGGCGCAAGCCGGAGCATCTCGAAGCCACCCTGCAGCGTCTGGTTTCTTTAACCATCCTGGAAAGGTTCGGTAATGGCCCGCGTTCCATTTACCGGTACGTGCCCCCCAAAATTACAACGGAAACGGTTGTGGGATGGACAAGTTCCTAGCCCTTCTGCAGAATCTGCAGGATACCTACGCTTCCCAGACGGGGATGTGCATGGTGGTCACCGATGCCCAGGGAAAGTACCAAACGCGGCCCTCGGGCAGGGTAGACTGGCTGACATGGATGGCGGAAGACAACGGCAAGAACAGCCTGTGCGACGAATGCCGGAAGGTCATGGGTATGTTTCAGCCGATGCGCAAGGCGGTCGAATACGAGTACAAGCCGGGGATTAAGCTGCTCGTGGCTCCGGTTCAGGTGGACGGCCTCGGCCCGATGTACCTGTGGGCGGGATTCTTCACAGAGACGAGAACCCGCCGGATCCTCCAGGAGTACTATGCCGCGGAGGAGAACCAGGGCCTGCCGGTGCGGGTGCTGCAGGAAGCCGTCCCCGAGCTTAACGGGGAGCAGAAGCGCCTGCTCGGCGAGAAGGTAGGAGCGCTTGCGGAAATCGCCTCTTCACTGACGACCGTTTCCGCCGAGCGCCGGTGGAACCGCCAGCAGATGGCGGTTGTCCGTGAGCTGGCTACGGTAGTCGACCGAACCGATACGAAGATCCGCGACCTGCTCCAGCTGTACTACCAGGCTCAGCGGGGGCTGGATTTCCTCGGCTTCGCCACGAAGCTTGACGAAACCCGGTTCCAGATCACCGAGGTCATGGGGGAAGCGGGGCTGGGCTTGACCGGCTCCACCTACTCCATGGGGGAGGGTCTGCTCGGCCATGTCGCGTCGACCCGTCAATGGGGACGGTGGTCCAACCTGTCGCGCGACCCCCGCACGCTATTTTTTACCCAGAACAACGTTCACCCGGAGGCCCTGTTCGCCTTCCCCGTGACGAAGGACTACTCCGTGACGGGGATCCTGTTCGGGGGGACCCGGCGGACCGCCGAAATTCCGGAGGAGATTATCGACCTGGCCCAAATGATAACCTCGCTGCTCAGCTCGAGGCAGACGTTCCAGGCGCTGAGGGAAGACCGCAACATGAATTATTTGCGGCTCACCATGCTGATGGAGCTGTGCCGCACGATGACGGTGGTCTCGGATATAAAGCGCGTGCTCTTCATTCTGATCGACATGGGGCTTAATCTGGCCCAAGGAGCGTTCTCCGCCATTATGCTGTGCCGGCCGGAGGGCAAAGCCCAGATGGTCTCGCGGGGCCTCCAGCAGAATCAGGTCGAACCATACATAAAGGATTTAATGAAACGCCACGGAAGCGGCGCTGCGCAAGGATTGTCCCGGCCTCCTGCCGGGATTGGGGAATTCCAGGGCAGCCCGGTGCTGGAATGCCCCTTGATGTACCAGGACGAATTCCTCGGGGTTCTGTGCATAGCGCTGCGCCGCGCTTCCGACTTTGAGGAATATAAGGAATTTATAACAAGCTTGGCCATTGTGGCGAGCGGGGCGATCCACCGCATCAAGGAGACAGAAAGCGACAAGGAGCCGAACACGGTGGAGGTGCTTCACCTGAGCCTGAAGCAGTGGGACCCGGACGGCTACGAGCTGTCCCGCGCCGCCAAGGAAACGGGGATTGCGTTTGCCCGTGAGCAGCAGCTCGCCGAGCGTGAGATCAAGGATGCGGGCGATGCCTGCCTGCTGGCCGGCTACGACGTCAGCCTGCTGCGCGGGCTGTCGCTCCGGCCGTCGCTTCAGCAGACGCTCGAGGAGCTGCAGCTTCTGCGCGGCAAGCGGGCGGGGGAAGCGGACGCGTCCGGCGCAAGCCGCGCCGCCCAGGTGGCCGCGCTTGCGCTCGACAGCGTAAGCGGCCGCAAGGGCGCGCTGGCCCGGACAGGCGAGCGGGTTCACCCCGAGCTGCGCGAGGCGTTCGTCTCCTTCCTCGGACGCCAGGAGATCGTGGATCTGGAGGTGTCCGTGACGCAGTCGGCGGCTGCGCGCGAGGAAACCCGCCACGATCCGATCCAGGCGATCAAGGAACTGACGTCGCTCTCCTCGCGGGAGCAGGAGGTGCTCGGGCTCGTGGCGGTGGGCCGGAGCAACCGGGACATTGCCGAGAAGCTTTTTATAAGCGAGCATACGGTCAAGAACCACATGACGAACATCTTTCACAAGCTTGGCGTGTCGGACCGTTCCCAGCTCATCGCGCTCGTGTACCAAATGGGCTATACCCAGCCCCCGGACTAGTCCTGTTTTCATATCCCGCCGTTTCCTATCCGGTAGGACTTATGTCTTACCGCAGGAACCCCCTTCCTTACCGGGAGGGGGTTTTTGTCATGCCGGCGGGCCGGGAAGGAGGCGGTGAGGACGGGAGCTTCCTATCCATCGGCCGTTCGGGAAGGGAATTGTCGATTTATGTCTCTTCAGGTAGGAAGTTAGTGGCATCTCACGTCATTTCCTGAAAAAGTAAAGATAAGAAGCTTCGGTGATACTTTTTTTGTCTAAATAATAAGAAAATAGACTATAGAGAAACCACATCAACGAACGCGCACCATACAGGGATAGGCAAAGGAGTGGTTCCCATGAAAAACCAAGCATCCCCCGCCACCGAGTGGGTTCAGCTGGCCGGGCAGTTCGCCCGGGACAATAAACAGACATCTTTCCTGCTAAAACGAATGAAAGCCCACGATATATTCATATACGAACATTCCCTTCGCGAAGCGTACTACAGCCTGCTTCTCGCCCAAGGGCTCGGGTTGAGCGGCAAGGAGCAGGAGGTGCTGTACCGTTCGGCCCTCCTGATGGACATTGGCAAGCTGCGGGTGACTTACAAAGTGGAGGCCAATCTGGACGAGTCGGGCACCCCTTCGATCCTCATGCATCCCCAATACAGCGCGGACATCCTGAAGCCCTTCATCGACCGGGGGCTGGTAGACGGGGAAGCCGTTCTGCAGCATCACGAGAACCTGGACGGCACCGGGTACCCGTACTACCGCACGTGGGAGGACATTACGCTGAACGCCCGGATTCTCCGGGTGGCGGACAGCTTTGCGGCAGCGACCTCCTACGACAAAAGAAAAGGAACGGTCCTCGGCATCGAGGCCGCCTTGGATGAGCTCTACCGCTGGAGCGACATGATGTATGACGCGGACCTGGTCAACATGCTGTGTCATTATTACGGCGCGGAGATCAAGAAGGACAAGCCGGAGAAAACCTCGACGCTTCGTCTGATCAATCATTAATCAAGGAGCCGGGCACGGCTTCGGGGCAGAAGCAACCGGCTGCTGCTTCAAGAAGGAGAGGAGGGCCCCACTCCTCTTGAGAGCAGAAGAGGCGGGGGGGCTGCCCTGCGTTCGCGTACGGGGGGGCAGATTAGGCCGGTCGGCACGCGGCTTGCCCTGCTGCGTCCATCCGCGAGGAAAGGGACCGTCTTGCCTGCCGCCGAGTCCTCGCAGGGGGGGGCCGGTCGGCGCGCTTTGCTAAAGCGGAAGGAAGAGAGGACCAGCCTTTGGTTCACTCGCTCTCTAACGAATCGGGGGAACCTTATTTAGCCGAAAACGGCCTTGCCAAACTTCTAACGAATCCTGGTCGTGTTATTGGCTCTCTAACGCTCCTTTTTACCGGGGGTCGGGCCGAATAGGGTGTGGAGGATTCGTTAGAATTTACGAAGGGTCTTTTTGAAGCGAATAAGCAGTGTACGATTCATTAGAATTTCCGACCAGTCGCTTGGTTACCAGGCCGGACGCGAAACCGATAGCTGAAACAACAAAACAAAAAGGCGCTCTCCAAGTCATTCCGGATGACTTGGAGAGCGCCTTTTGGCCGTTTCGCCTACTTCTCCTCGAGCCAAGGCTTCAGCTCGGCCTCATATTGGGCGTAATAGACCTCCCACTCGCTCTTGTCGAGCTCTTTCGGCTGTCCGTCAACCGCCGCCTCCAGAAGGCCGAGGCACACCTGCCAGCCGGCCAGGTCCTTCGGGGTATGGCCGGTCATTTGGACGATGGTCTCGATCAGCACGAGACGGCAGCCATCGCCTTCCGGATACAGCTCGAAGCGGACGCGGTCCTTGCCCCAGGTGTATTCCAGCACTTCCTTCTCCTTAACCTCCAGAATTTCGAGTTCCTCGAACGTGCCGTTCTTCATGTCGAAGCGGATGATTCCACCCGGACGAAGCTCCTGAATCTGAAGCTGCCCGAACCATTGGGCGAGCTTCTCGTTCTTCGTCAGGGAGGCCCAGACCTTCTCGACGGAGTGCTTCAGGCGGCGTTCAAAACGGGCGGTGTACCCCTCCCCGGTTTTCTTCACAACAGCTAACATCAAACATCCTCCTCTTCATCGAGATGCCGTTCCAGGGCATCCAGTTTGCCGGACCAGAACGAGCGGTACGGTTCGAGCCAGTGGTCGATGGCTTCGAGCGGCTCCGCACGCAGCCCGTAAAGGTGCTTCTGTGCTTCTTTTCGGACCGAGACGAGGCCAGCCTCACGAAGGATCCTTAGATGCTTGGAGATGCCGGGCTGGCTGAGCGACGACAGGGCGACCAGCTCGCCGACCGACCGCTCTTTCATCCTCAGGTAGTCGAGAATTGTTCGGCGGTTCGGTTCCGCGAGCACTTCAAAGAGATTAACAGGCTTCATGCTCACTATATTACCACATGGTTATATAACTTGAAAGCAATATTTTAAGGGTGCGACAATCAGAATCAAGCCGTTCGGGTATTGCAGGCCTCGATGCATGCTCCAAAAGAGAAGGCTGCGGTTAGGGATCGTGACAGGAAAAATGTTCTTGAAACCGCTACCAAAGCGTAGTAATATGATAACAAACGTTACCGGGAACGTTTCCGGTAACGATACCGGAAACGAAAGCGAGGTGACAAAGTGGCCAATATCAAGGACATCGCGAAGCATCTGGGCATTTCCGTCTCGACCGTTTCCCGGGCGATGAACGATCATCCGGACGTCAGCGAGGAAACGAAGAGCAATGTGATGCAGGCGGTCCGCGCGCTCAATTACCGGCCGAATGCGCTGGCCAAGGGGCTCATCCAGAAGAAGACGTTCACGATCGGCCTGATGATCCCCGACATAGCCGACCCGTTCTTCTCAGAGCTCGGCGACGCCGTCGAGAGCAAGCTGTTCGAGCACGGCTACCAGGTCATTTACGGTAACACCAAGCGCAACCCGGCCAAGGAGAAGCAGTTCCTGATGACCGCGATGGAGCGTCAGTACGACGGCCTCATCCTTACTCCGGATCACTTGGATGAAGAGTTCGTCGACCTGCTGACGAACCTGCCCATGCCGGCCGTGTTCTTGCGCAGACGAACCCCGCCGGGTTTGTCCATGCCTTTTATCGACGTCGATCATCACCGGGCGGCGCTCGATGCGATGGACCATTTAATCGGACTCGGCCACCGGCACATCGGCTTCATCGGCATGCCGGACAATTCCTTCATCGGTAACGAGCGCCTCCGCGGCTACCGGGAGCGCATGGAGCTCAGCAGGCTGCCCTGCGATCCGACGCACGTGGAGACCGGCGGCCGCTCCATCCGCGACGGGAGGGAAGCGATGGAGCGGCTGTACGCCCGCCATTCTGAGTTGACGGCGGTTTTCGCCGCAAACGATCTGCTCGGCATCGGTGCGCTGGAATGGTTAGCGAGGCGGCAGATTCCGGTACCGCAGCGGGTGTCGGTGATCGGCTTCGACAATTTGAATCTGGCGGAGCTTCACTGGATCCAGCTGACGACGATGGAGCAGCCGCGCCCGCGGATGGGCAGCCGGGCAGCAGAACTGCTTTTACGCATGATGGAAGATAAAGCGCTTAATCCTGAACCGGAGCTGTTCGATACGAAGCTCATTATCCGCGGCTCCTGCGCGTCAGCAAGCGGGAACGCCTAATCCGCTATCGAGGGGAGAATCGGTAAGCATGCTTTGGTATTTCAAGAATGCCGGGAAACGAAAATGGATCGAATTCCTTCTGCTTGTCGTCTTCGCCGTCTTCTTCATGGGACCGCTGCTCAATCTGCTGCTTCTGGCCTTTACCGGCAAATGGCAGTATCCGGCCCCGATTCCGCAGTCGTGGTCGCTCGACTGGTGGAAATTCGTGCTCTCCAAGGACGAGGTCGTGAAGTCGATCGGCCTGTCCTTCCTCATCGCCACCGTCGTAACCGCTCTCTCGATTGTGCTGTGCATTCCGGCGGCTTATGCTTTTGCGCGTATCCGGTTTCCGCTGAGCCGTCTGTTTCTGTTCTCGTTTCTGCTGACCCACGCCTTCCCCAAGATGGGGCTGTATGTCTCGATCGCCGTGCTGTTCTACAAGCTCGGTCTGATGAACACGTTCATGGGCGTCGTGCTCATCCATATCGTCAACACGCTCATGTTCATGACGTGGATCCCGTCGTCGGCCTTCCGCAATGTGCACCAGTCCCAGGAGGAATCGGCCCGGGACGTCGGGGCGAGCCCGTTTCGCGTGTTCTGGAGCATCACCTTCCCGATGGCGCTGCCGGGCATCACAGTCGCTTCGATCTTTACGTTCCTGAACTCGCTGGACGAAGCTCAGGGGACCTATCTCGTCGGTATTCCGGATTTCCGTACGATGCCGGTCGTCATGTATTCGATCATTTCCGATTATCCAAGCACGGCGGGAGCGGTCTTCTCGATTATTTTGACGCTTCCGACGATCGTCTTGCTGCTGGCGGCGCAGCGGTTCGTATCGGCCGACGTGATGTCCAGCGGCTTCCAAGTGAAATAGCGTGAGCGATGACGAGAGGGAGGTTTCCATGATTCAGCTATCCATTCAAAATCTGACGAAACGCTACAAAACGGGAGAGGGCGTCACGGACATTTCCCTCGATGTGCAGAAGGGCGAGCTGGTTACGCTGCTCGGCCCGTCGGGCTGCGGCAAAACGACCGTGCTCCGCAGCATAGGCGGCTTCATCGATCCGGACTCGGGCGACATTCAGATCGAAGGGCGGAGCGTTCGGAAGCTGCCTCCGGAGAAGCGGCCGACCGCGATGGTGTTCCAGGGCTACAACCTGTGGCCGCATATGAATGTGTTCAACAACCTGGCCTTCGGACTCAAAATCCGCAAGAAAAGCGGAAAAGAAATCGAGGCGGCCGTGAAGCGGGTGTTGGAGCTGGTCCGGCTCCCGGGCAGCGAGAAGAAGTATCCGGCGGAGCTGTCGGGCGGCCAGCAGCAGCGCGTTGCCGTGGCGAGAGCGTTCCTGCTGGAGCCGGCGGTGCTGCTGCTCGACGAGCCGTTCTCAGCGCTCGACGCCAAGCTGCGTCACGAGATGCGCGAGGAGCTTCGCGACATTCAGGCAAGCACGGGGCTCACGATGGTGTTCGTGACGCACGACCAGGAGGAGGCGCTCTCGATCTCCGACAAAATCGTCGTCATGAATGCGGGCCGGATCGAGCAGATGGCCACGCCGCAGGAAATTTACGACCACCCGCGGACGTTGTTCGCCGCCCAGTTCATCGGCAAGATGAACTTCATCAAGGGCACGGCCGAGGGCGGCCGGCTCCAGGTGGGCCCGCTTTCTTACGATAACCCGGAGGGCCTCTCCGGCGAGGCGGTTATCGCCGTCCGTCCGGAGGATATCGTCCTGACGAAGCCGGAGGAGGGCCTTTCCGCCGGCATTCATCAGATCATGGTGCTCGGGCATTACGCCGAGGTGTCGCTGGAGACGCCGGCGGGTGTGCTGAAAGCCTTTATACCGCGGGATAAAGTGCCTGAGCTTCGTCCCGGTCAGCTTGTCGGTTTGACGTTTTCCAAGGTACTGGCTTACCGGCCGGCCTAAGAAAAATATGCTGAGGAGGAATGAGGATGGTCACCAGGAAGAAACGGTTGGGAATGGCGCTGGCTTCGGTACTCGTCTTGTCGGCGCTTGCCGGATGCGGGGATAAGGCAGTGTCCGGGACGGGAGGGGACGGCAAGGGCAAGCCGGACGAGATGCAGTTCTATTTTACCGGTTCGCTGAATGTGAAGGAGCTGTGGGAAACGCTGGTGCCGATGTTCGAGAAGGCCAATCCGAATGTGAAGGTCAAGCTGGTGTATATCGATTCCGGCTCCGGCGGGCAATCCACCTTCGACCGGATCATGGCCGCCAAGCAGGCGGGACAGAAGTCGGGCAATATCGATCTGTACGAAAGCAGTCTGAGCGACCTGACCAAGGGCATGAAATCCGATTTGTGGGCCTCCTTTGACAATTCCAAAATTCCGAACCTGAGCAAGATCGATCCGAACAATCTGAAGAATTTGAACGGCGCCGGCATTCCGTACCGCGCGTCCGCCGTCATTCTGGCTTATAACAGCGCGAAGGTGGCGACACCGCCGAAGACGGCCGACGAGCTGTACGACTGGATCCGCAAGCATCCGGGACGCTTCGCTTATAACGATCCGGCGACGGGCGGCTCGGGCGACTCCTTCGTGCAGACGGCTATCTACAACTTCCTGCCGCCGGAGGCAAGCACGAGTCAGGACCCGGCAATCATGAAGCAGTGGGACAAAGGGTTCGCCCTGCTGAAAGAGCTTCACCCCTACATGTATCAGAAGGGCGTTTACCCGAAGAAAAACCAGGGGACGCTCGATCTTATGGCCAACGGCGAGGTTGACATCATCCCGGCCTGGTCCGATATGGCGCTGGAGCAGATCAGCAAGAAGGTGCTGCCTGACACGACGAAGCTGACTCAGATCAATCCGTCTTTTACCGGGGGTCCGACGTATCTGATGGCGCCTAAGCTGTCCGAGCATCTCGATTCGGTTGCCGCTTTCCTGAACTTCGTCCTCACCCCAGAGGCGCAGACGGTCATCGTGAACAAGATGTACGGGTATCCGGGCATCAAGTGGTCCGAAATGCCGAAGGAGCTGCAGGATAAATTCAAGGATGTGGCGGGAGGCTACCGGACCTTTAACCTCGGCGATCTGGGCAAGGAAATCCAGAAGCGCTGGCAGCAGGACGTGGCGGGTGGGCAATGAGTAAGGCGGTCAAGCAAGGCATTCTGGGGCTGGCGCTGGTTTTTCCCGCATTCCTGCTGCTGTGCCTCGTCGTCATCGTTCCGATCCTTCTGGCCATCAACGAGAGCCTGAAGGACGACCAGGGGAATTATTCCCTGCAGAGCTATCAAACTTTGTTCACCGATAAGGTGATGGCCGGCAACATTTGGTTCACGCTGAAGCTGACGGTCATCTCGGTCGTGCTCGTGCTGCTCATCTCGTATGCGCTCGCCGTCTACATGCGCTTCAGCGGCGGTCCGATCGTCGCCGGCATCCGCAAGATGTACATGATCCCGATCTTTATTCCATCGGTCATTGCGTCCTACGGGATCATTAACATGTACGGCAATCACGGCTGGCTGTCGCGGCTCCTGCTGCCCTTCGGAATCGAGACGATTCCACGCATCATTTTCGATTACAAAGGGATCATTCTCGCCAATTTGTGGTTCAACATCCCATTTACCACGATGCTGCTCACCTCCGCCTTGGCGGGTATCCCGAATTCGGTCATCGAGAGCGCCAAGGATGTGGGGGCGGGCCGGCTGAACATATTCTTTAAGTTGATTGTTCCGCTTTCCTACCGGACGATGCTTGTGGCGGTCACATTCAGCTTCATGGGCATTATCGGCGGGTTCACGGCACCGTTCTTGATCGGGCCGAACTCGCCGCAGGTGCTCGGTGTGGCGATGCGGCAGGTATTCTCGGTGTACCAGGAGACGCAGCTGGCCAGCGCGACGGCCGTTTTCATGTTCGTGCTGTGCTCGGTCATGGGCTATTTCTACATTCGGACGATGATTAAGGACGATAAAGCTTCGATGCATTAAGGAAGGCTTGGGGGCAGGCGATTCCCACCGGATAGAGGGAGGAGCCTGCCCTTCTCAAAAGCATACAGAGAGACCACCGACACGGAGGGAAACGGTTATGAAGCAGGATATAGCTGAGGCGCAGTCACCCGGCGGAGTGGAACTCAAGGAAGGCCAGGATTGGACGATACCCTTCGAGCTGACGCAAGGAGGGTTTGCCGAGCTGGAGCTGAACGCCAGGTCGGAAAGCGATTGGCGGGTCACCGATTACGAGTCCGTTGTGGTGCGGATTTGGCTGCAGGAGGAATACAACCAGGACTGCGTGCTGTTCTACGGCAGCCGACCGCTCGAGTACCGGCGTCTGCTCGGCAGGCTGGAGCCCGGCCGTTACACGCTGCGCTTCGAGTTTCAGCGGGAGCTGTCGTCGCCGCAGGTGACGCGTGCGTGGATCGATTCGGTCCGGATCGCACTGGTGCCGGGGGAGTCCCCGATGCACGAGATTTACCGGCATGCGCCGGTGCTGTACGGCCGGAACGTGTACCACCCGTACGAGAGCCGCTATACCGATACGCCGCTGCTGATGTTCTACTTCACAGAGCCGCTCGCGGACGGCAGGGCGATCGAGTACCAAATCATGTTCTCCCATGAGGACGAGGGGACGCCGACGCCGCTGCTCATGAGCAAATGGGGGAGGACGACCGATATCGAATGGGTGTACCGGGTGGAGCTGAATGAGGCGGGAGAGGTCCGAAAGGCGACTTTCCAGGGTCCTCACCACATGAGGACCGAATTCGCCGGGGGAACCGCGCTGGGCGGGCATCCCGTGCTGCAGGCGGCGACGACGAACGGCATGGTCGATCATACCGTCACATCCGCGTACCGGTTTCTGTTTCCGCCGGTCTATGCCTGGGACCAGATGAAAGAACCGCGCGAGCGGGTGATGGACGCCTTCCCGTTCACGTATCAGGTTACCGCCTGGGAAATGGAGCGGCAGTATCCGGCGGAGAAGCCGACCATCCTCAATACGTACCGGCTTGGCGATCTGCGGAACTACCTGTATGTTCAGACGGCCAAAATCACGCAGGATCCGCAGCAGAAGACCTCGATCGATGTGCAGGTGAAGCTGAAGGACGGCGGCTGGTATTCGAGCAGCTTCGGCGACCTGCGGCAGGGCAATTTCCGCTGCGCGTACGACGGTCCTTACGCCCAATTCTCGACGACGGTCCGGCTTCCGGAAGGGACGGACTATGAGGATATCGAGGAGATCTGCGCCGTCTGGCTTCCCGGCGGAGAAGAGTCGGTCACCGTGCCGGAGCTTAAGGCCCTGTTCCTCGATGAGGACTATGCCCCGCTGCCGCCGATCCGTGCGGCAAGGGCGGTGGTGGTGACGAAGGCGGAGCCGAGGCAGACGATGTGGAGGAGGGGAACGCCATGAACACGCTGCTGAAGGCGGAAGGCATGGTTACGCCAAGCTGCTCGAAGAGCCACATCGCCTATACGTTCCACCTGCACCGGGAATGCCGTGAGCTTCACGTGGCTTTTGCTTACGAGCCGAAGACGCTGGCCGATGAGCAGCTGACGGAAGAGCTGATCCGGGAAGGACTGGGCCGGTACCTTCCTGCCGAACGACAGGGAGCCATCGGCGACGGGTGGAAGGAGTACAGCCCCCTTAACAACCTGCTGACCTTGTCGTTCGACGACGAAGACGGGTTCCGGGGCGCCGGACACCGGCATGACCCCGACCAGCACCTGATCATCACCGGGACGGAAGCTTCGCCCGGTCTCGTGCCCGGCGTGTTCCCGAGGGGGCAGGTTACGGTCATGATCAATCTGCACTGCGTCGTCACGGAGGAATGCCGGTACCGCCTGCACGTCTGGGAAGGAGGGGATGGCTTATGATCCGGTGGCTGCCGGCGGAGCTGCACTGCCATACGTTCCACAGCGACGGCAAGCAGTCGCTTCTGGAGCTGGCCGAGGCGGCCCGGTCGCTTGGGCTGGAGGCGGTGGCCCTGACCGATCACAATACGATGACGGGTCTCACCGGCCGGGAGGAGGTGACGGCCGCCACCGGGGTGGAAGTCATCCCGGGTCTGGAGTGGACGACTTTCTTCGGCCATATGCTGACATTGGGCATCACGGAATACGTCGACTGGCGCAACCTCAGTCCGTTCCACATCCATCGCGGCATCGAAGGCGTGCACCGCCAGGGCGGCCTCGTGGGCGTGGCCCATCCCTTCCGCGTCGGAAGCCCGATGTGTACGGGCTGCTTCTGGGAATTCGAGGTGTCCGACTGGAACGAGGTCGATTACGTCGAGGTCTGGTCGGGCCTGTTCCCGTCCATCCGCCGCAATAACGCCCGGGCCTTCGCCCTGTGGACGGACCTGCTCAACCGGGGACACCGCATCGCCGCCACCTCGGGGCGGGATTGGCACGTGTCCGACCCGGTGCCGGAGCCGGTCTCGGCGACGTACCTGGGCCTCTCGGCCGAGACGCAGGCTTCGGCCGGCTTGGCCGGTGCGGCACTCGAAGCGCTTCGCCGGGGAAGAGTCGCCGTGTCCATGGGACCGCGGCCGGAGCTCTTCCTCACGACAGCGGAGGGGCACCGCTGCGGTCTCGGGGATGAGGTGTCCCTGCCCGCCGGCGGGAGGCCGGAGGCCACGGTGACGGCCGGCGTTGATTTCACGGCGCGGGCGGGCCATTGGGAGCTCCCTGGTGGGACACTGCAGATGAGGCTGATGAGCAACCGGGGCGAGCTGGCCTCCGTCGCACTTACCCGGGTGCGGCCCCAAGCGGAGCTGACGCTCGATATGAGCGGAGTCGCTTGGCTGCGGGGCGAGCTGACGGGCGTCTTTTGCGGGGCGCATACGATGATCGGGTTTACGAACCCTGTTTATGTTGACTAGTGCCTTATCCGCCACATACGGAGGTTAACTCGCCAATAAAGTTACGGAATAAGGCACTAGCTTCCGCAAGAGCCTTAGCAAAAGTGGCTGCCGGCCCGGGCTGAATCAAGCCCGGGCCTTTCGTATGTCCCTGCAGCGGAGCGGGCCGTTTCCATCCTTGGAACGGAAACCGGTTTTTTAGCCGCAGGGGAAGCTCTATGGTGATATACTTTTCCTGGAAGATAAGAGGAGAGGGATGTGTCCATGAGAGAGAAGCGGTGGGAAGAGGCGCGGGAAGCAGCGGAGAAAGCGGCGCAGGAAGCCGGCAGACTGGCCAAGGAACGGTTCAGCGGGGAGTTTCATACCGAGGAAAAGGACGAGCACGGAGATTTGGTGACGGAGGTGGACCGGCTGGCGGATCAGAGGGCAGTCGCCATCCTGAGGGAGCGCTATCCGGATCACCGGATCATCAGCGAGGAAGGAGGAACGGACGGAGAAGAGCACGTGTACGTATGGCACGTCGATCCGTTGGACGGGACCAACAATTATGCGATGGGGCTGCCCTTGTACGGCGTGTCCGTTTCCCTCACCTTCCGGAACCGGCCGGTGGTAGGAGTGGTGTATGATTCCCATCTGGAGATGCTTTATTCGGCAGCGGACGGGGAAGGGGCCCGGATGGAAGGTAGGCCTATTCACATGAAACCGCCGGGGGAAATGACCCGGGCTACCTTGTCCTGGATACAGGGACATAAGGTGGCCAAAGCGGACAATGCCTGCAAAAGGCTCCGCCATGGATTGGAAGACCGGGTCAAAAGGGTGCTGCGCGTATGGGCGCCCTCCCTTACCTGGGCGATGCTTGCCCGCGGAGACCTGCAGGGGATCGTTCTCTACCAGTCCGAAGGGGAGGACCTGTACGCGGGGATGGTGCTGGCCCGGGAAGCGGGAGCCGTCATCACGGATTACAGGGGCAACCCGGTGGAGACGCTGGAGCAGCTGGAGCGGGAGCCTTATCTGGTGGCGGCCCATCCAAGGCTGCATCCTTCCCTCCTTAAGATGGTTCAGGATTGTTTAGGGGAAGACTAATGGGGAACGGGGCAGACTTGGACAAAAAGGGTTGACAGGAAACCAAAAGGTTTCCTATAATCAGAGGTGTGAAAGGAAACCGAAAGGTTTCCAAATGACAGGCGGCCGCTGCCGTTTGATTTTGTCGGGGAAGGACGAGCGAAGATGCAGGAAGAGCTTTTGAAGAAGCTGAAATACAAGGAAGGAAGGGCCCTTGTCTTGAACGCACCGGAAGGGTACCGCCTTGGGGTGGAGGAAGAAGGTTCTCCGGAAGGAACCTACCCCTTCGTTCAGCTGTTCGTTAACGATTCCTCCGAGGTGGAGAAATGGGTTCCCGAAACGGTTCCCTTTCTGGCCGAGGATGCCGTTTTCTGGATTACCTATCCGAAGCAGAGCTCTAAGATCAAGACGGATGTCAACCGGGACCGGCTCTGGTCACTTGTAGAGGGAAAGGCTCCCTACCGGCCCGTCAGCAATGTTGCGGTCGACGACACTTGGTCGGCCCTCCGGTTCCGTCACGTGGACAAAGTCAAGCCTAAGAAGTAACCGCTGCCTGTCCGTTCCGCTGGAAGGCGGCTTCTCCCGACTTCACCATCAACCCATTAACAGGAGGTTTATCGAATCATGAGCTCAACCAATACGCTGCCCCCCATCCGCCAGACCCTGACCCTGAATGCCCCCATCCGCAAGGTATGGGAGGCGGTCGCCACCTCCGAAGGCATCGCCGCCTGGTTCATGCCCAATAATTTCAAGGCGGAGGAAGGCTATGAATTCCATCTGGAGGCCGGTCCTTTCGGCAAGTCGCCGTGCAAGGTAACCGAGCTGGATCCTCCCAACCGCTTGTCCTTCTCGTGGGGAAAGGACTGGACCTTGACCTTCGAGCTGAAGGAAGCGGGAGACGCGACTGAATTCACCCTGACCCACTCGGGCTGGAACGCGGAGGGCGTAACCGAATTCGGCCAATCCCACCGGGAAGTCCGGGAGACGATGGCTCAAGGCTGGGCGGGGCTCGTCAAGAAGCTTTCCGCTTACGTCGAGGCCTAGAATGGCCAGGGCCTCGTCCAAGCCCGATGTGTTCCAGGCCATTGCGGACCCGACGCGCCGAAGCCTGCTGAAGCTGCTGGACGAAAGGGAGCTGCCCGTTAACGCCATCTCGGGACATTACCCGATGTCCCGTACAGCCGTCTCCAAGCATCTTCGCATTCTCGCGGACGCCGGACTGGTCAAGGAGAGGAAGGTCGGCCGGGAGACGAGGTACCGGTTCGATCCTGAGCCCCTGCTGGAGCTGAAGAGGTGGCTCGCTTACTACGAACGGTTCTGGGAAAACCGGCTGTCGGCGCTTAAGCGCTATGTGGAGGAGGACGGGGAGGAAGAATCCGGCTCGCCGCCTTCCCTAACCCCCCTTGCGGGAGGACAAGAGAAGGAACCTCCGAACCGATAGACCCGGGCCCTGCCGTCCCGTCGGGCTCCACCGGACCAACAGCGGTGCCTCCCCCGGAGGAGAGCCGGCGGAAGCCTGCAAAGCCCTCCCGTTCGGCCAACACCGGCCGCGGTCCCTATCCTTCCGCAGGCTGACTCCGGTTCCTTCCCTCCTAGGCGCAGCTCCTTCCTCCGCGTTATGCGGTGGAGGGAGCTGCGCCTTTTTGGACTTGGGGGAAACGGTCCGGCTTTGGGAAGGCGGTTGCTGCCGTAAGGCGGCCTGTCCCTTTTTGGGCAGGGGCCTTATGGTGCTGGGGCCTACTTGAGCAGGGTATAGCCTCCGATAACCGGCAGGGGCTTCTCGACTCCGTTCGCGGCATTCACGATGCCGAGAACCGCCAGCACGACGCAGAACAGGTTGGCCAAGGGCAGCAGAATCCACCCTACAATGGGGATGATGGTGAGCACCACATTGGCGATCACGGCGGTCAGGAAGAGAGTCAGCCCCTGGTTGGCGTGGTAGGCGGCGAAGCGGGAATCCTTGGCGGCGATTAAAGGGATAAAGAAAAGGATGTAGGCCAGAATGGCATACACTTTGTTCTCCTCCACGTCGGGGGACTGCCTCTGCGGCGAAGGGTCTTGCGGCATGAAGATGCACCTCCTTTGGTCGATGGATAGGTTTTTCCTTATCCTATGAGGGGGGGACACGGCCTATGCCGGAGGGGGAAACATTTTGCCGCGAGTTTCGTACATACCTAGAGTGCCTTATCCGGTAACTCGGTTGGCGAGAAAACCTCCGTATGCGCACGAAAATCACAAGGAAAGCAGAGGGGAATCCGAAGGATAACGCCCGGGGGGAAGATTCATCAAGGAAAGCAGGGAAAGCGAATGAACGTGCTGGAAGTAGAGATTGAGAAGGCGGGCTATAAGGACCGGCCGGACGTCATCCAAGAGATCAAGTTCTCCGTTCGGGCCGGAGAGCTGGTGGGGCTGATCGGGCCGAACGGAGCCGGCAAAAGCACGACGATCAAAGCCCTGCTCGGTCTGCTCGGCGAGATGAAGGGGAACGTGGTGATGGCCGGAAAGGGGACCTATGGGTATATTCCGGAGCATCCCATCCTCTTCGATGAGCTGACCCTGTGGGAGCACCTGGAGCTCGCCGCGGCGTCCATGGAGCATCCGCTCCCGGATTTCCAAGCCCGGGCGGAGGAGCTTCTCGCGCGGTTCCGGCTGACGGAGGTGCGCCATCATCTGCCCGCGAGCTTCTCGAAGGGGATGCAGCAGAAGATCATGCTCATTCTGGGCTTTCTGCAGAAGCCGGAGGTGTACATCGTGGACGAGCCGTTCATCGGGCTCGATCCAAAGGCGACCAAGGACTTTCTGGAGGGCTTGAAGGAAGAGAGAGGGCGGGGAGCCGGCGTGCTCATGTCGACCCACGTGCTCGATACGGCGGAGCGGATCTGCGATTCGTTCGTGCTCCTGTCGGAAGGGCGTCTTGTGGCCCGCGGGGACTTGGAAGCGGTCCGGCAAAGGTGCGGCCTGCCGGGCGGCAGCCTGTTCGACTGCTTCCATTCTCTGCTGTAGGAGGGCTCCCATGGTAACCATCAACCGCTTGTTTGCCCGCCGGGTGCGCAGCTATTGGGTATACCAGGCCAAGGCGCTGGCTACCGTCATGGATTGGACCGTCGCGCTGTATATCGTGGTGCCGGCGCTTCTCTTCGCCGGTTACCAATACAGCCGCTGGTGGATGGAGGCTCCCGGCTGGCTTGCCTGGGTGCCGCTTCCGCTGTGGTACGCGGGGCTGTTTCTATTGGTCCTGACCGGCAAGGTTCGTTATTACGTAGAGGCCGGGGACCAATTGTTCCTGCGGCAGGGAACCAACTGGGTCCGGAAGCTGATGGCCCGGGGCATGCTCTATTCGCTTGGCGCATTCGTGCTCCGGAATGGGGCGGCGTTGGCGCTGCTTGCACCTTTGCTTATAAAGGGCTACGGGTTGGACGCCCTGGTCCTGCCCCGGCTGCTTACGGTGCTGGTTCCCGTCACTTTCCTGCTCGCCCTGGCCGGGCAGTGGGGGGATTTCCGCTGGGCGGGGCTCAAAAAATGGGGCCTGGGCCTTCTTCTGCTAATGGCCGGAGGCGTTGTCTTCTCAGCCGCCGTTCAAGCCGCTTCCGCCGGCGGGGTTCCCTTCTGGCTCGCGGCGGCGCTCCTTCTGGCGTCCCTGCCTTATGCCGCAGGGAAGCGGCTGGAGCAGAAGGGAACCTTCCTGCACGATGCCGACCGGGAGCTGGAGGCCAAGCTTGCCCTGACCAAGCTGCTGCTTGGGGAGATGGCGGCGCGCAAACCTCTTATCCGACGGAGAAGACCGCTTCTTTTCCGGTCCTCGAACCGGCTGTTCCGCAAGCGGACAGCCGAGAACGGGTTGGCGGAGGCCCAGATCAAAGCCTTCTTCCGCAGCCGCAGCGCGCTGGTGACCTATCTGCAGCTGACGGGCGTCTGCCTCGCGGGAGCCCGCTTCGTGCCGCATCCGGTGAATTGGGCCATTTGGCCGGCGGCGGCTCTGCTTTTCACCTATTACGCGAAGCTGTACGTCAACGGGGTGAACGAGCACCCGTTCATCGGCCTTTTCCGCTGGAAGGAAGGGGTCCGCTTTACGGCCATGCACCGGACGACTCTCGGCATCATGCTGCCGGGCTTTCTGGCCGTTTCGGCGGTCATCGGGTTCACCACCCTGCCCTGGTGGGGGGCCCTCGGCCTGCTGGCGGGCTCCGCGGGAGCGGCTTACCTGACCGTGAGCCTTCTTCTGACGGGAGCCGGGCGGCCCCCGGGCGCATAGACAGCAACGACAAAATTCGCTAGTATTAAAAGAGTGTTTTAAGGGAACAGGCAACTAGCGGCTTATCCGGCAGCTCTTAGGGCACGGCTTTGTAATCCGCCGTTCTTATTCCCTTTCCTCATGGGAATTACAAGGATGACAAGGTCTCCCTTTTGCGGATAAGGCCGCTGGCAGGTCAAGGAGGCTTTCTTCGATGCATCAGGAATGCATATACTGCAGCCGGGATGAGCGGCTCGAGAAGCTCATGATCGAGATCATGGAGCTGAGCGTATCTACGCTTTATTTGTTCAAGGAGCAGACTTATTTCGGTCGCTGCCTCATCGCCTTGAACGAGCACCAAAGGGAAATCTTTCATCTATCCGAGGCGACCCGCAGCCTGCTGATGGCGGATATGGCCAAGGTGGCCGGGGCGATCGAGAAAGCCTTTCTGCCGGACAAAATCAATTACGGCTCTTACGGCGATACGATGCCGCACGTGCATTTTCATATCGTTCCGAAATACAAAGACATGGAGATGTGGGGCCAGCCGTTCGAGATCAATCCGAACCGCGTCTATTTTACCGACGAGCAGTACCAGGGCATGATCGAGAAATTAATCAAATACTTGGCGTGATCCGAATAGGGGAACCGGAATGGGAACCGGCTGCAGGGGAAAGGCTAAGAAGTAACCTGATCCAGTGCCTCTCGGGGAATGTCCCGCCGGGGTGCTGGCCGGCATTAACGCAAAAGGAGACTTCAAAATGCCTGCACCGATTTATTTTACTTTTCCGGACGCCCCTTCCGCCTCTCAGGCGATGGACATGCTGCTCGAGCTGGGCTACAAGGCCCGTCCGGTTCTCCGGCTGGACCTGGCCAGAGGGGACCTGACCTCGGCGCTGGAAATTGCCCAGGCCTACGGAGGGTCCCCGTTTGATCCGCGGGAAGCGGTCGGCGAGACGGAGGCGTTCGCGTCCGCCTATGGGCTCGGCGATGGCTTCCGCGTAACCGCACGCGAGGCGGGGGACGGGCTCCGGCTTTCCGCCTATGGGACGGAGGAAGGGATCCGTATTCCGGCTCACGTGGTGGCGGAGGATCTCCCCGAGGCCTATATGCACGCGTCCCCCCGTTCGGAGGGGAGCTATGAAGAGACCGAGGGGGCCGGCTTCGATCCGTCCGGTGACGATTACGACCGGTTCCCTCCGGGCATTCACGTCTAAGCCGGTCCTTCGGTGGAACAAGGGAATAAGCCGTTTGGAAGCGCGCCGCAGGAGTTCATTCCTGCGGCTTTGCTCTGCGCGGGATGGGGATGGAAGGAAAGGGGAAGGAAGATGAAAAAGTTTTTGACCATGGGCAGCCTGTCCTATCTGCTGATCGGGCTCGCCCACGTGGTGGCCGGCTCGGTGATGCCGGAGCTGCTGCGGCACTACGGCCTGCCGTATGAGGCGGGCGGCGCCCTTATCTTTAGCCAATTTGCCGGTTTTCTGCTCGGGGTCCTGGTGACGCCCGCTGTCTTAACCGTAGCCGGCCCGAGAAAAACGCTGGTGCTGGCGGCCGGGCTGCTGACCGCGGCGGAGATCACCTATACGGTGCTGCCTCCCTGGGGAGTGATGCTGGCCGCCGCCCCGGTTGCCGGTGTCGGCTTCGGGACCATCGAGGCGGTCATCGGAGCGCTCGTGATCAGTTCCACGGGGGAGAAGCGGGCCGTCTATATGAGCCGGCTGGAGGTATTCTTCGGGATCGGGGCGCTCGTCATCCCGATTCTGGCGGGAATCTGCATATGGCTGGGCTTCTGGAATACCTCTTTCCTCACGGTTGGCGGGTTATCTCTCCTGCTGGCCATCCTGTGGGCCCGCCTGTCGTTCGGCGAACTCGACGCCGCGCTTGCCCGCAAGCCGAAAACCGTGCCCGAGCCCGGGCAGGAAACCGGCTACCGGGGAAAGGCGCTGGTTTATTTTTCCCTGTTCGTCGCCTTCTTCTTCCTATACGTGGGGCTTGAAATGAGTCTGGTGAATTTCTTTCCTTCTATTCTCTTGGAAAAATTCAGTATGGAAAGCGCCGGTGCCTCCGTCAGCGTCACGCTGTTCTGGCTCGCCATGGCGGTCGGCCGTATTTTTGCCGGGACGCTGTCGATGCGGGTAGGATACGGCAAATACCTCGTCTGGGGCTGCGCGGGCACGCTGCTGTGCCTGGCGGGGCTGCGTCTCGCGCCTTACTACGGGCTGACCTTCGGGTTTCTTATGCTGGCGGGTCTTGCCATGGCGGGACTGTTCTCTATCGCGCTCGTTTATGCGAGCCATCTCCTCCCCGGCCGGGAGGAGCGGACCACGAGCCTGCTGATCGGAGCCGGCGGACTGGGAGGAGCGGTGCTTCCGCTGCTGACGGGCTGGAGCATGGATCATTGGAAAGTGTTCGGCACGCAGTCGCTGCTGGCGGCCGTATCGCTCCTGCTGATTCTTATGGTGGGGGCGGCGCTTGTTATGGAAAGAGCCGGAAGAACCGTAAGAACCGAAAGAACCGGCTGACGCGGTCTGAATAACCGGCCTCGCCAGCCGGTTTTTCTTTATGCACTTCCGACAAAAGAGCAGCAGAAGAGAGCAAGGGCCAGGAAATTCATGATTTCGCTTCCGGAAAGCGCTTGTAATGGCCTTATATCGGTCCATAGGCTTCCCCGTGTCCCGAAACGCCTCTTTACAGAGGGCAAAGGGGTGGCGTATGATACGTTTCGTGGCCGGAATTATCCGGTCCGGTTAATCGTCAAACGAATTGTTGGTCTTGAAATAAATCGTCTAGATCGCTGAATTCCAAGCCAGGCTTGGAAACGGGGGAACCAATCGAAGGCAGGCGGCCTCGCGCCGCTTCTTCATGGGGTGAATCGTTCCGGATGCTTCCGGAAGGTAGGGCGACTCTCACGTCCGAATCCGTCAGCTAACCTCGCAGGCGTTACCGGGAGAGGCAACCATTGTCGTGCGCAGAAAGGCCATTTAGAGCATGGCCTGACCAGAAGCCGCGGGAAGAGTTCCTCTTTGTGCAGGCTTCTTTTTGCTACCATGGGCCGGGAGCGGACTGCCTAACCATTTTAAAGGAAGGTGCATCATGATTTATCTCGTTCTCTTTGCCGGCCTGTTTCTGGTGGGGTGGCTCGGCCTTACCCTCATCGGGTTTACGGGAGGGAGCGGCCCGTTCAATCCGAACCGTCTACGCAACCGGGTTCTGGTGGCGTTCGCCCAGGCGGCCGTGCTCAGTCTGCTGCTTGCGCTGGTTCATCCGCTGTAGGGGCTTGCTGGCCGCAAGGCGGCAGTCTCTTTTCCTAGTTTGTCACGCCTCGTCCCTTGTTATAACCTAAGCTTTAAAGTAAGCCGGCCCAGGCGGGGACGGCTTTTTTGGCGTGGCCGCAAAGCAAAAAAGAACAGGGAGCCCCTGCGGCCAGGGACTCCTCTTGATTATCGTCTATTTAATCAGCCAGTAAACGACGGCCAGCACCACGCCGGTGAACGCCAGGAAGAGAAGCGTCTTCTTCATTTCCTTCAGGACGACATCGGGCTTCTCCGGGTTCCGGTTCGGTTCCGGTTGATGATTAGGATTCTCCACTTAACTTTCGCCTCCTTCTACTTAACGTTAGGAACACGCTAAGCGGAAGGGCCGGATGTAATGACACCGGTACTTGTTGATATCGAGGAACAGCTTCTTTAACCGGATGGGAATGGTGGACAAGAAGAGGTACCGGGTCTTCGTCAGAATCTGGCGAAGAAGGAGCATCACCACCGGAAAGAACAAAGCAGCCGGTTCTTTCTTCAGGAGAAGCAGAGGGGAAGAAGACTGCCGGGTAACACCGTCCAGCCGTTTGGCGGGATCGTGCCGTATCTCCTTCGGCTCCTTAAGCAAGGGATCCGTCATGGAGAACGCACAGAAGAAAGCGGAGGCTAACACACATAGGATAACCAGCCATTGAAGGATAGGGTGTTTCCGCAGCTTAAGGTTGGGCATTCCATCACCATAGGGTTCAATTTGGATAGCGGGTAGTTTCCGCTACTTACTAGGGTAGCAGGTCCGGGAGGATCCTTCAAGAACCGATTCCCCAGCCGATTATTCTTCGCGGAATTGGGTAAGGATTAGGACAGGAGGTGTTTCCCATGCAAGATCAACCCATGAATCCTTCCATCCCACCTGAGGTAACGCCTAAGGTGACACCTGAAATAAAGCCGCAGACTCCGCCGGAAACGAGCCCGAACCCGGTGCCGAAGCCGGAGATTCAGCCGCCCGCTCCGCCGGATGTGAAGCCGGCACAGCCGCCGGAGATCAAGCCGGTCAGCCCGCCGGAGGTCAGCCCGACGACTCCTCCGGGGAAGACGGTTACCTGAGCGGGTACGCCGATTGAGAGCAGGTAGAGCGAACCAAGCGGCGGGTAACCGCTGTAAACGGCAAGAGCACCACCGAAGGAAGACGCCCGGCCTTACCGGCTCGTCTTTCTTTCGGGGTGCTCTTTTTGGATGCTTAGCGGGCGGGCGGACGCCTTACGGCCGAACCCGCCTTGTTTTCTGCTTCCATCCCGAAGCGTTCCAGGTGGTCCAGCAACCCTTCACGGAGAAGAATCTCCTTCTGGCGGGGCCCCATAAGGTCATAATGAGGGAAGGGAGGACGCTGGTGGATGTAGATCGGATTAAGCTCGTTTGCCCGGCACCATTCCGCAAGACGCCCCTTGTCCGCACATCCGACCTTGGTGACGGTTCGGATGCCCGGGAACCGCTCGTCGTACCAATAGTGGGTCAGGAAGGCGAGCCTGCCCTCCAGGACATCCGCCTTCCAGCGGGCGAGCTCATCCCGGGTTACCCCAAACGCCATGTCCATTCCTCCTTCCCATATCCGTTCGATTATTTCCAGAATGCCAAAAGAAGCCGCGGGGAGCCCGCCGCTTCTTCTGCAAGGAAACCTAATTAGAAGGACGGCTCGGCTCGTGGAACCCCGCCTCGCTCGGCGACTTCTGGTTGGCTTTGCTGTCCGTGGCATTGCTGCTGTGAGCGGCCATGCTTTGGTTTTTCTGTTTGACGGATTTGCTTTTGCCCATGTGAGGTCCTCCCGGGTGAATCAGGGTACCGGCTATTCTTCCCTCCGGTTCTCCTCTATGTTGCTCAGAATCCGTTGGAAGCTATTCGTCATGCCCTGGATCTCCTCCGTGGACAGGCCGGAGAACAACGAATGGTAAAGCTTATGCCGGTAATCCCGGATGGATTCGAGCTTGCTGCGCCCCTTCTCCGTAATGGCGAGGTACACCACCCGCCGGTCCTTCTCATCGCGGTACCGCTCGGCGAAACCGTCTTCAATGAGTTTATCCGAAAGTCCGGTTATCGCCCCGGACGTCATGTACAGCGCTTCCGCCAAGGAAGACGCCTTCTGCGGCCCTTCGGCTTCCAGCTTCTCCAGGATCACGGCCTGGGAGCGGTTTATGTCGGCCAGTCCCCTTTGCCATTCGCTTTGCATTTTTTTGATGACTTGCCGGAAAACCTTTTCCAATTCCAGAATTTCTGAACGCGGCACGGTCATCCCCCCTTCTGCATCCCCGTTCTATAGTGAAATGCTATCATATTCCGGCATGCAGGTAAAACCTCCTGTCCCGTTTTCGCCAAAATAAGATGCAAAATCAGCCCATCCCTGTGGGAGAGGGGGGCGGCAGGGCAGATTGACAAGGAGAACCACATTTTCTATAGTAAAAGAAATCCAACTATATAATGGTCAGACCTTTAGAGAAAGAAGGGATATCCGGTGGAAAAAGCGGAAAAAGTAAACCTTTCCCATATCGTATCCGAGCGTATCAAAGCCTATATACTGGAAAGGGAGCTGAAGGAGGGGGATAAGCTGCCCTCCGAGAAGCAGCTGGTGGAATCGCTTGGGGTAAGCCGTACGGTTGTGCGGGAAGCCCTTAAATCGTTGGAGCTGCTCGGAATCCTCCGGATCAAGACCGGGGACGGCATCTATGTGGATGCCTTGTCCATGAAGCCGGTCATCGACCAGATGTCCTTTCATTGGCGGCAGAGCGAGACAAGGATGAAGGAGCTCTGGGAGACGCGGCGCATTCTGGAGCTCGGTGCCGTGGAAATGGCCATTGAACGGTACGACGTGGAGCGAATCGAAGAAATGGATCAATGGAATGAGGCGTTCGCCCGTAAAATCGAGCTTCGGCAGATGCCGTACGAGGAGGACCTCCAATTCCACCGGACGCTGTTCAAGGCGACTGGCAACAACACCTATCTCGAATTCTCCGAGATCCTGACGGACTTCTTCAGCAGCATCCGGCAGCGGCATTTCGGCAACGTCGAAGATACGAAGCTCTCCTTGGAGGAGCACCGCCGCATTGTTCATTTCATCCGGGAGAAAGACCCGGTCCACGCCAAAAAGGAGATGGAGCGCCATCTGCTTCCGCTGCGACGGTATATAAGCAAGTGATCCCGCTGTAAGTCAGCCGCAACCGATCAAGGGCGCCCGGCCTGCAAATGGCGGCGGAGAATCGCAGCGGCCCTGTCCGTTTCCCCTTCGCGGATTGCATCCAGGTACTGCCTATGCTCCTCGGAGCTTCGCCGAACCTCCTCTTCGGACAGGAGGGCCTCCTCTTGCAGCTTGAGGAAGGGCTCAGCCAAGTAGAGCAAGGTCCGGTTCCCCAAGGAACCGATCAAGGTCCTATGAAATTCCGCATCAAGAGCCGCCCGTTTCTCGGGCTCAAGCGCCGGGTCGGACAGCCGCTCGGCCATGGCCTCCAGCTTGGCCCACGTATCCGGGCTTGGCTGCAGATTCAGGGAGAGGGCTCCGGCTTCCAGCACGTACCGAAGCTCATGCATTTCCATAGCGGACCGGTCCTTCATCCGCATAACGAAGGGCAGCTGTTCCAGAAGCGGATTGAGGAAATTCGCGGCGACAAAGGTCCCTTCCCCGTGCTTGATCTCCACAATGCCGAAGCTCTCGAGAGAGCGCAGGGCTTCCCGGAGAATAGCCCGGCTGACGCCGAGGGAAAGGGACAGGTCGCGCTCGGCAGGCAGCTTCTCTCCGGGGGCCATCCCGTTCTGGAGGATCATCTGCTTGAGGTTCTGCCCAACGATCTGGCTTAAGGTGTAGCGTTCGGTTTTATCTAAAGGCTTCATGACGGCGGACAGCTCCTAAGGATCCTATAATGTAGTGGTCAGACCACTGGTAGTGTAATGCATTCTTTTTCCTTTGTCAAATGATAGGTCGGGGAAGTCTGCAGCGAAACTTAAACGCCTTGTGGCGGATTGGGGAGGTCCCGAATGCGAGTCAACCCTTTGTCCGGCGGCCGGAATCAACAGGTTTATTACAAGCTGGTTACTTTTGTTCTGCTGCTGTCCTTCCTGCCCCTCGTTACGGTCAGCATCGTCTTCTACCATAATGCCAAAACGGCCATGCAGCAGGAGCTGCTGAAGGCGAATGCCCAATATTTGAAGCAATCCGCCAACGCGGTGGAAACGGTGATCAATCAGATCAGCCACAGCTTTAGCCAGCTCACCATGGAAGGCACTACTATGCAGCAGTTCGAGCAGTTCCCGCGCGGCTTGTATTACGAAGCTCTTTCAGGTGAGCTTAAAGACGAGGATTTGCCCAGCTTGCAAAGCTACCTGCGAGAGAAGAAGCAAGTCTTTCAGAACTTGAGGACCTTAAAGCTGTCGGGCGAGTTCATTCACTCCGTCTACTACTATGACAACGCCAAGGGCATCATCCTCACGTCCGATATGCTGCAGTATACCCCCGACCAATTTTATGACCAGGAATGGGACCGCTACCCGAGAAAAGATGTATCCTTCCCCGTTATTCTCGATATCCGAAACTCCAGTCAGCCGAACGGCCGGATCAAAAAAGTTATTCCCCTCATTTATAAAACTTCCATAGACGGAAACTTCCTCTCTATTAATTTGGATGCCGATGCCCTGTACAGAAGCTTTCTAAGCAAAAAAGGAAAGACGGATAACCCTTTTTTCGTGCTCTCTTCGAACGGGCGCCTCATGCTGCACGATCAGACGAACGATGGAATGGAAGGGATCAGCTCAAATCAGGCTTCTCATAAGCCGCTTGGAGCCGGAGAGGAAGCTTATATCGAAGAGGAGCTGGAAGGCAAACGCCTACTTGTTACGTATCTGAAGTCGGACCTCTTGGGCTGGACCTTCGGGATGGCCGCCCCGGTTGATCAATTGTACAAGAGCGTGGCGAACCTAAAGGGGCTGATCATCCTCATCTCCTTCTTGCTTGCCGTGGCCACCGGCCTCTTGGCTTTTTTTACCGCGCGCAACCTTTACGCACCTCTTTTCCGGCTGCTGCAGTTTATCAAGCATAAGGACAATGGGTACCGTCCCATGGACAGGAACGGGGGGGCCTCCGGAGAGTGGCAGCTCATCCGAAACAGCCTGGAGCAGGCGTACGAGGACAGGGAAAGCCTGGCCGCACGCTTGAAGGAAAGCCTCCCGGCCTATAAAGAAGCCTTCGTCCGGTCTTTGCTCCGTAAGAACGCCTATACTCCCGATTATATACGGGAAAGGATAGAGTATTTGGGAATCGGACTTCCGTCCGGCTCTCTCCTGCTTATGGCTGTTTCGGTGGAAGAGGCCGGCAAAGGACAGGACATGATCGAGGAAAGCATAAACAAGCTGCGAATCGGCGATTGGATTGGCCAGTCCCTGCCGGCGGATCGGCCGCACATCGTGTCGGAAGTGGCGGAAGGGTTATATGTGGCCATTGCGAACGGAGGAGCGTCCGATACTGCCGCCTGGTTTGCTTCCGCGGAGAAGGTCATCCGCCAGCTGCAAACGGGCCTGAGCCGGAAGGCTTCCATCGGCATCGGAAGGCCCTGTCCCGCTATCGAACATATTCATCGTGCTTATGACGAAGCAGCGGAAGCTCTGCGTTACCGGAGGCTTGCCGGCGGCCGGGAAGTGATCTACATCGAGGATGTCAGTCTCGAGGGCACTCCTTTGCTTGCTTATCCGAAGGAGAAGGAGGAATCGTTAACCAGCTATATAATTAATGGGGAAACGGAACAGGCGAGACGGGTGTTTGCGGCCATGACGCAAGAAATCGGAGCACAGGGGAGCAAGCTTCATTACCATCAGATTCAACAGGCATACACCCAGGTGCTGGGAAGTCTCGTAGCGGCGGCCCATCATATGAAGCTGGACTTGAATCAGGTCACCGGGGAGAAGAACAACCTGTACAGCGTTCTGCTTGACCAAAACGACAGGCAGGCGACGGTCGCCTGGCTGGATGGGATCATCGTCCGGTTGTGTGCCGAGATCGGCAATGCTTTTCGGAATAAAAACAACCGTCATGTCGACCAGGCGGTCCGGATGGTCACGGAGGAGTTGGCCCGGCCGGTTACCCTGGCTGCCGTTGCGGAACGGTTGAAGCTGAACCCATCCTACCTTAGCCGCATTTTTAAAGAACAGAAGGGAGAATCGTTCTCCGACTTCATCACCCGGATTCGAATGGATAAAGGCAAGCAGCTGCTGCTCGAAACGGACCTCAAAATCAAGGAGATCGGGGAACAGGTCGGCTACCAGAAAACCGACTACTTTATTCGTTTGTTTAAAGAGTTCACCGGAATGACGCCGGGTGAATACCGGCAGAACCGCAGCCTGCCCCAATCCTGACAACATACCCCAATCATGACCTTTCCTTCTCCCGGGCAATCTCATGTCATGACTGGGGGGATGAAGTAAAAGATCCGGTGTTCTCCGGACGGGAGCCGGCTTGTATAATAACCCACAAGTGCACTTGGTGGCCCGGCCGGCCGATTTACTTATTCATGTTGATCATTAAGGGAGGGAAAAGGATGTCCCACAAGATTGTTCGGTCCACTCTCGTTCTGGGGTTAGCCTTCTCAACGATTGTGGGCTGCACCCCCGCCAAAGAGAATGAAAGCGCTACCGGTGGCGAGTCTGCCGGTCCGCAGGCGGGAAAGAAGGCGGAGAAGGTTTACGTTTACGCCAACTTTGGAAATTTGGGCAATACGAGCGTGACGACGAAGCCCGAAGCGCTGCAGGAAGTGCAGGCTTATATCAAGGAGAAAACCGGCATCGAAGTCATCCCCATCATACCGCCCAAAGGGTCGGAGGCCGACAAGCTGAACATCCTGCTCGGCTCCAATGAACCGCTGGATATTTTCAGCGGAACGATGGCGACGCATCAGCTCAAGGGGGCGGCCCGGCCCCTTAACGACCTGCTGGATAAGTACGGGGCGAATGTCAAGAAGCTTTGGCCGATGGACTGGAAAGCCTCCTGGGACGCCCTGACTACCCAGGACGGCAAGATCTGGGCGATTCCGGCCGTCCCTCCCGTGGCGGGCAATACGGTATTGGTCCGGGAGGATTGGCTGAAGAAGCTTAATCTCCCCATGCCGAAAACGATCGACGAGATGGAGAACGTACTTAAGGAGCTTAAAGACAAGGATCCGGCGGGCAACGGACAAACCATTCCGCTGCTGACGGACCTTCCGGGCTTGTACGGCTCCTTGGCCGCGGGCTACATGAACGTGGGCTACGGCAACTGGGTGGATAAGGACGGGAAGGTTAAGCCGCCGCAGCTGAATCCGGGGTTTAAGGATTTCCTCGCGAAGATGGCGGATTGGTACAAGAAAGGATACCTCTACAAGGAGGCTTTCTCGACGGACCGGACCCGTCAGATCGAGCTGGTTAAGCAGAATCGCGTGGCGGTAGGAGCCCTTTGGAATACGACGATAACCGCAAATGAATACCTGCTCAGGCAAAACATTCCCGAAGCCAAGTATACGGTCGCCGCCGACCTGCAGGGGCCGCTTGGCCATGTGACGACCATCGGGGGAGTCGGAACGGGCGGCATCATGATCAACAAAAACGCCCAAAATGCCGAAGCCGCGATGAAATACATCAACTGGGTGCAATCCGATCTGGAAAATTACCTCACCGTGTTCTTCGGCATACAAGGAAAGCATTGGAAGTATGTGAACAAAGAGAAACATATTATAGAAGCCATCAATACGGATTATATGGGAGAGCTGGTCCCGGGGCTGAGCTTCGCCTACACCGTGCAATTCCAGAAGAACGATCCCTCTTTCGGGCCGCAGTTCGACTATATTCAGAACTACATTACGAACTTGAAGCGGGTCAAGCCGGCAGGCACGGCAGAGGTGGATTACCGCTTCGACGCCAAGACCCTTCAGCAGAACATTCCCACGTCAGGGGACATCAGCCGGATGATGGACCAGGAGATCATTAAATTCATTACCGGGGCCAGACCGCTCAGCGACTATGACAAGTTTGTGGAGGAGCTTAACAAGGCGGGACTCGACAAGTGGATCGAGACCTACACCGCCGAATACAACCGCGTGAAGGGCAAGTAAGCCTTCTTACGTAAAACGGCCTGTCGGTCCGGCAGGAGGAAAATTCCCGGCGCAGGCCGTTCTTACCTCCCAAGGGAACGGAGATGATGGAATGAATGCGAGCCTATGGACCTCCATGCGGAAGTATAAGCTGGAATATGCCCTGGTTGTGCCGGGAATGCTGTATTTTCTTATCTTCCACTATGTTCCCATATACGGCATTATTATCGCCTTTAAGGACATTGCCCCTTTCGAAGGCCTAAGCGGAATCTTCTCCTCCGAGTGGGTGGGACTTAAGCATTTTCGGGACTTTATGAACTCGTACTATTTCTGGGATATTCTCGGCAATACCCTGATCATCAGCTTTTATCGGATCGTCTTCGGATTCCCAGCGCCGATTGTGCTGGCTCTCCTGATGAATGAGGTCCGGCACAGCGGATTCAAAAGGGTCGTGCAGACCATCGCTTACCTGCCGCATTTTCTGTCCATGGTTCTGCTGGCCGGACTGGTCACCGCCATGCTCAGCCTGGACGGAGGCTTCGTGAACGGGTTTATGGGGTGGCTCGGCTTCGAGCCCATTCCTTTTCTGACGGATAACCAATATTTCAGGTCTGTCCTGATCGGTTCCGGGATTTGGAAGGAAGCCGGCTGGGGAACCATTCTTTATTTGGCTGCCATTGCAGGGATCGACCAGCAGCTTTACGAAGCGGCAACCGTTGACGGGGCCGGCCGTTTCCGGCAAATCTGGCACATTACGCTTCCGGGCATCCGGCATATTATGGTCATCCTATTTATCTTGTCGGTCGGGCATATTCTCGATGCCGGCTTTGAGCAGATCTATTTGCTGTATTCGCCCCCGGTCTATCAGGTGTCGGACATTATCGATACCTTTGTTTACCGCAAGGGGCTGGTCGAAGTGAATTATTCTTATGCTGCGGCCGTCAGCCTGTTCAAGTCCGTTGCCGGGGTCATCCTCATTCTGGGTGCCAATTATATAGCCAAGAGGCTGGATCAGGAAGGAATCTGGTAGAAGGGAGAAGTCATGCGAAGAAGACATTGGAATAAAGGAGAACTCGCCTTTCAGGCAGCTAACTATTCGCTGCTGGCCCTGCTGTCGCTCCTGTTTCTTGTTCCGCTGCTGGCCATCGTCTCCACCTCGCTCGTCGGGGAGACCGAGCTCATGCGAAGGGGGAGCTTCATTCTGGTTCCCGACAAGCTGGACTTCTCCGCTTACCGGGTCCTTCTGGCGGACGGCTCCTCGTTGTACCGCGCTTACGGGATCACCGTAGCAAGGGTGGTCGTGGGAACGGCGCTTAACCTGCTGTTTACCTCCATGCTCGCTTACGGGCTGTCCCGCAAGGGGATGCCGGGGCGCGAATGGATGATCACCCTTATTTTCCTTACCATGCTGTTCGGAGGCGGCCTGATTCCCACTTATTTGCTGCTGAAGTACCTGCATTTGACCGACACCTTCTGGGTGATGATCGTGCCTGGCCTGATTAGCGCCTGGAATCTGCTGATCATGCGGAATTTCTTCTCGCAGATTCCGGAGAGCCTGATCGAATCGGCCACCATCGACGGAGCGACGCCCTTTACCATTCTGGCGCGCATTGTGTTCCCTCTCAGCTTGCCGACCTTTGCCACCATCGGTCTTTTCTATGCGGTGGGCCATTGGAACGCCTGGTTCGATGCCACGATTTATATCAACAATCCGGAGCTTCTGCCGGTGCAGGTTCTGCTTAGACGGGTCGTCCTGACCATGTCCAGCCAGGATTTGAATGCGGATATTATGGGGGCCCTCACCAACAAACCGACCCCGCAAAGCTTACGGGGGGCGATGATAGTTCTGACGACCGTCCCAATTCTGTTCGTGTATCCGTTTCTGCAAAAGCATTTTATCAAAGGGGCCTTGACCGGTTCCCTTAAAGGATAGGAGAGAGGAAGATGTTGGAGCAAAAAGGGAAGATCGTTCTGGATCTGCGGCCGGGGCCCGGCAATCCGCGCAACAGCGAAGGGGCCTTTCTGGAAGGGAACGACGGAGGGCTGCTGTTTGTATACAGCCGCTTTAACGGGGATTCGCCGGATGACACGGGAAAGGCCTGCGTGGCCGCAAGACGGTCGGAGGACGGCGGGGAAACATGGAACGGGGATGAAATAATCGCGACGCCCGAGGATCATGGCGCTCACAATTTGATGAGCGTTTCCCTGCTCCGGATGCAGAACGGGGAGATGGGCCTCTTTTATTTGCTGCGGTTCGGCTGGAACGATACGCGGCTGCACCTGCGGCGTTCTTCGGATGAGGGGAGAAGCTGGAGCGAGCCGGTATGCTGCATTCCCGGACCCGGTTATTACGTGACGAACAATGACCGGGTGATGAGGCTCTCTACGGGAAGGCTGGTCATCCCCGCCGGGTTTCACAAGATGAAGACGAACAGCACGACGGACTGGGCTTCGTTCGACGGCAGAGCGTTCGCTTGTTTCTTCCTCTCCGACGATGACGGCCGGACGTGGAGGGAGGCCAAGACCTTCTGCGCCATGACGGTCCCTCACTCCAAAAGCGGACTGCAGGAGCCGGGGGTCGTGGAGTTGGAGAGTGGGGTGCTCTGGGCTTGGGCCCGGACGGACATGGGGTACCAGTACGAGATGTTCTCCATAGATGAAGGGGAGACATGGAGCCAGCCAACCCCGTCACGTTTTACCTCCCCGAATTCTCCTCTGTCCATGAAGAGGGATCCGAACGGCGGGCAGCTGTTGGCGGTCTGGAATCCCATTCCGAATTACGAAACGAGGGAGCTGGAGAAGCATTCCTGGGGCCGGACTCCCCTTGTTGCAGCCATAAGCCGGGATGAAGGCAGAAGCTGGGGAACCCCTTTTGCCGTGGAGCGGGTGGAGGACCGCGGGGGTATTGTTATACGGCGATTCATTTTACCCGGGAAGCCGTTCTGCTTGCTTATTGCGCTGGCGAACCGGAGGATGGGATCTGCCTGGCGCGGTTGAAGATTCGCAAGATTCCGCTTTCGGCGCTGTAAAGGCATCGATCAAAGATACCAGACGGCAGCTGCACAGCAAAAAAGCCCCCAACGAGGATGCTCGTTGGGGGTTTTTTACAGGCCATTTGCGGTAAGCCAACCAACCCGAAGAAGGGACGGCTTACCCGATCAGGCCGCCTGTTCTTGGCCGATAGAGGCAGGGTCTTCTTTTCTTTTGCGGACGAACAGGGAGATCGGCAGGGCGAGCAGAACGAGACCGGTCGCCAGCAGGTACACGTCGTTGACGCTCATGGTGAAGGCCTGCATGGTCACGACCGGGTTCATGCCGCCGGCCTGCTGAGCGAGCTCCGTTGAATGGACGGAGGTCCGGGAAGCCAGCATCGAGGTGAAGATGGCGATGGAGAAGGAACCCATGACGTTCCGCACCCAGTTGCTGATCGACGAAGCGTGCCCGGATTGCTGAACGGGAATCTGCTCCATTCCCGCGTTGCTCGCCGGCATCGTCGTGAAGGCAATGCCCACGTTGCGCACGAGCATCCACCACACGATATAGCCGTGAGAGATATTGACGTTCAGCCAGCCGAGGGCGAGCGTCCCGATGGACATCAGGGCGATGCCGATGACCATGAGGATAAGCGGCCCGACCCGGCTGTACAGTTTGCCGACGATCGGCATGCAGATCGCCATGGCGAGAGAGGCGGGCAGCAGAATCAGTCCCGTTTCGAGCGGGGTGACGCGCTGGATGTTCTGGAGGAACAGCGGTGTCAGGAACGTGCCCGAGTACAGGCTGACGGTGACAATGCTCGAGATGGCGAGCGTAATGGTGTAGCGGGCGTTCGCAAGTACCCGCACATTCAGAAGCGGGACCTCGGCCTTCAGCTCGCGCCAGAAGAACAGCCCGAGCACGACCACGCCGAAGACGATCAGCGACACGATCCGACCGGAGCCCCAGCCCCACGAATGGCCTTCGCTGAAGGCGATGAGCAGGGACAGGCTTCCGAGTACGGCGCCGAGAAAGCCGAGCAGGTCGAACGATTTCGGCACATTGAGCCGGTAATAGGGAATGAGCCGGGCAACCAGGGCGATGGACACGAGCCCGATCGGCACATTCATGTAGAACAGCCATTTCCAGCTCAAGCTCTCGATTAACCATCCGCTCAACGTGGGCCCGATAGCCGGACCGAGCATAGCGGAGAGCGACCAGAGGGCGATCGAGACCGGCTGCTTCTCACGCGGGATGATCTGGTAGATGATCGTCATCGTGGCGGGCATGACCAATCCGCTGAAGACACCTTGCAGAACGCGGAATACGATCAGGGACGACGTGTCCCAGGCCAGTGCGCAGAGCATGGAACAGACGGTAAATCCGATCAGGGAAGCGAGATAAAGACGCTTGTAGCTGAACCGGTCGCCGAGAAAGCCTGTCACGGGAGCAATGGTCCCCATGGCGAGCATGAAGCCGGTAATGGTCCATTGGATGGTGGTCAGATCGGTGTGGAACTCCTGCATCAACACGGGAATGGCGATGTTGATGGTGCTCATGCTGAGGATGGTGAGGAACGAGCCGAAGAAGATGGCGATCATCACCGGCCAGTAACGCAGATGGGGTACTTCGTCGTGTTTCAAGTGGCGCCTCCTAATAGTAAATGGGGTTAATCATTCATTAATAAATGGTTTATCAATAAAATGGATAGACCCCATCTTACTACCGTTTATAAAGGCTGTCAATAATTTCATGAGAAGAACAAGGGCGGGCCATGGCCGAGGACCGGCGGAATGTTTAACGGTCTTTCGGAACGGTTAATGGTAAAGAGTTCCTTCTTTACCGGGAACCTCCTTCCCTCTCCCAGAAGAAAGCGCTATCATCCTGACGAACTAGAGAGGAGGGAACGAATCTGTTGAGAGCCGGGCTCAGACCCGTCTATTTTCATTCCTTATAAAGGAGGAAACCTGTTACGGACCTAACATGATTTCCTATAGAACGAACTAATTGGGCAAGGTGCCCTGGAAATAGGGAGTAACCAAATAAGACGATAGAGGAGGCGATAACGGATGAGGAGGGTGGTTTGGAGCGTGTGTCTCTTGGCGGTGCTGGCCGGCTGCGGAAGCCCGATGGCCGGGAACAAGCTGCCGCCGGGGCCGGGCTTGCAGGCACAGGCGTTAGGAGCGGACGGAGGGCTGACGGACAAGAGAGCGGCCCGGGAGGAACAGCCGGCCGAGGTATTGGCCACTCTTACCGTGCTGGGGGAAGAGTATGTGGCTTTGGCGGCTTCGGAGAAGGTCATTAAAGTATCCCCCCAGACGAAAAAGGACCGGTGGACCCGGGAGCAACTGCTCGCCATGCCCGGCGGCATGAACCGCATGCTGGAGCAGCTCCCTCAGACCAAGTCGCTTTCGGGGACCCTCACGCTCAAGAAAGCCCTCTCCTTATCCGAGCTGGAGGCGTTCCTATCCGGGTATGGGCTTCAGGTGGAAAGCTTTCAGCTGCGCCGGTTTGAGAAGACGAAGGAGGGGTCCTATGAACGGCTGACCTACATGGCTTCTCCGCGTAACGGGGTCCTGGTATCGGACGAGCTTCGGGAATTGGAGGAAGCTCCCCATTACGTGGGAGTGATTTCCCTAATCGGAAGTGCGGACAAGGATGACTGGCTCCGGCTCAGCCGGGATACCCATGTGTTCTCGGCGGACCTTTCTTCCGCCCGTTTGAAGGAGGAGCTCGGAAAGAATCCCCGCATCCGGGAGCTGCTCGACCAGGGAGGCCGGCTCGACATTCAGGTGCCCAATCTCTACTGGGAGCTGGAGGATGCGGGAATCGTCCAGTACGAAGACTCATCCCTAATGTCCCGTTGAAGCGGAGAAAGCCGGAGGGCCGTCGCTTGCCCCTCCTTGGCTCAGGAAGGCGGACATACGCACCTCCAGCCAAAAAAGGGTGGCGCCGGGATTATCTCCCTGACGCCACCCTTGTCTGTTTAGCCGGGAGTGTCCCGAGCCCCGGCACGGCGAAGCTCATTCCGAGCCAGCCGCCTCTTGGGCGGCACTAGCGCCGGCGGTATGGCCGGTCACGAAGGCGGCGGTGATGTTATACCCGCCGGTGTATCCGTGGATGTCGAGGATTTCTCCGCAGAAGAAGAGCCCGGGCATCCGCTTCGACTGCATCGTCTTCGGGTCGACTTCCTTCAAGTGAACGCCTCCACCCGTGACGAACGCTTCCTCCAGGGAGAGCGTTCCGTTCACCTCGATCGGGAAAGCCTTCAGCAGCTTGGCAAGCTCGGCCCAGGGCTGCTTCGGAATATTGGCGAACGTCGTCTCCTCCTTCAGCCCGGCCCGGCTGAGCAGGAGGGGAAGGATCCGCTCGGGAACGGCGGTACGCAGCACGTTCTTGATCGCCTTGCGGGGCTCCTCCTCCGCTAGCTTCCCTATCATCGCCTGGACTTCGTCCGTGGAACGCCCCGGGAAGAAGTCGACCGTAACGGTGACGGTCCGCACCTTGAACTGCTTCCGCAGCTTGACGACGAATTGGCTGCAGCGCAGCACGGCCGGTCCCGAGAGCCCGAAGTGGGTGAACAGCATGTCCCCTTCGTGCTCGATGACCTTCTTGCCTTTCGGGTTCCACACCGAAAGGGTAATGCCGCGCAGCGCCAGCCCCTGCAGCTCCCGGCTGCGGATGAAGGGCTCGTCCGACGTCAGGGGAACCTCCGTCGGGTAGAGCTCGGTAGTAGTATAACTAATTTAACAGACCAAATATTACTAAGTTTGCTATAATAGTTATACTACGTATTGCTATATCCCACAGAAGGAGTTTATAGAGTATGAGCAAGATTAAGGTTGCAGTTTATAGTCGTGTAAGTACAGGTTCTACTGAACAAAAGAATAGTTTTGATAACCAACAGCATTATTTTAAGACGAAGTACGCAAGTGATGAGACTTATGAATTAGTTGAAATGTATTCTGACAGGGGTGAGACTGCCACTGACGTTATACGAAGAGATGGTTTCCTTCGTATGATAGCGGATGCTGGAGTTGACTATACTACTATTCATGGCGATATTGTATTCTTTGAAACTGAAAGAAGTCCTCTATTTGAGGAGATTCATATTACCAATTCAGCGAGATTCACGAGGGACTTGGGAATAATAAAGTTGATTCGTGTTTTATGGAATAAAGGGGTGTACATTGTTGCAGTTGATGGGGTCTTTAACACTAGGGATGACCCAAATGATTTTAGAAATATATTAGACATAACCCTAAATCAGAACGATTCAGTAATTAAAAGTAAAAATGTAAAAAAGGGTCACAAGCGTAGTGCTGAGCGTGGTAATTTATTTGGCGTTTCAGGTCTTTATGGTTATGATTACACCCCATTAACAAAAACCCTTTCCATAAATGATAAAGAAGCTAGTAATGTAAGATTGATTTTTGAACTTTATCTCGAAGGAATAGGAGAACAAAGGATTGCAAATTACTTAGAAGAAAAAAATATTTTGACCCGTAAAGGTCAGCCATTCAAGAGGGTAACGATCCGCAAAATGCTTACTAATGAGAAGTATTATGGAACTCTTATTAGGAATCGAATAGATCAGGGTGGTGTATTCAATAAATACAAAACTCATAAAATAAGACCTGAAAGTGAATGGATTATTACACCTGATCGTATACCCGCAATTATAACCAAGGAAGAATTTGATAAGGCTCAGGAGTTACGTGCTGGCAAAATACATCATGTATCACAAAGAGGGCGTAATTACGGAAAAACTGAATTTTCTAGTAGGATTGTCTGTTCTATCTGTGGCAGTTATTATGTGATGTGCGTAGATAAAAACCAATATTATGCTTGTTCAAGAAAACGTACAAAAGGGGTTAAGGCTTGTAATAGTATAAGTCTTAGGAAATCGTATTTAGAGAACTACATTCAAGAGCTAATGAGCAATGAACTTAATAACATTTTAGTAGGGATTCAAAGTCAAGAAGTGATTCAACTTGCAAATGAAATAATTGCTATTCAAGATCAAATTGATTCGGATAAAGATTCTTATGTAGCATCATTGAAAGAAGAATTAACTGAATGGGAAGGACGAAAAGCTAATTTTGGTAAACTTATTATCCTGGGGACTTTTGATGATGATTTTATTAAAGAACATGACGCTGAAATAACAGGAAATATTAATAAATTGAAAGAACGAATAGCCGAAAACTCGAAAACAAATGAGCAATTAAGGAATGAAATCAGAGAGAATCAGAAAAAAATAAAAGAAATCAACAACGTAAGCATAAAAGGGAAATATACTAGGGAAGAAGTAGTTGGTGCAATTTCGTCTCTAACTGTATCTAGGAATAGAAAAAATCTACAAAGGCCTCAGATTCGTTGCTCTTGGGACTTTACTAAACTTCCCCAATAATTAGTTAGCCCTTAGCCTACCGGTTCTAATATTTATTTTTACTCAGGTTCATAAATAATAACTGTGAAGGGAAAAGTCAATAAAATATTAGGAATAACCAATTTTTGACATTAGCATATTATTATGGTATACTAAAATAGTAAACTGCCAACCACACATTTGAGAGAAGAGTCAATTGGACCTTCTCTTTTTTGTGCTTGCTAAATTTAAAGGGGGGAATATTTAATGGATTTTAACATCAAAGAAGAGTACAGAGCCAGAAGGCTTAAAAAACGGATAAGGATTAGAGAAATATCTGAGTTCTTAGGCTGTACAAAGGGGCTCATCAGCAACTGGGAGAACGATAGGGGATATATGTCTAAAGAAAAGGTAAACCGCTACATGCTGTTTATTGACAATTATAACGAAGTAATGAAGGTCGAAACCCTGTGTTGCCAATAAGAAAAATTAAGAACCTACAACAGATAATAGCAAAATTTTGGGGAGGGTGCTAATGGCGTAACCATCACAGGAGGGCTTCCAGCTAGCCAGCAAGACCCGTCATTTAAGAATGGTCTTGTGACCTCTCTACGGCCTATAATGGCGTTGTGATTGACCCTGCCAGGGTCTGGCCATTATGAAGTCAGATAACGCTCTAAGCACCATTTTGAACGCTACAGATGGCTTCAGGTTCAGAAGAACGTAAGTGGCAATTAGGTGGATAAATTTTGTTGCGATACAAGATCGCGGAACCTTGTTTCTTGAGCCAAGAGAGGGAATTTTGCGAAGCAATGTAGCGGGATTAGTAACTAAGCTTAGTTAAAGCTTTTTTGACATCTAGATTTTTGAAAACGATTACTATTAAATTTCAACAACAGACTATTTACGCAGTAGCTTGTTTTAATTAGAGGGGAAAAGATATTTATGTATAAAAATCAAGAATACTTCTATTGTTATAGTCCTAAGTTATTTGAGTTTTTAAAGATTGAAAAGAAGATTCCATATATTTGTCGTGGCATACACAGCAACACAAAAAAGAAATTTTGGCAGTTTGAACACTCAGAGGAACTATGGGATGCATTGAAAGAGTATAAACGGATTGGTATTGAGTTGGGGTTTATTCAGAGTAAATAAGTGGATCGATAAACAAATAAATTAACAAGGATTATAAAGGAGATAAGAATATGGACCATGATAAACAACAAGTTTTAAGTATTAAGGAGGATTTGTTCTGCACTATTAACAAAATAAAGAAGTGTAAGGTAAACATCTACGACTGCCAAGAGTTCAATCTTGATTCGAAGGAAAAAGAATTGAGCGAAAAGATAGCATCTGCCATCGTTAACAGGTTTGTTAATAACAATCAGAATGTAAATGAGAAACATAAGAAATACATTACTGAAATCGTAATAATATTGCTCAAAGGACAAGCATCTAGCAAACCTGACCTTATACCACTTGTAACTGGTGGCGGGAAATCAACAATTATCGAAGAATTTCTTATCTACATGTTGAAGGAGTTCTCAAATTATGGTGCCATTGTAACTAAAGAACGTAATGAAAGTCTTATGGATTTTGCGAATAGCATTAATCAGAAATTCAATGACCAAGTAGTCTATACAATGCATGGCTTTGATTTTTTTGAATGCAAGGCGAATGTAAGTATATGTATCTATACCGATTGTCATTACAAAGATCAATGTAGGTATTTTAACCAATCAAAGGAATCAATGAACTATCCTATTTTAGCGATTACTCATGCAAGGTTGAGCAATGATAATGAAAAAGAAAAGTTATACGAAAAGTATAATTCCTTCGTTGATAAGAACGGAAAATTACATCAACGAAAGGACTTATTTATAGATGAAAAGCCTACGCTTATAGACAGCTTAACTTTGACCACTGATCAGGTGAACAGACAGTTTAAAGTAATTCAGGAGGGTCTTGGTATTGTAGATGATTTGGGTGAATGGAATGAAACTGAAGTATCTAAAGAGTTTAAGAAAGCTATCGAAATGCTCGAAAATCTATTTGTCACGCCCAATGACAACGTTGGGAAACGTACTCCAATTCAAGCAATTAATAAGGAGTTTATATTTTCTAATAATTTTTGGGATACTTTCCGAACAGTATACGATTATTCCCAAGAATGTTTTAAAATTCCAAATGTGATCCAGTCGATAATTAATAATGGTGGACATAGTGAGGTTATTAAGCCTAAAAGGGTTAAGGGAAATAAAGATAATTGTGTCAAACAAATCATAGTTCATACCACTTATAATAAAAAAACTGAATACCCTTCAGAACTACACACTGTGATTTTTGATGGAACAGCTGATATTGATTTTAGCTACAGACATGATAAGTACCGGATGTTTGATTTTGAAACTATCCGTACTTATGAAAATTTAACCTTTTATTTGTGCGATAGTGTGAAATCATCAAAAAAGGCACTATCTGATGATGAAATGTTAGAAGCACTATGTTTGGAAGCAATAAAAATAGCTGATGAAAACCCAAACAGTAAAATTTATCTACCAGTTTACCAAGTGTATAAGGATACAGTGAGGGATCTTTTAAGTGATTACATTGAACGTGGTAGAATTAAAGTAGCACATTTCGGTTCTACCAAAGGCTCAAACGAATTTATGGATTGTGATATTGTGTTGTTAGGTGGGATAGTTCATAAAACAGAGAATTATTACATTGGGCTTCACAACGCTAAAAATGGCAAGGTGGAATCAAACATATACTGTGAAATGCAGGGTGGTAGACGATGCTTTAATAATAAAGAAATAGAAAAAATAAAAGTATTAGACATGCTTGTTGACTGCTCACAGGAAATTGCACGTAGTAGCCAGCGTAATAATTCGGAAAAAAAGGTTGGAAAAGTGTATGTATTCACTGATAATTACTTATTACTCTCCTTATTACCAACTAAATATCCAGCTAGTAAAGTTAAAAAGTGGAACCCTATGAAAATCTATGAAATTAAGATGAAACAGAAGAGGAAGCATTCACAGGTTATCAACGAGCCGCGATTATACGATTATTGGAAATCAGTTGAAAGTAATGTTATTTATATGGCTGATATAATGCTCGCAACTGGATTGTCTAAAGTTGTGCTCTCCAAAAAACTAAAGGCTCCAACAATTCAAGCTTTAATTTCTGAAAGTGGGTTTGAAATTCAAAATAATCCGATAGATAAACGACAGAAGATATATGTCAGAAAACAGGCTATTTCATAAGTTGAAATAGTTGTCAGGTTCCTATTAATAAATATTCTGTAGTGACCTGACAACTATTTTTTCTCATGTATAAGAAGAAAATTGGGTGTTAGGGTGAGAAAATCTCAAAGAAATCGAGCGAAGCGAAGATTGATTTGAGTTTTCCCCACGTGCTTGCTTGCAAGCGAGTGGGCAACGTCCAAGCCAGCGGCTTGCGACATCGAGTTAATATTAATCAATTGATGTGAGTTGTAAGGTCAAAACCTTAAGATCTAAAGAAGAGTGCCAAAAGGCACTCATGCTTTATACGTATTATTCAAAACTAAAAATAACTAGCTTGTTTGTATCGTCCAATTCAGTTGATAACTTTATCCCTAGCGTACTGAATAAATCTTTAAGTGGTATTAAAGATGATTGATCTTGTTTATCCATTACTATACCCTTAGTTTCATTTAGCTTCGTACTTATATCATATGATTTTGATCTGTCTTTATTAAAGTATTTCATTAATGTATACTGCTCATTTGCTCCACTAACCTTATGTTCAAAAGTCATATAATTAGATGCTACGTTAGAATCAGACACAAGGACACCTTTAATAAACGGATTCATGGATTGACTAACTGAATAATCTTTAAAAGCAATGCAGAGTAAGCTAACTGGTTCTGAACCAAATAATGAGTAAGGATTATTCTCATTATCTATACGAATCCACTGTGGGGTAGAAACGTCAAAAATATCCCCATTAATTTTCACGACTGCTTTATAACCGTTCATAATTTTATATGACTTTTGACTACCCTTATTAAGGAAACCTTTATCATTAATGCTTGCAGTGTTAGTAGAACCTTCCCAACTTACCTCCTTAGAAAACATTTCAGCTACTCTTCTCAAGGGTACATAGGTTGTTCCATCGTAAAGGATGTTATCGGCCTGAACTGTTTGCCCATTTACTTTTAAATTGACACCGTTGAAAACAACCTCAATTGTTTGTTTTACGCCATCTGCAAAGACTGTTCCTCCTAGAAGCAAAGAAGTGGATATTACTCCGGTTACAAATCCCTTTAATTCTTTTTTCAATGATATGACCCCTTTTTAGATGTGGTGGATTATTCCAATATTATACATGTGCATTGTTTCAGCTTACAACGATATGTTTTTAATTATTTGTTTTCTCAATACTTTGCTTTCAAACATCATGGAAGCTTTCTGAAGGCCAATTCCTTAGTATGCTTTCTTATATAGAGAGTAAGAAAGTAAAAAGACAAAGTACGTCAATCAGAGGGATTGAAATCGTGCAGAAGAAAGGTGTTAAATTCGATCTACCTAAGAGGATCACCAAAGAGTCTGTAGCAGTGCTCTTTAATGGAAGAATGGGGATTTTACAGCGGTTTAAGCAGTGCAAAAGGTTGGAATGAAGCCTTATATTTATTATCGAAGGGTTAGTGAATATGAGAATGAAAAGCATCCATTAGATAAGGATGCTTTGTTTGTCTAATGACGAAAAATACAAATTATGGCGAATTACCAATCTGCAATGCTAAACTATTGCTATCATGGTAAGGGAATATCTCTTGATGGGATGGAGGAATACTTTGAACTTTCATTTTGACCCGCGAGATGTGATTAAAGGTCCGTATATAATTTGTCCAAAGTGTGGAAAAGAATCATATGGCATATTGTTAGTCTATAACAACTCCTACAGTAGAAGATGTAAGAATTGTCTGTACCCAAAAGGGGATGAACCCCATGAGTCATTTGTGATTCCGAGAATTAACAAAAAGGTCATTTATTTAGACCAATTCGCAATAAGTAACATGATGAAAGTCTTGAATCCAAAAACCAAGGCAAATAAGAAAGGAATAGATGAATATTGGCTACGCCTATTTGAAAGACTAGATAGATTATGCAAGCTACAGTTGATAGTCTGTCCTGATTCTGAATACCACGATAATGAATCTCAAGTAACGGCTTTCTATTCGGAACTCAAGAGAATGTATGAGTTATTAAGCCATGGAAAAACATTTTACGATAAAGAAACAATTAAGAATTTTCAATTATTCGAACACTTTACCAACTGGCTGGTCGGTAAAAACTCTGTTGGTCTTGAACTTGATATAGATTCGATTGTACGCCGCGGGAACATAAATTCCTGGACAGGTAGGTTTATTGTTTCAGTTAATCGTGAGATAAATCTGGAAGCGATTGAAGCCTTGCTAGATCTTAGAAATCAGTCCTATTCTGAAATTGAAGGCATATTTCGGGTATGGAGTGAGTCGAAGAATACAGACTTCAATCATTGGTACAAGAATGAAGTTGAATCGTTTGGTAAAGGTACGCTGAATATGTATTTTAGGCATCAGCAAAAATTGTACGAACTATGGAATAATCCAGAGTTTGAGGACTTTGAAGCACTGCTTTCTTCTTCATCCGTTAGGCATGTCAACATGATGTTGAAGGTATTGGGTAAACATGGCGTGGAAGATGATCTAATGAAATTGTTAAAAATTGAAGAGTATTTCAAAACAGCCAATTTTGATAACTTGCCTTTTTTACATTTGTCAGCTTCATTGTTTGCATCGATTGCACGTAAAGCCGCGGCAGGTAGAAAGAAACCGCCTAATAGGGGGACGATGAATGATATTGAAATGATTTCAACATTCCTTCCTTATTGTGACGCAATGTTCATTGATAACGAGTGTGCAAGTTACTTAAACGAAAAGCCTTTAGTTGATAACATTGGTTTTTCTACAAAAATATTCTCTCAGGCGAGAAGGGAAGAATTTATGCAATTTTTAGATGGAATTGAACAAAGTGCTTCCCAAGAACATATCGAACTTGTAACAAAGGTGTATGGGGAGTCATGGAAAAAGCCGTATGTAACCCTATATAAGCCTACCAAGTAAATAATTGTGAAAAGGAGAAAGGAAGACATTCTTGGAAAACAAACGTTTGTTATGGAGAAGCTTTTGTTATGAACATCAAGTATTTGAACGGTCTGTGCCATTGTTTCAAACATCATTTACTAACAATGTTGATGTTTTTCCTTATGGTGCAAATAGGCGTTTATTGCTAAAGCGTAGTGATGTAATGGAATCCTTGGTCAGACAACAGTCCACAACTGTGATTGACGATTATCACAATAGAACAGATCAATATGATGGCTTGATATATATGATGTTATGGAAGTTGGAAGGAGAGATAATCCCCTTATACATAGGTAAAGCTGAGAAGTATGGAAAAAAAGGTGGAAACCTATCTGAGAACATGAAGGGAGATAGCGGGAAGTTTTGTCGCTGGGGATACAACTATGCATACCATATCGGTGATTTAAGTGCAGTTGTTTGCCCAGATCATTTACCAGAAAAGAGAACAAGGAAATATAAAAAGTGGGCAGAAAAGTTATTCGAAACTATACAAACTGATAGTCCTGTTCTCAGACAACAGACTTATTTCTGGATTTCACCTTGGTCTAAGGATTGGACGGGAATATGGAAGGATTATGGGAAAACCTCATTGACCTTTCTAGAATATCTCTTAATCGGGGTAGCAAGTGAAATCTACTCAGATACATTGCTGAACGATGAGGGAGTAAATAGAAAGTGACCTGGAAAAGCACAAAAAGAGGGGGAGAATCATGGATGAACGTAATTATAAAGAAAGTCTTGCAAGCAAGGGGTATGTGAAGGGGAGGGGGGAAGAGACTGAATACTATATTATTACTGCAAAGTACGGGGTTGATAACTATAAACTCACATTGCTAAGAAAAAATAAAGTTATCTTCGAGGGAAGTTACGAGGGTCTAACAAAAGCGAAATATGGTGCGTTTGAGTGGCTTCTTTGCTATGACCCTTCGATATTTAAGAGAAACGTTGTTACAATGGTTCATTATAAAGATGATAGAAAAAGTGGAGACCCTTGGGTAAAGGATACAAATATAGAGTTACATAAGAACTTAGAAAAATTTTTAGCAATACAAGGTCAATTAGAAAAACAGGAACGAACCCGCATAAATACATGGATTTTTCAGGGTAACCCTAGTCGTTTCAAAGTAGATGATTACTTACGAGAAAATCAAGATATTGTTTGGTCGATCAGGCAGGAGCATTACGTGAAAGATGTACAAGTCGGAGATACGGTTTATATATGGCGTTCTGAAGCTGGCAAAAAAGGCAACGGTGGTATCGTTGCTAGAGCGACAGTTACAGGCTTGCCGGTATCCAGAAAAGATGTAACATCTGAATATTGGGTAACTCCAAGTGATGCCAATGAAGTTCTACCAAGAGTCCCAATGCACGTACAGGAATTGGCACTTGAAGGTGACCATCTTAGTAGGGAATTTTTGAAGAGTAATCCCGTATTATCTAATCTGTTAATCCTCAAAATGAGCAATAATACTAACTACTTGCTTTCAGCCATACAAGCAGAGGAACTATTAAAGCAATGGAACAATAATGTGTCTAAAAGTTTCAATGTCTTTAGAGAAATCCCACTCCCTAACCCAGTGTCCCGTAACAGAGAGTATTCGTCGTACAGTGAAGATAAGAGAAATGAAGTGGTATATGAGTACCTTTTCAATAGTAATACTCACCGATGGATTGATGAGCATACCTTAGAACTTGATCCAGTATGGAGTCGGGGTTATCAAGCCATGGGTATCCTTCATCATTTAGGCTTGAAAAATGCTTTTAAGGGTCTGTTTAAGGGACTTTCAGTAGTTGAGGCTATTGATTTGATAAAACAGGAATGTTATGACCATCCAGCTGATCGTAATTTATATGCGCCAATTATTTCATCATTGAGTGGAATCAAAATTAATGAGCGTCAAGATGATGATTCTATTGGTGATGTTCATAGTGACGAGGGGAAAGAGTATCCCGAGGGGAAAATTGCATTCGTACTTCATAAGAAACGCGAGCGAAATCCTAAGCTAATTAAGGAAGCCAAAAAATTGTTTATCAGTAAACATGGACGATTATATTGTGAAGCCTGTAAATTTGATTTTCAACAAGTATATGGCGATAGAGGAAATGATTTTATTGAAGGGCATCACAATAAACTGGTGTCGGAAATGAAAGAAGGAGAAAAGACGAAGGTTGAAGACATTGCAATGCTGTGTAGTAACTGTCACAGAATGGTCCACAAAAAGCCTATAATAAATATTGAAGATTTAGGAAGGTTAATAAAAAGAGAAAATGAGCCATAAGGTTAGTTTCCTTGTGGCTCATTTTCATCTTAAACGACAACATAATACTGTTGAGTCTTCTTGGGGCCTGTAACTGTTTTTCCAAGTGTCAATAAGGGTTGCTTTCCCGACGTTATTGCATCGATAAGTTCAGACTCAATAGTTCCTAAATGCTGAAATAACCTTCTAAACTGCCTTCCGAGGATTTCCTTAAGAGTCAACTCATCTCCAGAACTCTTGGATTTTATACATGTTTTGAGGATTGGCTCAAGTTCACAGTAATTCGCCACTACAGTTTCAAAAACACCCGCGGCTTCTCTTTCCAGTATGTACAGACTATTTATCATATGTTCAATAATTCTAAGTGCAACACTTAGCTGTTGATCTGAGGGGTTTTTAATTTCATGTGCGGCATCGTTCCCTAAGAATCTAATAGCATGTAGTAAGTCGGCATTCATTTTTGAAATAATCCCATTATCGGCTAATTTTCCAATACGCTCTTGTAAGTTATCTCCGCTTATTGCTTGATCATTGCAGATGGCTTCAATTATACCTCTAAATCCAAGTCCAGCTAGAATTTTTGCACCTTCTTTATAAGCGGAAATCGACTGTTGATACAACTCTTTTATTGTTTCGGGTACATAGTACATTTCTTGTATCGGTCTATGATTTCTTATTACATTAGGATAAGTTGATACAGTTATTGGAATATACCATTCATCATCAACAAGGGGATGACCACCATCTATATCGTGAAACTCATATCTAAAGGTTATATTTTCACAACCCTTACATTTGACAATGTAGTAATACTCATCACATAAGTACTCATCTCTAAAGTTTATTTCGTGCTTCTCTAATATGTCATGGTTAGTTTCACTATGACATTTAACACAGTAGTTTTTCATTCAAAAATCACTCCCTACTCTTTCTGTCTAGTACATAAGTTTACAGTAATAGTAGCATTTTTCAAAATAATTTTTTTACCTATTACGGTACTTATATTACTAGAGTTTGTCAGTTGAAACACAGTCTGTTGGTCTTGGGCAGACTGATTAATCGTTGATATAACAAGGTTTTCCCGCTCATCTTAGAGTGACGGTTTCCTAAAATGTGCGTCAATCGCCGACTGGCCCGCATTCCGTGGGACGTGCTGGAGAAATCTCGGTGCGGATCGTAAACGAAGTGAACAATGTCAGGTGTACGACATTACGTCTAAGCCGCCGGCGACGATTAAATGGGAATAAGAAACACGAGCGAAGCGAAGATTGATTTGAGTTTTCCCCAAACGCTTTGCGAAGCAAAGGGTGCGGGAGCCACACCGTAGCGAAGCGTAGGTGTAGTTTTTTTAATAAAATATGAAATACTTGGTTTACCAATTTCTAAAAATTACAAAGGTATGGTAAAATTATCTAATAATGTCCGTGCGAGGGATGATAAGATGATAAATAATTTTAGAGTTACTAGTACATCTCTGCGTTCTGCCGAAGTTGAAGATATTATATTGAGGGAAACTACAACCACTCGTTTAGTATTTAGAGCCACTATCGTTGATAATCAGCATGATCAAAGTAAATCGGTAAAAGGTACTTTTATTTTTCAAAAAAAATCTATGAAGAACATTTGGGAGGACACCAAAGATATTCCTTTAACGAGCCTGAAAGCAGGAGAAGGAGTATCTCTAAAGCTTGATACTGGAGAATTACATTCCCTGGTTACAAGTGTAAAGCAACTTTATGAACTACATTTGCAATATGGAGTCCCTACAGGAACAAATGAATTTACTGTAACTGATAAAAACGTTACTAGTGTAATTCAACAGTTTATGCAAGACAGTTCTTTGTTGGATCAACTCGTTGAACAGGGTAAAACAGAACTATTTATTGAAAGTGTTAAATGGATTTCCGATCATAAAGATAGTGGTCAAATCATTGGAAAGTTAAGACAAATTAATATTGATGACTTATCAAAAATTAACTCTGTCGTTGGAATAGCAAATTTCGTAAAAATCCTTGATGTATGGAGAAAAAATAAAACAAACGCGGATGAGGAATACTGGCAACAATTATTAACAAATCATAGTTGGATTTTAAGTCAAGTATTTGCCCAACCACTTGTGCTTTTTAAAGACAAAGTTTACCTCGGAGGTAAGGGACTGGATAATTCAGGAGGTAAAGTTGTTGATTTCTTGTATAAAAATGAGTTAACCGAAAGTGTTGCTATGATTGAAATTAAAACTCCAGAAACAAAAATAATGGCAAGTGAATACAGGAATAAGGTTTATTCAATACATAGCGATCTTACAGGGGCTATTACACAAGTACTTGCTTACAAAGAACAAATTCAACGAGATTATAATTCACTTCGGTTACAAACTGAAGATACATTTAAAGTATTAAATCCTAAGTGTATTGTAGTTGCCGGTTGTCTTGAAAACCTAAGTGGAGAAAAATTACACTCTTTCGAACTTTTTAGAAGAGAAATGAAAAATGTAGAGATCATTACGTTTGATGAATTATTTGGAAAAATAGAAGCTATACTGGAATTTTTACAAAGTGAGACGTAATTGCCACGGAGGGATGATTACATGGCTGGTGCTCAGAGATGGACAAAAGCAGAAAATCTAGCAATTTATATGTTTTTAGAAAAATTTCCCACAATGTCTAGTGAACAGATTGCTATTGAAATCTTTAATAATTCATTTCTTAAGACTGACATGGATTCGATATTTTATAATAATCTAATTTAATTATTGTACAAAATAAACAAGCTACCGACAGTGGAAGCTTGTTTATTTTGTTTGATGCAGTATGTCTACTCCTGATGGGATTCTATTATTTATCACGACCCCAAAACTAGATTCAGCAAGAGTTATACCAGTAAAAGGTTGGTACTTTGCGTTATCTGTTATCGTGGAAGGATTCTGATCCTTGAGCATGGGTTAAATGAAATTGTGGTTTCATTTAGGGGATGAATTTGTTTAGAAAAATTAATAGATGATTGAAGGGAAGATAAGTTTGGATGAGTTTATTGTCCTAGTTGGTTCAGTGGCAAGAAGTGATTTTTTTAAAGAAAGTGATATTGATGTTTGTAGAATTAATTGTTATTCAGAAGTGGATAGACGTTCTGAATGGCCAAATGGGCCAATTAGTTACATTGATTATGAATTAGATGTTTTCAAACATTTATTTAACGCTGGCAGTTTATTTATCTATCATTTACTGTTTGAAGGTGTTTTACTTGAAGGAGATATTAAACGATGGAATTACTTTAAATCTCAATTTGTGCTTAAATGTGATTTCTCTGAAGAGATTAACAAAATAAAAGAGATAATGTGCATATTCAACAAAGTGGACATTTTTGGTAATCACTATATGTCATTATTTTCAAATTTATTTATTAATATAAAGAATTTTTCGATATTCTATTTAGCAAGTAATGGTCGCTTTGTTTTTAATAAAAAACAAGCAATTAAATATGTCTTTGGTGATTATTATCTAGACCTTCTGTTTGACTCATATAACCAGTTTGAGAGAGGGATAATAAGCAATCACTGGAACTACGACAGAAGAAAAAAAGCAGAAGAAATAATTGAATATTATCAATCAAAAATGGAGGAGCTTTCAAATGTTACATACTGAGATGCTGTTACAACTTCATGAAATATTTATGGGTAAAGTTAGAGGGAAAACTCCAGTTTCAAGAAAAACAATGAAAATTATTGTTGATTCAATTATTGAGCAAATTCATGCACATTATTTTAAAACAAAACCAAATGGGCATGCCAATATCAGAGCGACTATTAATTCTAATTTAGAATCTTTTAACGAAAAAGAAGATAAAAATGTATTACGTTCACTAAATGCCATTTTACGAGTGTATGGCTCCGTTTTTTCAAAGAGTTATTCAGACCATGACACAGATTATGAAGAGTTTTTAAAAAATGAGCTAAAGGCATTTTCTAAAGCTCTAACAGAACATACCTTATTTAAGGATGACGTTAATGCAAAAAAAATAAGGGAGTTGTGGCCTCATGAATGAGGATAGAATACCATTAATAATTAAGGCATGGGAAACCTATCAAAACTTATCTAAAGGTTTTGGGGAAAATGCCTGGAAAGTTAGGACTGCAGGGATTGGTTTTTGGGGAGCTATCATTGCATATTGGTACAAAAATAATGATTTTACCGTGTATTATATATCTTTTTTAACTTTGCTAATGTTTTTTATTTTAGAAGCAGGAATGCGTCAACTCCAACAAACATATATCCAGAAATCAATAGAGTTAGAGAAAACAATTAATGATTATCTGGTGGGTGATGTTATCCAATTACCTAGTGATGGTATATCAACTAACATATCTACTCCATCACTTAGGGACTACTTTAAGTTATTAAGACTGAAAAGATGGCAATTTTGGTTACCTTATTTGTTATTAGTAATTTCGACATTTATACTAATGGAAATAAGATAACACTTAGATTGGCTATAACGTGACCTCTCTTTATTAAAGGGGTGGCGTTTTTTTATTTATTGCGAGTGAACGAACATATGTTCCATTCAATTGGTATCAAAAACGAATGTTTTTGAGACTGCTCATAATGCCGAGTTAATCATATCTTAGTTATATAATTTATAGTATCAAAAATCGTTCCATAAACAAAGTTTCAATAATACTTTACTTTACCGTTTTTAAGACATAAAATTGGTATATACATACATTTACTGAAGGAGCAACTCGAATGGCAAAGATCGGTTATGCAAGAGTAAGTACAACTGACCAATCATTAGATTTACAATTAGACGCTTTAAAAGCCGCAGATTGCATCAAAGTATTTCAAGAGAAGGCCTCTGGTAAGAAGGATGATCGTAAAGAACTAGAGAAGGCATTAGAGTATTTGCGCGAGGGGGACGCACTTGTAGTTTATAAACTGGACAGGTTGGCAAGGTCGACAAAGAAGTTGATTGAATTGAGCGAAGTTTTAGAACAGAAAAAGATTGAGTTAATCAGCATTCGTGATAACGTCGACACCACGACAGCGGTTGGTAAAGCAATGTTTAGGATGCTTGCTGTCATTGCTGAATTGGAACGTGATATTATACGTGAGCGCACAACGGCTGGACTTGTAGCGGCTAGAGCAAGAGGACGTAAAGGTGGAAGACCTTCGACTTCTGCAAAGAAACTAGAGCAAGCTATTAAACTTTACGAAAGTAAAAAACATGTCATTAAGGAAATAACCGAGTTAACAGGTGTTTCAAAAGCTACTTTGTATCGTGAAGTTGCTAAGAGGAAGTAGGCGTAGGCTTGTTATATCAAATGCTAAATAGGTCTTTCAATTTGAAAGACCCTTTAATGTTTGAGTCGGGAGGGGGGCTGGTTTTAACTTTTAACCCCTTTGAGAAGTAGTTATATAATGGGGAGCAGTACAGTCGTTCGACTAAGATAATGTTGTGTCATAGGTATATAGTTTACTGCAATATTACTCTTTTGGTCTTGTAAATCCCCAATAGCTAAGCGTTTCTTCATTAGTAATTTGACTAGGTAATCGTTTCTTATTTAGAATCTTATTAATAACTATCGGTATTATTTTTTCAATTTCATTATAATGTATAACTATTCTATTATAATCAACAACTTCAATCGCTTTTCCACTGTGAACTAACGCGGAACGGGAACCGTACCACTTATCAAATTTTGTTTTGGTTGTAATTTTTAGTTTTTCTGTTAAAAGCTCTTTTATTAATGATTTTTCCGAGGGATTATATGAAGTATCTTCTCCGCAATGAATACATCCTTCTATAGTTTTTTTACATTTTCTACACTTCGGATAAGACTTTTCCCCAAGTATGCTTCCGCCAATGCTTTCTAATGCAATCCATAAAAATAAATAAGCTGAATCAATTTCATTTCCTTTCTGTAATATAGCTTTTCTGTAATACCTAAGGCACTTTAGGATACAATTTCTAGTGACATCATCAATCCATGTCATTGATTCGAGGTATTGATGTGTCTGGTTTCTCAAATTATCATCAGTATTATTTATTTTGATAACGTTTATTTGCCCACTGCGTGCCTTAGTTCCATACCGGTCAGTGCAAGTTCCATGTTCTGCCATAGTGATCCTTGACTGTGAAACCGCTGATAAAATATCTAAATATCGATTGACCTTTTCTCGAGCACTATAGTAAGCAGTCTCAAGGCTGTTTGCTTTTATAGTGGTCGTTACTTGTAATAAAATAAAATCGGCTTTATTGTCATTTTTCGAACTCAGCTCAACTTTGATTGATTCGTCACCTTCATGGTTTTTTTAAAAATAAGCTATATCACTTCGTTGGTCTAATGGTACTGTAAGAATTATTGATCCTAAATTCCAGCTTTCCAAAGATTGCGGAAAGGTTATTTCAGCTTTAACAGTAGTTTCGTACGTGAATAATTCCAAAGATAACTCTCCATTCATACTTAGAATAGTTGTTGGGAGATAGAAGACTGAGTAAGCTTACTCACTAAATATCTTGAAAATAACATCTTTAACAAAAGTGAATGGGAATAATATACTTCACTTAATGTCACAGAACAAAAAGTTAATATAAAGCTTGATTCGATCATCCTATATACTCTTGACGTATATATTATGTATCACTTATCTAACATCTTATTCTTTTGAGATTACCGAAAGCGTATAAATGTCAAAAGTTAACCAAGAGTGTCCTTTTGAAAACCAAGCTACGGAGTAAGAAACATCAAAACTAAAACGTTATTGGTAGGTAGCTTATCCTTTCTTGAAATAATTCTTATTTCTTTCCAATCGGCTGTATATAAGATATATCTGCATCCTTTTTCAAAAAAAACGAATTTACATAGTATTGGGTAAACTTCTTATTCTCCAAATTATCTATTAACTCATTTTTTGTAAAAATATTTAATATAGATTAAGAGCCCAACACCACAACCAAGAAGGAAAAACCATGAATGGCCTGGATGGGTATTTTTTATCGGAAGAATAAAATCATACATTAATGATCACCACCTAAGATATTCCCAAGGAATTTCAAGACCATCATTCAATAATTAAAAAATCACCGGAATATTCCGCATAGATCATCGACAGATTCCCGTTGTCATCAAAAATAATTTCCTTCTTTTCATACTTATCGATGTATAGCCTATATACTTTTCCTCCAGTAATTCCAGGTTCTATTCCATTGAACATAGCCTCTTGACCTGCCCTCCAATGAGTGGCATGAATAATATCAGAGGTAAGAGTATAATCCCTATTTTTTAATAAAGCTTTCTCTCTTGATAAGGATTCCATTAATAATTGTTTAGCTTTCTGACGTTTTGACCTGCTTTCTTTTGTGTCGTTTTTGGTGGTAATGTCGGTAATCAACTTTAACAAATCTTCCCCTAAAATAAATGATGGCTTGCTTTCGTTATCATCTCCCATAAATAACATCCTCTCTTGCCTAGTGTCTTTCTTAAATCAAATCTAGCAGACAATTGATTATTGTCAATTCTTGTTATTTATGGTACTATTCTTATATTATTTTGAGGTCCACCACAAGCGATATATAAATTAAAACTTAGAAACGTTATTGAAATCTTAATATGTCAGAAGCACTGCAAAGGTAAGAAAGTTGACTCTACCTTAGTAGTGCTTCTTTGTTAAGGAGTGAAATCATGAAGAAGAATCATAACTGCACTGATGCTGATTTGCAAAACTTTATTGATTTTAAACAGGAAGTTGAGGTGTGGATTGCTGGAGAATTAGATGGGGTTGGGGAAGTGATAGGATATACAGAAAATACAGTAAAAATGAAAGACGGACTTTATCTGAGGGGGAATTGCTACTTCAAAGTGAAAAATTGTTAAACGTGGAGGATTTATTGAACGTCTATTTTTGGGAAGCGGGAAGAAATGATTAGCATCAATAGGAGAGGGAAAGTTTGGAGCAACTGAAATTAATGGTTGAATTGATTCCAGAATTTACACATGGGTACAACTTACATGGTCATCATGGAGATGGTTTAATAACTGGGTATCAGTGGAACAAATTATCTAAATATATTAGAGAAGAATCAAATAATACTTGCGAAATATGTTCTACTAATGAAAAGAATACGGGGTATGACTGTCATGAAGTTTGGGAATTTAATATTGATAGCAAAGTTCAGAAACTAGTGAAACTACAATGCATCTGTAAAAACTGCCATGCTGTTAAGCATTTTGGAAGAAGCATGGGGAATATTATTGGTTTTGAAAAAATTGGTGTTGAACATTTTTGTAAAGTGAATAATACAACACCTGAAATATTCCATGAACACTATGAAGCTGTTTGTAAGCAATTCATAGAAAGAAGTAAGATAAGCTGGGAAGTGTCTTGTCAGGAGATTTTGGAGAAATACTATCCCATTATTGAATATCAGGAAGATAGGAAGATTAGATTAGCTAGAAAGATAATTGAGTTATTGCGGAAAGATCCCCTTTTGACTGACGAAGAAATTGAAGTCTTATGCTTAGATGGCCAAATATCTTATATATTAAGGGATGTTCGAGCAATATTGGATTGCACACAATTAAAGGACAAACAAGATGAATTGATGGTTCTATTTTTTCCAAAAAAGCGAAAAACAAAAAATTGACAGTTTGTATGACATTTGTATGACATACCTACTGTTGTACATACTGTCATACAAATGTCATACAAAAAAAGCCATAGGATTCATTCAACGATATTATATTGAAAGTATGTATGACAAATGTCGTACATACTTTCATACAAATGTCATACAAGAAAAAGCCGTAGAATTTAAACTACGGCTTTTTCTTGTATCTTGTAGTCGTTTGGTTTTCAAATTCTAGCTCTATAAGCCTAACGAGTTCTGAGGGCTTAATTTTAAGTGCCTTTGCAAGTTCAAAGATTGTTGTTAATGAAGGTTGGCTCTTTCCACGTTCCATCATTGAAATAAAGGTTCGTTCAAGTGTTGATATTTCAGCAAGTTTATCTTGTGTTAATTCTTGCTTTATCCTAAGGGACTTAAGTATTTTCCCGAAAATGGCTTCTAAATGCAAAGGAATAACTCCTTTTAGAAACCATTATCATTCTACACTTTCAAATCAGTATGCATAATAAATAATTCAAATTGGTTTAAATTTACATAAAAATGTGATAGATTCTAATGTGACAATAAGATGGTAAAAAGGGGCTCGAATAGATGTTAGATAAAATGGGTTTACTTAACGTGGATGAAAGATCAATAGAGAAAGTAGAGGTAAAAAAGGCTTCAATCATTCAGAAAATCGCGCGTAATACCTGGTGGGTAGTATTTCTGTCCACATTTGTTCTTTGGTACAACTGGCAAATTTGGTGGGGAGTATTAGCCTTTTTCGGGTCAATCGTTATTATGGGAATCGGTGACGAACCAGCAAAAAGAGCCAAAGAGATTGCAAATAATAAAAAATACGAAAAATTAAACGAACTTCTAACTTTAAGAGGAATAAACTGCTCTCAAAAATACATTACCGAGAAGTTTGACTTTGCAATTGTATTGGATGGACATGAAAATCGACTGTGCCTTGTAGATTATGAAATAAGAGAGTTCTCATTCAGTGATATTTTGGAAGTAGAGATAGTAGAGGATGAAATACAAATAACAAAAACGTCAAGGGGGAGTCAACTTGGCGGAGCGATTGTCGGTGGCGTTTTAGCAGGTGGAATCGGTGCAGTTATTGGGGGAGTGACAGGTTCAAAGTCAACTTCAAACGACAAGGTAAGAAGAATCTACATTAAAATGATTGTTAATGACATGCAAAGACCATTTGTAACTATTAATTTTCTGAACGAGAAAAAGGAAATACTTAAGAAGGACAAAAAAGCTATGAAGGCAATAAACGACGCAAATCATTGGTACAGTCTGATTAGTGTAATAATAAAGAGGGCTGGATGATATTAGCTATATTGAAGTATGTGAAAATTGCCTGTTTTTCATCATTAGGTGTGATAAAGGCTGTCCAAATGGACAGCCTTTAGCTTTTTGAATATTTAGCGGCGTTTTTTCCAGCAGTATATCCAGTAGAGAAGGCGGCAGTGATATTATATCCGCCAGTATAGCCATGAATGTCCAATATTTCACCGCAAAAGAATAAACCATTCGTAAGCTTTGATTGCATCGTTTTAGGATCAACTTCTTTTAAATTAATCCCTCCACCTGTTACAAACGCTTCTTCAATGGACAAAGTGCCATTAACGGCGATAGGAAATGATTTAACTAACTTTGATAATTCTAACCATGCTTGCTTCGGGATATTGTCAAAAGTTATTTCACCGCTTAAACTTGCTTTTTGAAGGAGCAAAGGAATCAATTTTTCAGGTAAATATCCTTTCAGCACATTTCTAACGATCTTTTTTTTATCGTTCTTAGCGAGTTCATATGTATCTGTGTAGATGTTGTCTACGCTTCTTTCCGGAAACAAATCGATAGAAAGGTCCACCGTTTTTACGCTGAATTGTTTCATTATCTTCACTACAAACTGACTACAACGTAAAACAGTTGGTCCTGAGATTCCGAAATGAGTAAAGATCATATCACCGTCATGTTCGATTATCTTTTTACCCTTCGGATTCCACACAGATAGAGAAATATCTCTAAGAGAAAGACCTTGAAGCTCCCTGCTTTGGATAAAAGCTTCTCTTGAAGTAAGAGGGACTTCAGTAGGGAAAAGTTCAGTTATTGAATGCCCAGCCATCTCTGCCCATGCATAGCCGTCCCCTGTTGAACCTGTGTGGGGTACAGACTTACCACCACTAGCGATTATGACAGTTAAACCGTTGATTATTTCCCCGTTTTGTAGTTTAACACCAATTGTTTTCCCTTCTTTGTAGAGAACTTTGCTGACAGGACTATTTGTTTTTATAATAACACCCTGATTTCTAACTTTATTGACAAGGGCATCTACTACAGTTTTGGCTTTATCGGAAATAGGGAACATGCGACCACGATCTTCTTCTTTAAGGCGAATGCCAAGACCTTCAAAGAAAGACATTATATCTTTATTGCTGAAGGTTGCTAATGCGCTATGTAAGAAACGACCGTTGCCGGGTATATTCTTTATTAGTTCGTCAATTTCCTTGGCATTCGTGACGTTACATCTTCCACCACCAGATATGCCAAGTTTTCTTCCAAGTTTATCTCCTTTATCAATAAGAAGAACTTTTGCACCGCTTTCACTAGCGGCGATGCTTGCCATTAGTCCTGCAGAACCACCACCAATTACAATTACATCATAAGCCATTAAAAGTGCTCCTAAGTCCAAATTTTATTACATAATACCATTAAGCAAGTTATTTATAAAAATATGTATTGACGGTCTGTTAAATTAGTTATACAGTCGTGATCGTGTGGCCGGCCTCCTCGGCCCAGGCGTAGCCGTCGCCAGTCGAGCCCGTGCGCGGCACCGACTTGCCGCCGACGGCCAGAATCACCGCGCGGGCCGGCACCTTCTCGCCGTTCGCGAGAAGGATGCCGGCGGCACGTCCGTTTTCGTACAGGACGCGGCGGACCGGGGTGTTCACCCGGATGGCCACGCCCTGCGAGCGGACCTGCCCGATGAGGGCGTCGACGACCGTCTTCGCCTTGTCCGAGACCGGGAACATCCTTCCCCGGTCCTCCTCCTTCAGCGGGATGCCGAGCCCTTCGAAGAACGCGATGATATCCTTATTGCTGAAGCGGGTAAAGGCGCTGAACAGAAACCGCCCGTTGCCCGGAATATGGCGGATGATCTCGTCGATCTCCTTCGCATTCGTGACATTGCAGCGGCCGCCGCCCGAGATGCCGAGCTTGCGTCCGAGCTTATCGCCTTTATCGACCAGAAGCACCCGGGCTCCCTGCGAGCTGGCGGCAATGGCCGCCATCAGCCCCGAAGGCCCTCCGCCGATAACAATTACATCGTAGGTCATGACTGCAGCTCCTTGACTATCCGTGCCTTATCCAGATAAGGCACCAGAGAAGGTCTTCCTTATGCCAAACCGGGATAAGGAAGGCCGTTTCTTTTTATTATAGTCGACAGACCCGCTTCCACCAAACGGCCGTTATCTTTCGTGGACCCCCCGACACCGGCCGTTCCCGCGCTATTAAAAAAACCATGGTCCCCGGCAGGCTGGGGACCATGGTTCTTCTTATGTCAGCGACCTTGTCCAGCCGGGGCGTTCCACCGGCTGGCGGTTTTTAACTCTCCGCCAGCCGCTGCCAGCGAACCGGCCGCCGCTACTCGACCCGCTCCAGCCAGGCCGGTCCCGCCTTCTTAATCGCCTGGTAGAGCAGGAAGTTGGCGCCAAGCAGCAGCACGATCAGCGCCAAGGCGTAGACGGCAAGGGGCGGCCGGAGGAAAGCGGCCGAGACGATACACACGCCGCCCGTGGCGACGGCAACCAGGACGTTGAAGAAAATATGGACGTTCTGCTTGACCGCTTTCTGCTCGTTGTCCCAGTTGAGCTTGGGAGACCTCAGATCGAACAGCATGCCCGTTAAGGTGACGAGAAGCATCCCGGCCGCGGCGGCAGCCGTAAGGGCAAGGGCGAACCCGACCGGAGGCTTGACGAGGACGAACAGCGTCCCGAGCAGGAGCACAAGACCGACCGCCGACAGAAGCAGGGAGGTAATGACCTTGGCGGCAATCATTTTGCCGTAGGAGACCGGGAGGTGCTTCAGAATGTAGAAGCCCTGCCCCTCCCGGGAGAACGACGTTGTCGACGACGCGCTGCTCGCCGCGGTAAAGAGAAGGAAGGTGAAGCCGACGGCCAGAACAAGGGCGGCCGTGCTGCCGTTCTCCAGATAGCGCCCGGAGTTTCGGACCTTGCCTATCAGATCGGGCTGGGTCAGAAGCGGGATCAGAAAGATGATCGGAAACAGGAAATTCATCAGCACGCAGTTAATGAAGAAGGCCGGCGTGCGGAACAGCACCCGGAGCTCCTTGAAGGTCAGAGCCTTCAGCGCGGAGGAGCTTGCCGTCATCCGGTCCAACCGCTCCCCGGTAACCTGCTTGCGGGTCGAGGAGGACTCCGAGAGACCCATGACGCCGCGGAAGTACAGCCATTCTCCGAGCAGCAGGAACAGCAGGAACAAGAGAGCCGTGGCCCCGAGGAAAAGTCCGAGATTGGCCAGCCCGCTGAGAGACGCGGGGTCGACGAGGGCCCCTGCCGCAAACCGGGAGCTCGGAAAGATGCCGGTGAAGGTGTTCAAGAGCGAGTTGTTCCCTTGCTGAAGCAGGGATTCCAGCTTCGCCTGGTCGTTCATCTGGCGGGAGAAGGACTGGAAAATGACATTAAAAGCAATGCCGGAGAAGACAGCCGCCACTCCTCCTATCATCCGGAACAGGTCCTTCCGCTTCCCGATGTTCGTGAACCGCATGATCACCATGGAGAAGAAGGAGGCGATGATGAGCGGGATGACGGGAAGCGCCAGGAAGACAAGCACCCCGTAGAGATAATAGAGGGGGCCCGCCCCGCTTTTGACCCCATACGTACCGAGCACAGGCGCCAGCACGACGAAGACAGTCAGGTACTCATACGCCAGGGTAACCCCGAACTTGGCCGCCAGAATCTGATACGGCTTTAAGGGGAGGGGCAGCAAATGCTCCACGTCCTGTGAGAAGTAGTAAACGTTGATCACATAGAAAATGCCGAAGACGAAAATGACCGCGCAGCTCGCGGCAAGCCCCATGCCAAGCAGGATCCCCTCCTGGCCGAGAGGCGCGAACGCATCATAGATTTGCGAGAGAAAGAGAATGACCGCGAATCCGATGGGAAGACAGGCCACGAGCAGAAGAATGGCGAGCAGCCAGGTCTTCACCGCGGACTTCTTCTTAAACGCGGCCATCCCGCTGCCGTTCTTGAGCAGAATCCGGGCCAGCACCAGGGAGCGGCTCATAGCGTCATCTCCAGGAATATTTTCTCGAGCGATTCATTGGCCTGGAAGTGCTCCTGAAGCTCCTTGAACGTGCCGCAGAACCGGATCCTGCCCTTGACGATGATGGCCACCCGGTCGCACAGCCTCTCAGCCACCTCCAGCACGTGCGTGGAGAAGAAGACGGTCTTGCCGCTGTCCGTATGCTCGCGCATCATCTCTTTCAAGGTGAAGGAGGATTTCGGATCCAGTCCGGTCAAGGGCTCGTCAAGGATCCAGACCTCCGGCCGGTGAACGAGCACGCCCATGAGCACGATCTTCTGCCGCATCCCGTGGGAATAGCTCTGGATGGAGTCTCCGAGCGCGGTAGTCATGTCGAACCGTTCCGCAAGCGATTCGATCCGTTCCTTGCGGACTTCCTTCGGCACATCGTACATGTCCGCCATGAAAGTAAGGTATTCCAGGCCTTTCAGGCGGAGAAAAAGATCCGGGCTGTCCGGCACATACCCGAACTGCTTCTTGGCCTCCAGGGTGTCGGTGGAAATGTTCCGGCCGTTAATGGTGATCGTCCCGCCGTCGGGGCGGATGATGCCGGTGATCATTTTGATCGTGGTGGTTTTGCCGGCGCCGTTCGGGCCGAGGAATCCGAAGATTTCCCCTTGGCGGACGGTCAGCTGCAGGTCGTCCACCGCTTTAACGGTTCCGTTGTAGCTCTTCGTGACGTGATTCAGTTCAATCATAGTTACCTCCGGCGTACAAAAATGGATATCCGGGCTTGCTGATTACCACTGCTGGTCAACAAGCCTTCCTATAGATATAAACGAAAGCAAAGAGATTAGGTTTCACAAGGCATCACCCATTATAGAGGGTATTTCGGGAACCTGGCAATGCCGCAGGATTCCTACCCTCCTCCAGCTTAAGGGGCCCCGGTTAAAAGGCGGGAATCCTCCCGTTTAAATTTTGGTTAAAAATGCCCTTCCCAGCCATACTAAGGCAGAATCTATCTAAGGAGGAAGCAAGATGGCGAACCGTTCCAATGATTCCAAGGAGCAGCAGAAGCAGGAGCACCAGAACGCTAAACAGAGCGCCCCGGGTGAAAAAGTGGACAAGCGTCTGGACGGCCCGAACCGTCCTTCCGAGTGAGGACCCGGCCATGAGCGACAAGGACCTGGATCCGTTCGAGATCGAATTCCTGCCCGAATTCCGCAAGGGCCGGGGCCCGGAGGAGCCTTTCGTTAATGAATACGGGGTGACCATCGGGGATCACGACTACCGTTCGGAGAACTCCCCCCTCGAGAACTGGACCGCGGGAACGGATCCGTCGGTCATGGCGGGAGACGAGTGGGTTCATCCCTTCAAGGATATCGGCTTTCATACCGCCGAGAACCGGGATTACTTCGAACGCGGCATCCCGCCGAGAGGGGGCATCACCATGCATCCGACCATCGACACCGCGTACGACTACGCTCTCGGCCAGGCTGGTGACGAAGGCCACGAGGAGCGAAGCACCGGGATGGACGGGAGCCCGAATGCGTCCGGGGAAAGGGAAGCGGGAGCCGATGCCGGGGCGGGGGACCGCGGGCGCGAACGCCCTTAATCCTTTGCAAACCTTTCTCCCCGATGTATAATATAGGGGAGAAGCCGACCTTTTCGGCCGGTTAAGAAGGAGTGAATTGACATGTCAATGTCGTTTGAATCTTATATGAAGGATATGGTCCAGCCCATGCGCGACGACCTGACCCGCATCGGGGTGAAGGAACTCCGCACTCCCGAGGAAGTAGTCGAGAACCTCGAGAACGCCAAGGGAACGGCGCTGCTCGTTGTCAATTCCGTCTGCGGCTGTGCCGCCGGCCAATGCCGCCCGGGTGTAGCCCGCGCACTCGAAGGAGAGATCAAGCCGGATCATCTGTTCACCGTGTTCGCCGGCCAGGACAAGGAAGCGACCGCCAAGGCACGGGAATACATTAGCGGTTATCCGCCTTCCTCCCCTTCGATCGCTCTGTTCAAGGATGGGGAGCTCGTTCACTTCATCCAGCGGCATCAGATCGAGGACCGTTCGGCTGAAATGATCGCGAACGACCTGAAAGGCGCATTCCAGGAATTTTGCGCGAAGTAAAATTCCTTCGGAAACGAATCCGCGTTTCCTCACATAGTAACAGCCGGGCAGGAGACTTGCCCGGCTGTTTTTCTATCTTCTTCGTCTAGAGGAACCGCCTTTTACCTAAGGCGCGCAAGCTCGTCGGGCTCGTAGCAATAGCGGGCCCCGCACCGGTGGCAAACCGCCTCCATGGCTTGGTTTGCCGCGCAGGCCGCGACGACCTCTTTCTTGTCTAAGCTATAAAGCATGGGGAAGAGGGCTTCCTTGGAGCATCCGCAGAACAGCCTGACGGATTGACGGCCGAGAGGCACGGTATCCGGGAACAGCAGCCGGGGCAGCCCGGCAAGGGCATCCACCGTCATCGGCCCTTTCCATGCGTCCTGGTAACCGGTGATGCGGCCGGCGATTTCGGATAGAAGACCGTCCGGAGCCCCGGGAAGCAGCTGGGCCATTACGGCGAAACCGCACCGGATATCGTTATCCTCTCCGAAGAGGGTATGGACCATGAACCACGTTGGGATTTGCTCGCTCTGGCGAAAATAATGGGCCAAGTCGTCCGCGAGATGGCCGTGGGGCATGTCGGTTATTCCGGTGCAGACGGAGGACAGGCCAAGATCGCGGATCACTTGAATACGGCCTCTAGGGCCGATCATCTCCTTCATTGTAGAGGGGGTGTCCTTCGGGCCCGTCTGCGCCCATTCCCCGCTGAGGAAACACCGGACCGTTCCTTCTGCATCGGCATCCGCTTGAATCCGCCGCCGGGAATCGCTCATCCGGATCTTCATCGTGACACGCTGCCCTTCTTTGAGGGTGCCGGTCAGAAGTCCGGCGAGGGACGCGGCTTCGGCGGCGGCGCTTCGAAGGAGGCGCTCGGCCGGCTGCAGCCGGCCGAGTGCCTGAAGCAGCCGGGTTCCGTCCATATACAGCACACGAGCTTGTTTGTCGCCGACCAGTGTTTTGATAAGTAATGCTTCCATAGGTACCCTTCCTTTCATGCCTTGACCGGTATAATTCGCGGCGGGCATTAGGAAAAGGATAAGTCCTGACGTAACGTCAGGTTCAAGAGCTATAAGCCGGAAGGAGGAACAAGAAAAGATGGAGAACCGGACGTGGAAAGTCGGAGAAGTGGCCAAACGAACAGGCTTGACGATCCGGACCCTGCATCATTATGACCGAATCGGCTTGCTCTCCCCTGCCGCTCATACGGACTCCGGGCATCGTCTCTATACCGGGGAGGATCTTATCCGGCTCCATCAGGCCCTTTCCTTGAAGGAGCTGGGATTCAGCCTGGAGGAGATAAAGGACATGACGAGCCAAACCGAGCTCCCATGGACCGAGATAGTCAAGCTGCAGATTCAACGTCTGGAAGAGCGGATTGCCGGCATGACCGAGGTACGGGACAGGCTGCGGGATATCGCAGAAACCGTTGAAGCCCAAGGCATCAAACGGCCTGTTTCAAGCGATGCCGTGATGATGGCCATTCAGCTGTCCAGAATGATGAGAAGCCCCCATTTTCTTCCGGAGCAGGCAGAGGAGATGAAGACCCGGCTAAAGACCGCGGGGCCTGTCCGGCAGGAACCCGGGAGGGAGGAGGAGCAGGATCTTGTCGGCCTTTTCCGCCGGTACCGAGAATCCGGAAGGACGCCCCATGACCCGGAGGTTGCCGCCGCGGCGAAGGAATGGAAAGCCGTAATCGATTCCCACGGACTGGGAGATAAGAAGTTTCTCCGGTCGGTCGAGTCCTACTACCGCGAAGCGCCCGATGCCGCTCTGGTCTTCGGAATGGATAAGGAGCTCTATGCCTATATCCGGGAAGCGGTGGCCTGCCTCAACGAATAAGCAGCGCTTCTGTGCGAAGCGCTGCTTATTCGCCTGCTGGGAGTCGGGCTTTCGGGCCCGCCTAGCCCGCTTCCGTTCCGGCCGGCCGGCTGCCATCCCGGTCCGCCGGGATGATCTGCTCCATCCGCCGGTGAATCTGTTCCGCCCGCTCGGCTCCCGAGAGCTCCGCCGCAATCCGGAAGCCGTGGGACAGGTTCGGCTTCCGGTTGACGTTATGGGCGTCGGTGGCGAGCGTATGGGCCAGATCCCGGCGGATGAGCGTCTCCGCGGTCTGCCGGGCCTCCGCGTTGTTGCGGCCGAGCAGGCTGTCGACGGACACCTGCGTCCACGCGCCGGTCGCTATAAGTGATTCCAGCAGCGGGAGGTTGTCGCGGAAGAAGTAGTGTCTCTCCGGGTGAGGAATCACCGGCGTCACCCCCCGCTCCCGCAGCCAGGCGACCACACCGGCGGTCTCCGGGTTGTACCCGCTCCAGGGCTGCTCCAGCAGGACGAACGACTCCTGCCGGTCGAGAAAGCAGAAGGCGCCGCTTTCGGCCTCGCGGCGGAAGCGGGCGGCGTCCTCGAGCCGGACTTCATTGCCCGGATGAATCGTCACGGCAAGACCCTCCCGGTCGAGCTCCGCCTGAAGGGCTCGAACTCCGGACTCCACGACCGCACGCCCATTCGGATAGGCGCTCGTGAAATGGGGCGTCGCGACAATGTGCCGGATTCCGTCCTCGTAAGCAAGACGGGCCATGGCGACGGCCTCCTGCATGTCGGCGGCCCCGTCGTCAAGGCCGGGAAGAATGTGGCAGTGGATATCGATCATGGACGGATTCCCCTTTGTTCGAATAGTCTGAATTTTTATATAGCTTACCAAACACGAACTTGAAAATCTAGCGAACGGGGAAGAGCGCTTCCGACCTTTCTATCCGGGTCCCGCAGGCGGGGAGGGGAGCGTACAGGCGCTTCACTTTAAGATTTTTGGTATAATAAAGGGAAGGGAAACCAATCCAAAGAGAGGATGAGTGGAATGAGCCTGCAGGAGGAAATTATTGCGACGCTTGGCGTCAAGCCTCAGATTGACGTGGAGGAGGAGATCCGCAAGCGGGTCGACTTTCTGAAATCGTATATGGTCAACGCAGGGGTGAACGGCCTCCTGATTGCGATCAGCGGCGGGATCGACAGTGCGGTAGCGGCCGGCCTGTGCAAGCAAGCGACGGACGAGCTGACCGAGGAGAAGGGCAAGGAGTACATAACGCTCGGGGTCTTCCAGCCGTACGGGAAGCAGAAGGACATTTCGGACAGCTACGCGACGGCGGAAGCCTTCCAGCTGAAATACAAAATCGAGACGAACATTGAAGAGGCGGTGAACGAAATCGCCCTGGAAGCCGAGCACGGTTTGAAGAGCATCGGGCGGTCCCAGCACCTCAGCAAGGGCGGCAAGGGCAACGTCATGGCGCGTACGCGGATGGTGATGCAGTATGCGCTGGCCTTTGAGCTGAACCTGCTCGTCGTGGGAACGGACCATGCCTCGGAGGCGGTCACGGGCTTCTTCACGAAATGGGGAGACGGCGCGGTCGACCTGACCCCGCTTAGCACCTTGAACAAACGTCAAGTGCGCCAGCTGGCGGCGAAGCTGGGGGTTCCGAAGAGCATTCTGGACAAGGCTCCGTCGGCGGGCCTTTGGGCGGACCAGACGGATGAGGGCGAGCTTGGCATTACCTATGAGGACAACAGCAGCTACCTGGAGGGCAAGGAGATCGATCCGGCCGTCAAGGAGAAGCTCGAAAGCATCTACAAGCGGACCTCGCATAAACGCAACGACATTCCCGGTATTTAAGGAGGATAACCTTATATGGAGCAAACCATTACGTTCTCCGAGCTGTTGGAGTCGTTAATTACGAATCAGGTTAACGTCACGATCGGCGCGGGGGAAAGCGAGCTGAACGGGACGATCCTCGCCTTCGATCCTGAGCCGAAGGTACTGACCTACCGGGATTCCTCTTCCGGTACCCTTCATTTCATCCCGCTTACTTCGGTGCGGAGCATCGGGGTGGATGAGACGACCGGTGGGCTATCCTGCTTCCTGGACCTGTACCGGAAGTAAACGGGGGAAAGGAAAAGGTAGGAACCGCATGATTGTTGGAGTCGGCACGGATTTGACGGACATCGCCCGGATTGCCGGGCTCCTCGGCCAGCCGTCGGGCCGCCGCTTCCTCGAGCGCGTGCTCACGGACGCCGAACTGGCGCTGGCGGAGGAGCGCCGCGGGCGGCTGGCTGAATTTGCCGCGGGCCGGTTTGCCGCGAAGGAGGCCGTCGTCAAGGCGCTCGGCTGCGGCATCGGCCGGCAAGTGGCGTGGCGCGACGTCGAGGTGCTGCCCGACGCTTCGGGCCGGCCGCAGTGCACCCTGTCGCCGGCCGCCCGGGAGCGGCTTGGCCTGGGGCCCGGCCTACGGCTGCACCTGAGCATCACGCACACCGGGACGACGGCGGCGGCCTTTGCCGTGGCGGAGCAGTCCGCGGGGGAGAGCGGCATAGAATAAGGAAGAACAAAGTTCCGGAGGGGCCTTGCCGTCTCCGGAACTTTGTTCTATTTATGGTTATTTTATCCTTTTGTGGTTTCTATTTGGATCTCTTATGGCCCCCTTTCCATTCTGAAAACCCTTATGCCAAGGACTTTCGACACAAATTTAATAAAAAGAAAGGGGGGATTAGGTCCTAAGGTATAGGAAACAGCTTATCCCTTCCAGTAGAATAAAAGAAAATAGGATAGGCGGGTAGAGCCAGTCCCGTTTCCCATCCAATTCATGGGCAAAGGTTGAGGAAAATGAGCGAAAGGGAGTATTTGAACTGGCTTCGAGGCCGCAAAGGGGTCGTCATCACCCGATGGCTGAAGAAACTGACCGAATTATATCCGGAAAGCTATGACCGAATAACCGGTAACCAAGGGGCCGAGGTGTTTTTTGATTTTATGCTCGATCTGGCCATTCCGCTCGAGCGGCATGAGCACTTTCGCCTGGTTCCTTCGTTATGTGAATCGTTATATGCGAGGAGCATTCCAAGCGAGCACATACTTTACAGCAACCAGCTGTGGAGAGATTCCCTTCTGAAGCTGCTCGAAGAGGAGCCCGAAGGGCAGACGTTTCCGCTTGGTCTGCTTAGGCAGATCATCAACCGGGTGGACACGTTCGAATCCCATATTTTCCGGTATTACACCCGGATGACGCAGGATCTGCTGGACGACAAGGACCGGGCGATCACCGAGCTTCATGAGGCGAGGAGGAATGCGGTGGGCAAGCTGGCCGCCGGGATGGCTCACGAAATCCGTAATCCGCTTACGGCACTGTTCGGCTTTACCAAAATGATGAGGGAGCAGCTGGCGGCGGAGTCTTACGGCCGCCTGCCCGGCTATCTCGACATTATGGAAGAGGAGCTTTCCCAGATTCATATGCAGGTGACGGGCTTTCTGAGCTTCTCCGAGAAGGAAATCATAGAAGAAGCCTTCACCCGTATTTCTTCGAAAGCCCTGCTGGAATCGGTTCTCGCTTACACCGCCTCCCGGATGGCGGACGAGCATATCCAGCTTACCGTAACGGCCATGGAGGACCGGTTCTTGTTTATTCAGAAGACGGCGATCCGGCTGGTGATCTCCCACATCTTCACCAACAGCATGGATGCCCTTGCCCGCAAGGAAGGCGGCAAGCGGATTGCCGTATCCGCCAGGCAGGAGGGCGGCCGTTACCGGATTTCGATTGCGAACAACGGACCCGAGATCTCCTCTGAGCTGCGGGAGGGACTTTTCGAGCCGTTCGAGACGGTAAAGGACAGGGAGACGGGCTTCGGTCTGGCCGTAAGCCGGCAGATGATGAAGAAGAACAACGGGGAGATCAGCTACAGCTCCGATGCGGAGGAGACGGTCTTTCATCTCATCTTTCGGGAGCTTCCTCTGCCTTGCGGCTCATACGGGCAGCCTGCCGTACCCGGGGAATGAACCAAATCGACGCCCTTTTCGTTCACCGAAGCTCCGAAAGCCATTCCGCCAGGGAGCGGATCTCGGCCTCCGTAAGCTTGTCCTGGAACGGGAGCATGCCGCCCCCTCCGTTAGCGATCTGCTTCGCAATCTGCTCCGCGCTTCGGCGGGCGCCTGCCTTCACCAGGCTGGAGGAGGGCCCCATTCGGCCCTGAAGGTCGGCTCCGTGGCAGCCCGTGCAGTTGGCCTTGAACAAGGCGACCGCCTCCGGGTGGCGGGCGTTCCCCGACTCCAGAGGATCGGAGGCGGCAGCGGACGGGTGGGGAGAGACCTGACCCGAACGGCCGGATGCCTGGCAGCCGGTAAGAACCGGCACAAGGACGGCTATGCCAAGCACAGCCGTCCCAAGAATTCGCGTTATGTGCATGAAGCGGTCCTTCTTTCGTCACTTTTCTACAGGATGACAGGTTTCACGCGGTTCGGCAAGAGGCGCACCAATGACTTCCCCCTCACCATATACGGCATTCCCCAAAGCTACTTCCTCAGCACATGCAGCCCCTGTCCCGGCCGCCATTCGGCATAGGCCACCTGCCGGACATCACCGAAGCCGCATTCCCGCAGCTTCTGCCGGAGCCAGCCTTCGTCACGTCCGATTTTCCTCAGTTCCTCCAACTGAATTTCTCCGAACTCCACCAGCCCCCGCGGAAGATGGGCCTTCTCTTCCGGCTCCAGCTTAAGGTCCTGTACCGTAACCGCCTCAAAGTCCGGCTTCTTCAGCACACTGAGCTGCCCGTTCGTTTCCAGCATGGCGAACGCCACTTCCTCTATGGCGAAAATATCCTTCTGCCTTAACATCATCCTCAGCTGGTCGAAGTCCAGCTTGTTTTTCTTCATTTCCTTAAGATTGACCTCTCCATTATGAATGACCAGGGAAGGCGAGCCGTCCAGAGGACGCCGCAAGCCCCGGAATTTTTGCGTGAGCACCTCGAACAGATAGGACAGAACCATCCATAACGCCAGGGCAAAAAGCAGCTTCCGGTAATTGGCATCCTTATCATAAACCGTGTTGCCCACCAATTCACTCAGCATCAGCGAAGAAACAAAATCAAAGGGCGTCAGCTGGGAGATCTCTTTCTTTCCTAAGATTCTCGTTATAAGCCACAAGCCGGCGAATCCGGTTACCAGCTTAACCGCGATCAGTCCGTAATCCATGGGATAATCCGCTCCTCTCTTCTGGAGTCAGCCATTGGGCAGCAGGAAGCCCTTTCTTCCTCTTTACCCCCCCTCCGAGGACGCTGAATCTGTAAAAATATCCCCTTTCTTCCCGAATAGGGAACCCGCCTTGGTTAAAAATCAAAGGGCCTGCACAAAGTAACGATGTCTAGGAAGTTTACGGCAAGGGAGGGGATCGCATGATACGTTGGAAAAGGCTTCTGTTCGGCATTCTTCGCCAGCCTTCCGGCCATCCGGGGAATAATACACGGCCGGGCGGAAAGGGGGCCGATTCCCGGATCCCCCCTTCCGACCAGAATCCGGAACGAATTCTCCAGGAGCCGAAGGACGACCGCCTGGAGGAGAAAGTGGCCTGGCTTCGCAAGCGGCTGGACAAATGCTCCGATGTTCAATATTATCCGTTCCTCACGGCCGACGGAAGGCGCTGCATGGCCGTCTACATCATGAACATGTCGGACCAGACCTTGTTCCTGCAGCAGGTGGTGCAGCCCTTGATGGCCGCGGACGAGGTGGATTCCGGGCTGCCGGTGATGGACCGTCTGTTCCGCCGTAGCCGGGTTCCCGTTACGGGAGCCCAACATGTTGACGGGGAAGAGGGGCTGAACAAGCTGCTCGACGGCCAAATCCTGCTTGCCGCCAATGGGGAGAAGGGCTGGGCCTGCCTGCCGCTGACCAACTTCAACAAAAGGTCCATCAGCGAGCCCTCCAACGAGGTCGTCATCCGTGGTCCGAGGGAAGCCTTCGTCGAGGACATCGCCACGAATCTTACGCTGATCCGCCGGAAGGTGAAGAGTCCGGATTTCAAAACAGAGGAGCAGCTGATCGGCACCTATACCCAAACCAAGGTGGTCATCGCTTATATTGAAGGGCTCTGCAAGCCGGCTCTTTTGGACGAGGTCAAGCTAAGGCTCTCCCGGATCGAGATGGACGGTGTGCTGGAGGGCAGCTACCTGGAGGAATACCTGGAGGACAATCCTTTCTCACCGTTTCCCCAAATTCAGTATACGGAACGGCCGGATACCGCGGCGGCCGGCCTGCTGGAAGGCCGGGTTCTCATCATGTGCGACGGCTCGCCCATCCAGCTGATGGCGCCGGTTACCCTGCCGATGCTGCTTCTGTTCAGCGAAGATTATTACCAGCGCTGGCTAACGGGCACCTGGATCCGATGGATCCGATATTTCTTCGTCGTCATTTCCCTGCTCTTGCCTTCCATTTACATTGCGGTGACGACCTTTCATCCGGAGCTGCTGCCCTCCAACCTGCTGATGACGGTAGCGGGGGCCCGGGAGACGGTGCCTTTCCCCGCCCTCATCGAGGCGTTGATTATGGAAATTACCTTTGAAGTGCTGAGGGAAGCGGGGATCCGGACCCCGAAGCCCATCGGGCAGACGGTCTCCATTCTCGGTGCTATCGTCATCGGGCAGGCGGCCGTTCAGGCGGGAATCGTGTCGGCCCCCATGGTCATCATCGTCTCCATGTCGGGGATCGCCTCCTTCGTGATTCCGCATGTGGATCTGGGTCTGGCCTTCCGGTTTCTCCGGTTCCCGGTTATGTTTGCCGCAGGCAGCTTCGGGCTGTTCGGGATTTCGGTCAGCGTAATTCTGATCGTGCTTCACCTGGTTTCCTTGAGAAGCCTGGGAACGCCTTACATGTATCCCTTGGCCCCCATTGGGGACGGATGGTTAAAGGACTTTGTACTGCGGGCTCCCGTATGGTTCATGAAGAAACGTCCCGACTTCTACAAGAACAATCCGTCCAACCGGATGGTTTACCACAAGCGGCCGGTTATCCCGGAGGAGGAGGGAGATTGATGAAGCCCGCACGCCTTTGCGCCGCCATTCTGGCCATTCTGGTTCCGTTGGTGCTTCTGACCGGCTGCTGGTCCCGGGTGGAAATCAACGACCGGGCTTTCGTTTCCTCTATTTTTGTGGACAAGGGACAAGGGGGCAAGGTCCGGCTCACGCTGGGCATGCCCCTGCCGTCCCGTCTTGTGCCGGGTCAGGTCGGGTCCAGCCAGGGCGGCAATCCGTATGCGACTGTAAGCAAGGAAGCCCCCAACCTGGCGGAAGCGGTGCGCCTTATTCAAGCCGACCTGTCAAGAGATCTGGTCTGGGGCTTGACCCGGGTGGTGGTCATGTCCGATGCCTATGCGAAGGAGGGAATCGTCCCCCTGCTTGAATTTCTCAGCCGGCTCCCCGGGTTTCAGTTCAAAACCTACATGTTCATGGTGGAAGGCGATACGAAACAGCTGGCGAAGATGCCCCCTGTTTTCGAACGCTTTCCGTCCGAAGTGATGAGGGAGTTCGGGAACCGCCGCATCACGATGGATACCACCTTCCGGGACTTCTCCATCGGCTATTACAATGGAGGCGATATGGTGGTCGGCATTCTCAAAACGGAAATGAAGAGGTTGGTCAGCGAGAAGAACAAACCGGGCTTATGGGCAGGCACCGATGGGGCGGCGGTTTTTCATAACAACCGTATGATCGGGACCTTATCCACGAAGGAAGCAAGAGGGGTGCAGTGGATGGCCGACAAGGTCAACAACGCCGTTATTACCTTCCCCTCCCCGACGGACGAGAAGCCAATCAGCGTAGTCGTGCTTAACAGCAAGACCCGGGTGCGTCCACGTATCGAGAAAGACGGGATTGTCTTCCAGGTGCATATTTATGTTCAAGATGAATTGATGTCTTCGGATTCGGACATCCCCGTCATGGAGCCCGCCAACATTGAGCGTTTGCAGACCCGGATGTCCGAAGAAGTCAAGACGCGCATTATGCGGGCGTTTGAGAAATCCCGGCGGCTTAACTCGGATATTTTCCGGTTTGCCGAATACATGAAGGTGTACGAGCCGAAGACGTGGAACGCCGTAAAAGGGAACTGGCATGAAACCTACCGGACCAAGGTCCGCCTGGACATTCAAGTGGAAAGCCGGATCAAGAGACCGGGGGAAACGAAACGCTCCCTGAAATCGGAACCTAAGGATGTGGGGTAATCTATGCTAAAAGGAATGATAGCATTCGCGCTTTTGTACCTGTACGAATGGAGGTACTTGAAGCGCCATGCCCGCAAAAGAAGAACCTATTATCTCGTCTTCGGCTGTCTCACGTCCGCTTTCCTCTATTCCCTGCTCGTGTACTACACCCGGGAGTCGCCAGGTGCCGGAACGCTGCTGCTTCGGCTGTTCGGGCCTTTGCAGAATGTCCTGGTTCCGAAAACCGTTGTGGAGAGGTGAGGGCGGTGCAGAGGATAACCCAGCTCCAGCTTTTTATGATGTTTACGCTGTTTCTGTATACCACCATGGCGGGATTTCTGATCAGTCCGCTGATTCGCAAGGCGGGCTATGAATCGGCGCTTGCCCTTGTCCTTGGGGCTTTTATGGGCCTGTTTCTGGGGGGAGGAGCCCTGCTCCTGGCGCGGACGAGGCCGGAGGAATCGTTTGTGCGGTTTGGCGGAGAGATTGTGGGGAAATGGCTGCATTACCCTTTATGCGCGGTTATGATCTTCTTTCTGCTTAACACGGCGGGCCAAATTTTCCGCCTGTTTACCGACTTCCTCATCCAAACCTATCTGCCGGAAACGCCGGATTGGGCGTTAACCGCTGTCTTCGGGGTATGCGTCGCCATCGGGGTGAGAACCGGGCTTGAGTCCATTTTCCGGTTCAGCCAGCTGTTCTTCTGGTTTGTGCTGCTCTCGGGATTGGTGGGAACGAGTCTCCTCGGCAAAGGCATTCCGACGTTCCGCGCCCATGCGCTGCTTAACCACTTTGATCCGGCTCAGTTGTGGGGAGGGGCTTATTTGTCGGCAGGTAACTATGCGGAGCTATTCCTCATCCTGCTCCTTTATCCCCAGCTTGCGAACGGCCGGCGGACGGGAAGAACGATGTTCTGGGCGACGCTTAGCAGCCTGGTGGCGGTGCTGTCGAACCTGATTCCAACACTCATGCTGTTCGATACGAAGCTTGCCGGCAACATGACTTATCCCGTCCTGGAGGCGGTACGTTTCATCCGGGTAGCCGATTTCCTCGAAAATCTGGACCCGCTGCTTACCTCCATCTGGATCTTCAGCTTGTTCATCAAGCTGTCCCTTCTTGTGTACGCTGCCACCCTGATCTTTTCCCAGCTGGTCAAGCTGAAGGATCACCGGCCTCTCTCTTTCTCGCTTACGGCGTTCGCCGTCGTCTTGTCGTTTCACCTCGGACGCAATTTCACTGAGGTGGAGAATTACATGGAGCACGCCTTTTCCACGTTCTCTCTCCTGATGGGGAGCCTCCCCCTCCTGTACCTGGCCGTATGGCTGGTCCGGCGTAGAAAGGGGAACGCGAAGAAAGCCTCCGGCCTGTCCTCAGAGTAAGAGGCAGGCGGAGGCTTTTTGGCGCGCTTTCTTGGCCATATGGTTGGCGAGTAAAGCAACGTATGCCTATAGGGAGTCTAGGATTAACGGAACCATGCGCAAACAGGGAGCTTAGGAAACGCGGAAGAACCTTCTCGTATGATAGACCCGCCTCCCGGCGGACGGACGGTTACAGGGGGAGACGGGGTGAAAGGGAAGTAGCACTCTTTGTCTTTCTTCCCCTAGTGGACGTTCCGGTGGATGGTCAGCGGGAGGGACGGGACCATCTCCGCAGCATCCAGCCGGAGGCCAGCAGGCTAAGCCCCCCCAACAACCCGAGGACGATAGGGGCGAAGCCGAGATAGCCGAGCCCGATCACGAGGCAGAGGGCGAAGAGCCAAATCCCGAGCGCCGTGAGCGGCCAGCCGGTCCATCCGCCAAGAAGGCTGTATAGGACGGCCAAGGCCAAGCTCCGCAGCAGCTCGGCGCTGTATACATCCCCGGTCCGGACCCGCAGCATCAGAAGCATCCCTCCGAAGAGCAGGAGAAGGGGGAGGATCCACCAGCCCCGATGGGCCGGAAGAGGCTCGGAGAATGGGGCCGGTTTCGGCCGCTTTCGTCCGGCACCCCGCCAAATGACGAATAAACTGGCCGCAAGGGCGGCCGTTGGAGGAACGAACCGAAGCCAGGCCGGAGCGCTCCAGTAGGGAGAGAGCTCCAGCAGGGCGGACAGCATCCATTCGGCCCCCCACAGGTAGAACAAGAGAAGATAGTCCGAAGCGGATTGTAGCTGTTCCCGCACGGCTGCAGTTGGGGAGGAGGGCAGGGACAACAGAATCACCTCGTTTGGTTTAGAGCCTTATCCGGCACTCCGTTGGCAAGAGAGCCTTCGTAGGGACACGCCAATCAACAGGGAAGCGGAATGGATAAGGCACAAGCAAGCTTTAGTCCGGATCCTTGCCGTAGCCGGTCGGCGTGGTCCGGTGCCGTTTGGCATAGTCGCGGGGCGACATCCCCTCAATCTTCTTGAAAATCCGGCTGAAATAGAATTCATCGGAATACCCGACGCTGCCGGCAATTGCCTTCAGCCGGTAATCGGAGAGGACCAGCATCTCCTTGGCGCGGTCCACCCGAAGGTGGGTCAGGTAATCAATCGGGCTGTAGCCTATGTACTTGCGGAACAGGCGGGAATAGTGGCTGACGCTGAGGCCGGCCATTTGGGCAAGCCCTTCGAGCGTGAGCGGCTCCCGGTAATGGGTGCTCATGTAATCCTGGGTAAACTCGATGGCCGCCGTGGTATCTCCGGCGATTTTCTGGGCTCGGAAATCCTGGATGAGGTCGTACCAGATCTCCTGCAGGATCATCCGGCGGCGCATGGCCGTCAGGTGCCCCCGCCGTTTCCACAGCACGGTCATCTGCTCCATTAAATTAATGAGCGGGGGAGGATTGTGCAGCGTATACATCCCCTGAAGCGGGAACGGCGATTCGGCGGCGCTGCGGGAAATCCATTGTTCCTTCTCTTCATACATTTCCGTATAATAAAACCGGAGGAAATAATACTCAAGGGGATGCTCCGGATCGGATGCCCGTTCGACCGTCATGCCGGGAGCGAAGAAAAAGATCTTGCCCGGCTCCGCCGGATAGTGCGTCCCGTTGATCCGGAAATCCCCTTTGCCTTTAACGATCAGCCAGAAGGAATGATGGCGGATGGTGTGGGGGGGCTGCTGCCAATCCGGTCCGCATTTGCGGTGCCCGGTCAGCAGGATGGACAGGACAAGCCGGTTCAAGCGGGCGGCCAGTTCCCCGGGAGTCAGCATACGAAGAGCCTCCTGCCGTTTAGTGTTGGCATCTTATGGCATTCCTAATCCGGACCTGCCGGGGTCTTCCCGTCCCGCGGGTCCGTTACCCTTATTATAACGATTCTTATCGGGATAGAGAAGGAGACCGCATGAACGACAACGAGAACAAGGCTTACTATACACGGGAGCTCACGGCCTGGTACCAGAGAGGAAACCGCGACCTGCCCTGGAGAAGAAGCCGCAACCCCTATCATATCTGGGTTTCCGAAATCATGCTGCAGCAAACGCGGGTGGAGACGGTTATCCCGTATTTCAACCGGTTCATGGAGAAATTCCCGACGATCGACGCTTTGGCCGATGCTCCGGAGGAGGACGTGCTGAAGGCGTGGGAGGGACTCGGGTATTACTCGAGGGCCCGTAACCTTCAGGCAGCCGCCCAAGAGGTAAAAGAGTCCTACGAAGGAAAGGTGCCGGATACGCCCGAGGCCATCTCTTCCCTGAAGGGAGTGGGTCCCTATACAGCGGGGGCCATCCTGAGCATTGCCTACAACAAGCCGGAGCCGGCGGTGGACGGCAACGTCATGAGGGTGCTGTCCCGCTTCTTCCTGCTCGAGGATGACATCGCGAAGCCCTCCACGAGGGGGAAAATCGAGAAGCTGGCCCGGGCCCTCATTCCGGCCGGTTCCGCGGGGGACTTCAACCAGGCGCTCATGGAGCTCGGGGCGACCGTCTGCACGCCCCGCTCCCCGCACTGCCTGGTATGCCCCGTCATGGAGCGCTGCGGGGCCCGGCTCGAGGGCCGCACGGACGAGCTGCCGGTGAAGACGAAGGCCAAGCCTCCGCGTCCCGAGTCGCGGGCGGCGGCCTTCATCACCGATGCCGCCGGCCGGCTCCTCGTGCGCCAGCGCCCGCAGGACGGGCTGCTCGCCCGCCTCTGGGAGCTTCCTCACGTCCCCCTCTCCGAGGGAGGACGGGAGGAAGCGTCCCGCGAGGCGGACAAGCGCGCCCTGCGGGAGCGCCTGGCGGCGGAGGACGGCCTCCGCGTGGTCCCTGGCGAGTGGCTGACGGATGCGGAGCATACGTTCAGCCACCTGCGCTGGGACATGCGGGTGTACCGCGGCCGCCTGGCGCACGAGCCCGGCGAGCCGGAGGCGCTGCCGCCGGCCTACCGCTGGATGGGGCGGGACGAGATGGGGAGCTACGCGTTCCCCAATCTCTTCCTGCGCATCATCCAAGGGGAGGCCGAGGCGGCCGCCGGCCGGGAGGCGCGGGCTTAGGCCCGCCCACTCGGCCTTGGGGTCGACCCACCCGTTGGGCTGGCCGCCTCATCTCTACATGGCTGGCCTGCACGACGCCTGGCGGCGCTCGCTTAGGCCCGCTCGCTCGGCCTTGGGATCGACCCGCCCGTTGAGCGGCCGCCTCGTCTCTACATGGCTGGCCTGCACGACGCCTGGCGGCGCTCGCTTAGGCCCGCTCGCTCGGCCTTGGGATCGACCCGCCCGTTGAGCGGCCGCCTCGTCTCTACATGGCCGGCCTGCACCACGCCTGGGGGCGCAGATCAAGCGTCGTGAGGCTCCGATAGAGGAACTCTACGCACCTTATCAGCTATTTTTTGGCGCAGGGGCGATCCATAGAGGAACTCGGATTCGCTATTTGGCCTAGAAGAGGGCTTTGGGCCCCCTTCTCATGCGTAATAGCGGAACAGAGTTCCGCAAAGATCCAGACGGCTTTCCAAAAGGGACCGATAGCGAACCAGAGTTCCTTTATTGGCTCTCCGTCGTCCGCCATGGATCCATGCGCGTCGATAAAGCATTGCCTTTGCTGCCAGAATAGCATTGGATTGCCTTGTTGCCTCACTGTATCTCTGTCACTTTGTCTTTTGCTTCTATGTCCCGGTCGCTTGTCCTTTTGTTTCTCAGTCCCTCAGTTACTCTGGCCCGTTGCCCCGCTTCCCGCTGTTATTTTTATCCTATCCTAAGGATTTCTTAAGCTTGCTTTAAGCTTGGAGGGCAACCTTTTCCTAACCCGTGCTCCCGGCAAAGCCCTTGTCCGATTCCACAAACGGGCATGAAGGGGGAGAAGAAGGGCCAAACTGTATAGAAAGGAGATGATTACCCATGAAGCAATGGACCAAGCATAACCTGGTGGCCGGAAGCATCGCCCTGTCCCTCCTGCTCGGCGGGGGAGTCCTGTCCGCAGTGGCCGCTGAGAAAACCGAGCCGTCCTCCGTATCGGCCAACCCGGCTGAACCGATGAGCAAGGCGGCAGAGCCGGACAAGGCTAACCGCGGCGAGAAAAAGGTGCCCGGCCATTACCTCTTCCAGAACGCCGGGGAGATTCTCGGCATGAAGCCGGAGGAGGTCAAGGCGGGACTCGCGAGCGGCAAGAGCCTAGTCGATTTGGCTGAGGCCAAGGGCATCAGCAAAGAGACGCTGATCGCCCATTTCATCGCCAAAGCCGATGCCCGCATTGATGAAGCCGTTCAAGCCGGAAGGCTGACGGCCGAGAAGGCGGCTGAGCTGAAGCAGAAGAGAGGGGAACGCATCCGGCAGGCCGTCGAGCATAAAGGCCTTCCCGAGCCTCCGCGGAAGCATCATGGCAAACGGGGGACGTTCTTGAGTCACGAGCAGCTGGCTAAAGCACTCGGGATTTCGAAGGCGGACTTGACCAAGGACCTGAAGGCCGGCAAATCCCTTGCCGACATCGCCAAAGCCAAAGGCATGTCCGAGGAGCAGCTGATCGGGAAGCTGAAGGAAGAGCTGACTCCGGCTTTAAAAAAACTCGTGGAGCGTAAGCCGCACATCCGGGAAGAGAAGAAAGCCAAGTAACTCATCCTCGTCCGCTGCCCTACCCGAGTTTCGCAACGATTCACCTGAAAAAAGAATATCCCCGTTGCAAGCACGAAAGGACCTCATCGCCACGATAAACGTGGTAGATGAGGTCCTTTTTCTCGAGGAAGCCTCTACCTAAGCCGGAGGGAGGGTCAACCAATCCCCAATCGGCTTGAGAAAACGTCCCCTTTTTCCCGAGGAAGCCCTGACCAGACCGGGGGTGGGCTCGACAAATTTGGTTCGACCGCCTGTCGGTCCTGCCGGGGGCGGCCCTCTTTCTCGAAGCACTTTCCGGGCCTAAAAGGTAGGCTCAACCTAACCCCAATCTGCTTAAAGCGCATTCCCTCTTTGCCGTTAAGGTTGTTTGATTTGAGCGGACGGAGCGCCGTTCGGGTCATCGGGGAGCGTCTGCTCCTCGTAAACGGACTTCTTCACGTCGCCTTCGTAGCCGATGATGTCTTCCGTGAGCCTGCTGATCACGACGGAAGCCTGCTTTCCGTTCTCCAGCTGAACCTTCGCCAGAAGGGCTTTGCCGAAGAAGCCGGACAGACGGATCTCCTCAATCGACGTTCCTTTCGCGAGGCCGTTCTTCTCGATAAACTCCCGGACCCTGGCTATTCCTTGTTCCTCCGTAATGGTCCGGATGGAGGTGGAGGGAGCTTTCGTCCCATCGCTTCGGATGGCTATGATTTCTCCCGTTTCGGCATTCACGGTCACGGAGTGCGATTCGAAGGCGCTGCTGCTTTTTTCGACGGCGGGATCCGCTGACATCCAGTTGATCTGCCATACGGGGCTCTTGTAGTAGTTAGTCTCCCGGGCCTCGGCGGGATCCACGTAAACCGCCTCATGCTTGAGACGGGTCCCCGACAGGTCGACGCCGATCATGGCAGACAACGCGTTCGAGGCAATCTCGACCGCCCTTGCTTCCGTCACGGCTCCATCCAGGGAAGCGGGGTCAGAGCTCGCTCCGGCTGAAAGGCCGGCAGGGGAGGTAACAGCAGCGGAGTAGGCCGAACCGGTTTCGGTCATCAGCTGGTTCTTCGGGATGGCTTTCATGCCGCTTGCAGCATAGGCGGATACACTGAGACCGGTAAGAACGAGCAGGGAGGCGGCGGCCGTCAAGGCGGCTTTCTTTTTGGAAGCGAGAATGGATTTCATGGGATGGCTCCTTTGTCTTGGCGGGATTCAGAAAAGAGTGCGCATCTCCTTCCTGTTCTTCCATCCTAAAGGGCGGATATGGAGGAATGACCGCCAACTTGTCAACAGGTTGTAAAAAGCATCAAGGCAGCACCACGCGGACGGCCGTCCCGTGCCCTTCCTCGCTTTGGATATGGATAGCTCCGTGATGCAGCTTAACGATCCGGGCGCAGATCGACAGCCCGAGCCCTGCTCCGGACTGCGGAGAGGTCCGGGTCTCCTCGGCGGTATAGAACGGCTCGAATACCCGGGGGAGGTCCTTCGCCGCAATGCCTTGGCCTTCATCCCGGACTTCCACCTCACAGCCGCCCGATTCCGCGGGCCCGCAGCTCAGGTAAATCCGGCCGCCGGGCTCGGAGGCCTTTACAGCGTTATCGAGCAGATTGGTGAGCACGACCTTCATCAAATCTTGATCGATGGCCGCCACCGCCGGTTCCGCCGTTACCTCGAGCTCCAGGTTGTTCCCGAGGAGCAGGGGACGGAACGTTTCCTCCGCTTCCCGACACAGAAGAGAGAGGTCATGCCGGTCGAGCGGCAGGCTCCGGTTGTCTAGCAGGATCAGGTCCATCAGCCGGAAGGAGAGCGACTCCAGACGCTTCCCTTCCTTGTAAATATAGTCGACCGCCCGCCGGGAATGATCGGGGCTGTGCTTCGTCGTGCGGAGGAACTCGGCATACCCGATGATCGAGGTTAGGGGAGTCTTCAGCTCGTGTGTCAGGCATTCGATAAAATGCTGCTTGGCCCGGGCGCTCCGATTGAGCTCCTCAAAGGTCGTCTCCACCGCGGCGGCCATGGTGTTCACGGATTGGGCCAGCACCCCGATTTCATCCCGGGAGCCGGCCTCGACACGGCTCGAATAGCCGCCCTTCGCAATGGCCTGAACCGATTGGGTCAAGTCGCGGATTGGACGGGTCAGGAACCAGGTCAAGACGAAGAGGGCGGCGGCGAGGAGAATGGCCAGGAATAAGTTGAGCCGGATATAGAAGCCGTACAGCGAGGTCCGGTCTGCATAGACGTTGGAGATGTCCCGGATATAGGTTAGTTTCCATTTCCGGTCGGTGATCAGGCTCGTGACGAACAGATAACTGCTATTTCCAATATCCCGGATAATGTACTGCCGTTTATCGGGCAGCGGATTGGCAAGCTCCTCCCGGGGGCCATCGTAAGAAAAGGGGAAAGTGCTGTAGACGGTCTTGTTCTGGTTGTCGAGCAGCTCCAGGTAGACCCCTTTCTGATCGAAATAACGGGTATAATCCCGAAAAAGAAATTGAAGAAATTCCCGCGCCTGCTGCTCCGAGTAGCCGAACTTGTCCATGGTGTAGCTGCTGTTGGCCGCAAGCACCGACTGGACAACGAGCTGCTCGTTCAACCCGCGCTCCACTTCTTTCTCGAGAGTTGTCCGAAAGCTGCGCTGGATCAGGAAGACCATGCTGGCATTGAAGGCGAGTTCGAATAGCAGGAAGGTGCAGAGAAAAATTTTGTGCCAGAGCTTCATCCGTCCTCCTCCAGCCGGTAGCCGTATTTGTAGACCGTTTTGATTTTATCCGTCCACTCGAGCTTCTTGCGAAGCTTCTGGATGTGCATGTCCACGGTGCGGGATTCCCCCATGTAATCGAAGTTCCAGACTACCTCCAGGATCTTCTCCCGGGTAAGGGCCCGGTTCTTGTTCCGGATCAGCAGCAGAAGCAGCTCGTATTCCTTTGGTGTCAGCTCCACGGGCTTGTTTGCCTTAAGCACCACCCGTTCCGTCAACTGGATTTCAACGTCATCCAGCCGGTACGCTTCCTCCCGGCCGCCGGACGAGCGCCGGAGCACCGCTTCGATCCGGGCCAGCAGTTCCACGGCTTCGAACGGCTTGACGATGTAATCGTCGGCTCCGGCCTTCAGTCCGTTCACGCGGTCCATCAGTCCGTTTCGGGCCGTCAGGAAGATGACGGGAATGCCCGAAGGACGGATGAGGCGGACCAGCTCCAGGCCGTCTATCCCCGGAATCCGAATATCGAGTAGGACCAGATCGAACCGCGTCTCCTCCAGAGCGAGAAGGGCCGTACGGCTGTCGAAAGCCTGAGCCCGGTCATATCCCGCCACCTCAAGATTCAGGGCGATCAGATCCGATATGGCCGGATCGTCCTCCACAATCAGAATCTTTACCCTTTCCATAGGCTGGAATCTCCTCTTCCTTGTAATGGTACTTATCTCTCTAAGCGAACATCTTCATTATATAAAAAAGGACGGGCGAAAGTTGTCAACAAGTCGTAAAGAACACCTGGCCATGAAAAAAGACCCGCCTCCAAGAGGCGGGTCTTCTCAAGTCATACCGGGTATGACCCCGTATTACTTCTTCGCAGCTTCATAACGCTGGTTAACGGCATCCCAGTTAACCACGTTCCAGAAAGCACCGATGTAATCCGGGCGCTTGTTCTGGTATTTCAGGTAGTAAGCATGCTCCCATACGTCCAGACCGAGGATAGGAGTCAAGCCTTCCATCAGCGGGCTGTCCTGGTTAGGCGTGCTGGATACGCCCAGCTTGCCGCTCTTGTCGACGGTGAGCCAAGCCCAGCCGCTTCCGAAGCGCGTGGTTGCTGCTTTAGCGAAAGCTTCCTTGAAGGCATCAAAGCCGCCCAGCTCGCTGTCGATCGCTTGAGCGATAGCGCCCGTAGGCTGTCCGCCGCCGTTAGGTCCGATAACTTCCCAGAACAGGGAGTGGTTCGCATGTCCGCCGCCGTTGTTGCGGACGGCCGTGCGAATGCTTTCCGGTACGCTGTTCAGGTCGCTGATCAGGTCTTCGATGCTTTTGTCTTGCAGCTCAGGAGCGCTTTCCAAAGCGGCGTTCAGGTTCGTTACGTAAGTGTTATGATGACGGTCATGGTGGATTTCCATCGTTTGAGCGTCGATGTGCGGTTCCAGGGCATTGTTAGGGTAAGGTAGAGCCGGTAGTTGATGAGCCATTTCGTAAATCCCTCCTGTAATATGTAAGGTTTTGGACACGCCCCTATTATCCTCTAATTTCTATAATAAATCAACATGTATGTTGACTAAGTCCCTTGCTTGCGGCTGACCAGCTCATCGACAATTTGGTGATGAATATGGTTGCCCTGCTCATTGAGCCAGGGAGACACGTCGCTCAGCACCTCATGATAGAAAGCGAGCTCCTCGCTCGTCCAGTCGTCGGGTTTTAGCTCGCTAAGGTCCACAAGCCGGCGGAAATCCGCCATAGCTATCCCTCCTTTCCTGCGGGAATGTACCTTCCTAAGGATGGTTTAAAAAAGACCGATTTATACCAATCCGCCAGACGGGGAGGGAAGGGACTTCCAAAAGAAATTGAAAACGCTTAAATTAAAGCGTTTTCAAGCGAATTTTAGATTTTTTCTGCCTTTTCATGATTTTTTCGTTAATTCTTGCAGGAAATCATCGCTTTTTGTCGTAATTACTATACAGACCGTCTTTTCCGGGACGAGCCATGCTTCCGGAACAAGGCTTCAGACGTGTTTCCAAGCGGGTAGGCAACAGGAATTTCCCCAAATAAGAATGACATAGGAGAGGCCCTTCATGAACGTTCGATCTTTTCGCTTGTCGGATTACGTTGCGGTAAACGGATTGCTGGAGCAGGTTTTGTCGGAAGTCTGCTACCAGGAAACGAAGGATGCTCTTGCCAAACAGCTGTCCTGGGACAGTGACCTGGTTCTCATCGCCGTGGAAGAAGAACAGGTGGTCGGGGTGATTATCGGTACCATCGACAACAACAAAGGCTACTATTACCGGATCGCCGTCCATGCCGAACACCGTCGCAAAGGAATCGGCAAAGCGTTGATTCATTCGCTTAAACAGCGCTTCGAACAGCGCAAGGTCAGCCGCATCCTCATCACGGTGGACGAGCACAACGAACCGATCCTTCCGGTTTATGAATCGGCCGGCTGGTTCGAGCGGGATTTCGCCCGGATGGCGGAACGCCGCCTAAGCATCATGGCTTGATTCCTGACGGATAAAAACGTACATACCTCCTATAGAAGCATATCCGCGCCGTTGCAATTCCCGGCCGGATATGCTTTTCTTTTAATATATCCTTAACCCAAGATCGGGCAGAAGACCATTGGAAAGGCCGGAACGACTATGACGACTCCCCCTAATTATATAATCAAGAGCTTCAAGCATAACGGCCGCCTTCACCGCATGTGGCTGAACAACCTGCGCGTGCCCGACGAGCTGCTCGGACCTGGGCTGGCGGATGAGAAGATGATTGTAACGGTTAACTGCCACAGCCGGATTGTGGAAGCGGACGGGAGCGAATGGTACAGCAAGAACCCGGGCGTTTCTTTTTTTATCCCCGGTCAATGGTATAATATCGTTGCGCTTATTGAATCGGCGGGAATCCGGTATTACTGCAATATCGCTTCCCCGCCTTATGTGTACGGCCATGTGCTGACCTATATCGATTACGACCTTGATCTTATCCGGACCCCTTCGGGAGAGAAGTATCTGGTGGATCAGGAAGAATACGAGCGTCACCGGATCAATTATCATTATTCCACGGCCGTCGAGGAGAAGGTGAAGGAGGGGCTGATGGCCCTGACGGAGCGGATGGACCGCCAGGGAACCCCTTTTCAGGACCGCGAGGTTCACCGGTATTACGAATGGTGGAAGAACCAGACGGACGTTTAACGGATACTTATTATGGAGGTTAATGATGAAGGATGTAACCATCTATACCGACGGCGCGTGCTCCGGCAATCCCGGACCGGGAGGCTGGGGAGCGGTGCTGTTCTACGGAGAGCACCATAAGGAGATGTCCGGAGGAGAGAAGCACACGACCAACAACCGCATGGAAATTCTCGCGGTCATCGAAGCGCTCCGGGTTCTGAAGGAGCCGTGCCGGGTGAGCGTCTACAGCGATTCGGCTTACGTGGTGAACTGCTTCCAGCAGAACTGGATCCGCGGCTGGCAGAAGAACGGCTGGGTCAACAGCAAGAAGCAGCCGGTGGAGAACCAGGATCTGTGGAAGCAGCTCATTGCCGAAATGCAGAAGCACCAAGTGGAGTATGTTAAGGTCAAAGGCCACAGCGACAACGAGTGGAACAACCGCTGCGACGAGCTCGCGAGAGGAGCGATCAAGCGGTTATCTTGAGGTGAACATCATGAAGACAGCAGAACGAGGACCCGCTTTTTGGCTCCGGCTCAAGCAGGAAATCCGGGAGGCGGCCCCGGGGCTAGGTATTGATAAAATCGGCTTCGCCTCCGCGGACCCGTTCACGGAGCTGAAGGAGATTCTCGTCCGGCACCGGGAGAAGGGCTACGAGTCCGGCTTCGAGGAGCCGGATCTCGAGAAGCGCGTGCACCCGGAGCGCAGCTTCGAGGAGCCCCGGTCGATCCTTGCGATCGCGGTGGCGTATCCGTCGAAGCTTCCGCCGAACCCGCCGCGCTCCGAGCCGGGAGCCTACCGCGGGATGATCTCGCGCTCCGCCTGGGGCGAGGACTACCACCGCGTGCTCCGGAGCCGCCTCGAGCGGCTTGAGGCGTTCATCCGCGAGCGGGTCCCCGACGCACGGATGGAGAGCATGGTCGACACCGGCGCGCTCGTCGACCGGGCCGTCGCGGAGCGGGCGGGCCTCGGCTGGAGCGGGAAGAACTGCGCCGTCATTACGCCGGAATGGGGGTCCTGGGTATACCTCGGGGAGATGATTACGAATCTCCCCTTTCCCCCGGACACGCCCGTGACGGAGGACTGCGGCGAATGCACGCTCTGTATCGACGCCTGCCCGACCGGAGCCCTCGTCGGCCCGGGGCAGCTGAACGCAAGCCGCTGCGTGTCGTTCGTCACGCAGACGAAGGGCCTAGTCGACGACGAGATGAAGAGGAAGATCGGCAACCGGCTGTACGGCTGCGACACGTGCCAGGTCGTCTGCCCGAAGAACAAGGGGATGAACTGGACCCACCAGCCGGAGCTGCAGCCGGATCCCGAGCAGGTGAAGCCGCTGCTCGTTCCGCTTCTGACGATGGGCAACAAGGAGTTCAAGGAGCGCTACGGGACCAGTGCGGCTTCCTGGAGAGGGAAGAAGCCGATCCAGCGCAACGCGATTATCGCGCTCGGCAATTTCCGGGACAAGTCCTCGGTTCCCGTGCTGGCGGATCTGCTCCGGCGGGACCCCCGTCCGGAGATCCGGGCAACGGCGGCTTGGGCGCTCGGCCGGATCGGAGGACCCGAGGCGGCCGAAGCCCTGCGGGAAGCAGGGGAGCACGAACGCGAAGACTCGGTCCGGGGAGAGCTGGCCAAGGCCATACAAGCCGTTGAGGCAGCCGGGAGACCACCCCAGAGCCTTTCGCCAGGCGAGGAGAAGCAGCACGATGAACAGGGGAGCGTGAAACCGTGACAACCATGTATTATGACGAGATCGAAACGCCCATTGGCCCGCTGGTCCTTTGCGCAGGTGAAGAGGGGCTGTGCCGCATCGAATTCGGCTCCTTCCGCAGAGGAGAACCGTTCCTGGAAGCGTGGAGCCGCAAATACACCGGGGCGGACCGGCTTGTCCGGGACGACCGGTTTCTGCAGCCTGCGGTGGACCAGCTGCAGCAGTATTTTGCCGGAGAGAGGACGGCGTTCGACCTGCCTATCCAGCTGTATGGAAGCGACTTCCAAGTCAAAGTATGGAGGGCCCTGACGGGCATTCCTTACGGGGAGACCCGGTCCTACAAAGAAATCGGCGAGGTCATCGGCGCCCCCAAAGCGGTCCGGGCCGTGGGCGGGGCGAACAACCGCAATCCGCTTCCCATCGTCGTTCCTTGTCACCGGGTGATCGGCTCCAACGGAGCGATGGTAGGGTATGGAGGCGGCTTGGCTATCAAAGAGCAGCTGCTCGGTCTTGAAGGATATGCTCAGGTGACGGCATGAGGGTCGTCTCGATGGATGCGGTGGAGCCGGGGCAATTTCTCGGCCGGACGGTGTTCTCCGGCAATGGGGCGGTTCTCCTGGCCGAAGGCGTTCAGCTCACGGTTTACATGATCAGCACGCTGAGAAGAATCGGAGTCACGATGCTGTACATCCAGGACCCGGCTTTTTCCGATGTGGAGATCGAAGAGGTCGTTTCCGAAGAGAGCAAGCGGGCGCTCATTACCCGGATGGGCGACATGATGGAGGCGGTCCGCTCCGGAAAAGATTTCAACACCCGCTCGATCAGCGTGGCCGTAGACCGGCTGCTGGAGGATGTGGTGCAGAACCGGGAGGTTCTCTTCCAGCTATCCGATATCCGCACGAAGGACAATGCGATGTACCTGCATGCGCTGAATGTTAGCACGATGGCCGCCCTGATCGGGATCAACGCGGGGCTGAATCAGCTTCAGCTGAAGGAGCTGGTGATCGGAGCCCTTCTTCACGATATCGGGAAGACCGAAAGCATTACGGACGATACGTCGGAGGACCGGAAGAGGCACCATACGTGGCGGGGCTTCGAGCTTCTCAAGAACAAGAGAGAGTTCTCCCTGCTGATCGCCCACGTCGCCCTGCAGCATCACGAAGCGCCGGACGGCTCCGGTCTCCCGCGGGGACTGGACCGGGAAGGCATCCATCTCTATGCCCTCATCACGGCCGTCGCCAATACGTATGACAACCTTCTTAATAACGCCGCGACCGGCCAGGGCATGATGCCCCATGAAGCCTGCGAATACATGATGGCGCTGGCCGGGACGAAGCTGGACCGCGAGGTGCTGATTCATTTTCTGAGGACGGTTTCGATTTACCCGACGGGCAGCTCGGTTCGCTTGTCGACGAAGGAAACCGGGGTGGTGGTCGGCCAGCACCGGGGGCTTCCGGGAAGGCCGGTCGTCCGGGTGGTCCGTTCCGGTCACGAGAAGAACGATCTGGAAGTGAAAGAGATCGACCTGGCGCGCCACACGACCGTTTTTATTGAATCGGTCCAGCGGTGATGGGGATTTACGGAACATTTGTGCCTGCCTTGGGGACATGCTATGATAAGGGTTGAATTTACATTTTTGCTGAGGTGAACGAACGATGGATATCGCGATTCCAATTATTACTCTGCTGGTGGGAGCCGTAGGCGGCTTTGCCGGTGGCGTGTTTTATTTGAAGAGACAGATGGAGAAAATGCAGAGTGATCCCGAAATGCTGGCGAAGATGGCGAAGCAGATGGGCTATAACATGAACAAGCAGCAGATGGCCAAAGCCCAACAGATGATGAAGAACCGGAAATTCAAATAGCGGGCCGGATGCCAATAGGGGGTGTCATACATGCTGTCCAGGGAAGTGAGGAACGACCGGGTAGCGGAGAACCGGGAGGAGATTGAAGGCCATGTCCGGGAGATTCTCCGGCTAATCGGAGAGGATCCCGCAAGAGAAGGCCTGAGGGATACGCCGGCCCGGGTGACGCGGATGTACGAGGAGATCTTCGGCGGGTACGACAAGGACTACGCGGAGATTCTCGGGGTTACGTTTGACGAGCAGCATGAGGAGCTTGTCATTGTTAAAGATATTGTTTATTACAGCCAATGTGAGCATCACATGGCCCCATTCTTCGGCAAAATTCACATCGGGTATATCCCGAGCGGCAAAATCGCCGGCCTGAGCAAGTTCGCCCGGCTGGTAGACGTCGTCACCCGCCGCCTTCAGGTGCAGGAGCGGATCACCTCGGAGATTGCCAATATTATGGAGGAAGTGCTCCAGCCTCACGGCGTCATGGTGGTCGTGGAAGGGGAGCACCTGTGCATGTGCGCCCGCGGCGTGAAGAAGTACGGCAGCAAGACCATTACCTCCGGAGTACGGGGGAGCTTCCGGAAGGACGCGGCTCTGCGCTCGGAGTTCCTGTCGCTTATCAACCGCTAAATCCCGGTTTCAGCAGGATTAGCCGATTTATTTTTTAATAAACGATCTCGTAGGATAGGATACGGGGTCGTTTTTTATTTCGGGATGTTTTTATATGAGGATGAACCGTTAAATAAATCTTGATAAATAGTCCTATATAGGACTATACTATATGATGAGGTGTTAGTAATGATTGGAAAGACAAGAGGGGGATTTTATATCTCCCGCATTAAGCATATCCAAGGCAGGCTCTTTGAAAGGCTGCTTAAGGAAAATGGGATTGAAGAGTTTAATGGAGCTCATGGAAGAATTTTGTTCGTCCTTTGGCAGGAGGATAATTTAACAATAAGCCAGCTTGGAGAGAGGACCTCCCTAGCCAAAACGACCCTAACCAGCATGCTTGACCGCATGGAGGAGAAGGGGAATATCCAGCGCAATTTCGATTTAAATGACAGAAGACAAATCAGAATCACCCTTACCGAAAAAGCAAAGGCCCTGGATAAGATCTACCAGTCCGTTTCCGAACAAATGAACGAGCTCTTTTATGCAGGATTTACCGATCAGGAGATCATTCAGTTTGATCATATGCTTGAACGCATTTTAAAAAATTTAAAGGCATACGAGGAGTGAATGGCGGCGATGGAGATGCTTTGGAAGGAAGAGGTCGGGAATGGAATCTCCGCTTTGGTAAACGAAGCAACGACCATAATGGTTAGTTCCGTTGACGAGCACGGGTACCCCAACACCAAGCAAATGTTCAAAATGAAACATGACGGGCTGGAGACTTTTTGGTTCTCCACCAATACATCATCCATGCGAGTAAAGCAATTTCAGAGAAATCCACACGCAAGTCTGTATTTTGTTGGGAAATCAAATGGCCTGATGCTTGTTGGGGACATGAAGGTACGTCAAGACCGGGATAGTAAAGAATGGTTATGGGTCGAGGGTTCCGAGAAGTATTATCCGCTTGGAGTAGAGGATCCGGACTATTGTGTATTGGAATTTGTTGCGAAGACAGCAAACTATTATGGCAGCCTGCAAAAATATATTTTTGATATAAAGGAGTGGAAGCCGTATGCCTTATCAATCCTTCGGTGACTTGGATATGTACTATGAGCAGATGGGATCCGGTGATCCGGTTATTTTTTTACATAGCGGGTATTCCCGGGGAATTTTAGCCTTTGCCAGCCAAATGCTTGATTTTCAGAGGGAGTATATGTGTTACTTCCCTGACTTCAGGGGACATGGCAGGACAAGAAGCAACAGCTTGGAATGGAGCACTCCTCAACATGCGGAGGATGTCCTTTCCTTTATGGATCATCTCGGGCTTTCCCGAGTTCATTTGATTGGATACGGGATGGGAGGGGGAGTGGCCCTTCATTTAGCGGTTCATCATCCTGAAAGAGTAGCATCGCTTACTTCTATTGGTCAATGCGGCTTTGTCTCTTCCAAAGGATCGGAGGAATATGAACCGGAATGGCTCGAGCAAAACGGTCGTACCGATTTTATTCAATCCATGATGGAACGGCACGCGGAAGCCCATCAAGGAAATTGGCAAGAGTTTCTGAAGCAGAAAATTAAGGACTGGCGCTCCTATCCGCGGCTAAGTGACGACCAATTGAGAGGGATCACCTGCCCTGCTCTCTTCATTGCCGGTGAGCATGATGATCTAACCCCAGAGGAAGATCTTAAACGGGCGACAGCTCTTATTCCGAATTCCGGTTATGTCCTTGTCCAAGGGTGCGGCCATAGGCCTCACATGATAAGAGATAACCCGGTTTTTGTTAACGATACCATTCTTAACTTTCTGAAGACCAATCCTTAGTCTAAAGCTTAATACCTTAAGGGAGGCTATAGCATGCCCTATGTTCGGGTGAAGGATATGGAGATGTTTTATGAGCAAATGGGTTTCGGGGAGCCTATCCTCTTCTTACATAGCGGGTATTCTCGGGGAATATTAGCATTTGCCAGCCAGATGCTTGATTTTCAAAGAAGATACACTTGCTATTCCCCTGACTTTCGGGGGCACGGCCGGACAAGATGCAACAGCCTGGAATGGAACACACCCCAGCTTGCCGATGATATGGTTGAATGGATGAATCGCATGCATTTAGAGAAGGTTCATTTAATTGGTTACAGCCTAGGGGCGAATGTTGGATTGTATATGGCCTTCCATCATCCTGAGCGAGTTTCTACCCTTACGACAATCGGGACCAGCGGATTTTGTGATCAAACCGGGGTGGAGGAGTTTGAGCCGGATTGGCTTATCCAGCAGGGCAAGCAGGAAATGATTAATCAAATGATGGAACGCCATGAGGAAGCCCATAAAGGGAATTGGCAGGAATATATGCGGCAGTCTGCTGAAGATTGGCGTAAGTACCCTCAACTAACTAAAGAGCAACTAAGCCGGATTGCTTGTCCCGCTTTGTTCATCACAGGCGAGCATGACCCGTTTGTGGGAGATCAAAGGATCAAGCAATTGAGCGCTCTTGTAAAAGGATCGAGCTATCTAGTTGTTCCCGGCGGAAGCCACAGACCCCATATGACAAGGGAAAGTCCCCTGTTGGTGAACGATACCATTATGGATTTTTTAGAAAAACAAGAGGCTCCTAAAGAAGTTAATAAGTAATGCGTACATAAAAAAGCCTCCCGGTTAAGAGGGAGGCCATTTGAGCATGCGGGCGGCGGTGAAGCGGTCGTTGACATAAGCCCAGTTCACGGTGTTCCACCAGGCCTCAACATAGGCCGCCCGTTTGGTCCGGTACTTCAAGTAATAAGCGTGCTCCCAGACATCGAGGGGCAGCAGCGGGACGACATCCCATTGGGACAGGTTCTGGTGCTTCTCCGCCTGCAGAATCTGGGTACGCTGGCTTCGCGGACTCCAGACGAGAATAGCCCAGCCGCTGCCTTCCACCTTCTCCGCGGCGGCCGAGAAGTGCTTGCGGAAAGCATCGAAGCTGCCGTAGTCACGCTCGAGCTGCTGGGCAAGGGGACCCGTCGCCCGCCCGCCGCCGCGCGGCGTCATGACGCTCCAGAAGAGGGTGTGCAGGTAATGGCCCGCTCCATGAAAGGCCGCCTCCCGCTCCCAATGCTTGATGAGGTCATAGTTCCCGGTTTGCCTGGCCTTCTGCAGCTCTTTCTCCGCCTTGTTAAGGCCGTCGACATAGGATTGGTGATGGATGTCATGATGCAGCTTCATCGTCTCGGCATCGATATGCGGCTCCAAGGCGTTATAGGCATAGGGAAGGGGAGGAAGGACATGCTCTCCGATCGGGACGGGAGCCGGAGGCCCGGGAGGCCGGGACCAGGAGCCTTCCCCGGTCGCCCCGAGTTCGGCGTCTATCGGTTCGTCCCGGTTTACGGTGTACGCTGGACTCAATGAATAAGGGCTGTCGTTTGTTGACCGGTCAAAAGCCACCGGAGCAGAGGGAGCGGGGGGATCCGGGGAGTGACGGTACGCATAAGCGTGAAGCACGCCCAGAAAATACTCCGATTCCCGGATAATGTGCTGCACAACCACCTGAGCCGTCGGGTTGGCCCGAATAGCGGCACTGTGGCTCAGCATAAACTCCAATTGGGCAACGAACCGGCGCGACTGCAGCAGGGAAACTTGAAGAAGACCGTCCACCTGCGCCTGGACATAGGGAGAGATTCCATAAGGCGACCGGAGCACCGCCTCGATCCACTGCTGGGCGGCAAATTCCGTCGCGGCAAACACCGGCTCCCACTCCTGCAGCAGCCGGACGTACTCGGGCTCCAGATTAGGGACCAAAGCCCGGATAACCTGGGTGTGTTCCTTCTCCTGATTTTTCCAGAAACGGATTTCCTCGAGTACCCTCAGGGGCATCAGCCCTCCATATATGGACAGCAAGGCGTTCCCTCCATTCCCATTCCGATTCAGCGGCTTCTTTCTCCAGAAATCGGCCGCCTGTTCCACTCTCATCCTATTCCTTCTCTATTCCTGCTATGCGAATCCAGCCAGGGGAACGGTGGTTTTCCTTGATTCGTACCCGAAAGGGGACAAATGGCCAGCCAAAAGCCGACCTTCCTTATAAAGGTCGGGCTCGAGGTCTTTACGCTTAATAAGGCAATCGGGTATACTAGGTGTAACTGGGTTTCATACGATGAAACAGGAAGCGGTGATCATCTTGGAGGATTCCAAACTGACGGTACGCGCCGTGGAGCGTGCCCTTGACATTATGCTTTGCTTTACGGGGGCTACCGATTTGAGCTTAACGGAGATCGCAGCCCGGGTGGGGCTTCACAAGAGCACGGTCCACCGGCTGCTGGCTTCTTTGGAGGGGAAAGGCTTCGTGCTGCGCAATCCGGTCAGCGAGCGCTACCGGCTCGGCTACCGGATCTGGGAGCTGTCGGCGAACCTGTCGCAGAGCGATGATCCGGCTGTGGTCCTGCTCCCCGAAATGGAATGGCTTCGCGATCAGCTGGACGAAACGGTGAGCCTGTACGTGCGTGACGGGGTGGAACGCATCCGCATTCAGGCGGTGCAGAGCAACCAGGCTGTCCGCCGGGTAGCTCCGGTTGGCGTGAGGCTGCCCCTGTACGTCGGAGCCTCCGGGAAGGTGCTGGTGGCCTTTGCGGGCCCCGAAGTAGGCGAGCAGGTGATGGCCGGAGCGGGCTGGACCGCAGCGTTGCAGAGGGAGGCCTATGCCGCTCAGCTGGAGGCCGTCCGCGAGCTCGGCTATGCCACGAGCATGGAGGAGCGGGAAGCGGGCGCGGCGGCCGTTTCGGCTCCGATCTTTGACCGGGACCAGCAGCTTGTGGCTGCCCTTGCCGTTTCGGGCCCGTCGAACCGGCTGACGATGGAGAAGATGAAGGAAGACGCGGCGCTTATCATGCAGGCGGCGGAACGAATGGGCAAGATGTTCAGAGGCTGAGGAGGCGTTCCTCGGCCTTTTTTGGTACAAGCGGTCGGGCATGCACCCCCTGCCGCAAAAAAGAACCCTTGAATCCGCACGAGCGGTCTTCAAGGGTTCGTTGGTCAGGTGAGGCGATTAGCCTTGCTGAATCATTTGGCGCAGAACGGTTTGAAGGATTCCGCCGTTCCGGTAGTAATCCACGTCCACCATGCTGTCCAGGCGAACGAGGGCGTCGAATTCGAAGTTCGTTCCGTCATCGCGGGTAGCCGTAACGCGGACCTTCTGGCCCGGCTGAACCGAGTTGTCGAGACCGGAGATCTCGAACGTTTCCGTTCCGGTAATGCCAAGGGTCTTCCAGCCGAAGCCTTCCGGGAACTGGAGCGGAAGAACGCCCATGCCCACCAGGTTGCTGCGGTGAATGCGCTCGTAGCTTTCGGCGATAACGGCCTTGACGCCGAGCAGGAAGGTTCCTTTGGCCGCCCAGTCACGGGAGCTTCCGGTTCCGTATTCTTTACCGGCCAGAACGACAAGCGGAGTGCCTTGATCCTGGTATTTCATCGAAGCGTCGTAGATCGACATGACTTCGCCTGTCGGCAGGTAAGTCGTCACGCCGCCTTCGGTCCCTGGCGCCACTTGGTTACGAATCCGGATATTCGCGAACGTTCCGCGCATCATGACCTCGTGGTTACCGCGGCGGGAGCCGTAGGAGTTGAAGTCTTTTCTTTCTACACCGTGCTCGGTCAGGTACAGACCTGCCGGGCTCTTAGGCGAGATGTTGCCCGCAGGAGAGATGTGGTCGGTCGTAACCGAATCTCCGAGCTGGGCCATCACTTTGGCGCCGTGGAAGCCTTTGATGTCGTCAAGCTCCATGCCGAGCTCTTTGAAGAATGGAGGCTCCTGGATGTAAGTGGAGTTGTCGTCCCACTCGTACAGGTCGCCCGTCGGAACCTGAAGCTCGTTCCAGCGCTTGTTGGCGGTGAACACGTTCTTGTACTTCTCGTGGAACATCGCCGGGCTTACCGCCGTGCGGATGGCTTCCTGGATCTCCTGGTTGGAAGGCCAAATGTCCTTCAGGTAGACCGGCTGTTCGTTCTGGTCGTAGCCGATCGGATCGTTGTGCAGGTCGATATCTACCGTTCCGGCCAGAGCGTAGGCCACAACAAGAGGAGGCGAGGCCAGGTAGTTGGCTTTCACGTTAGCGTGAATCCGGCCCTCGAAGTTACGGTTACCGCTCAGGACGGCCGCGACGGTCATGTCGTTGTCGACAATGGCGTTCGTGACTTCATCCGGCAGCGGACCGCTGTTACCGATACAGGTCGCGCAGCCGTAGCCGGCGACATGGAAGCCGAGCTTCTCGAGAGGCTCGAGGAGGCCTGCCTTGGTCAGGTACTCCGTTACGACGAGAGAACCCGGGGTCAGGGAGGACTTCACATAGCCCGGCTTAACGAGACCGCGCTCGACCGCTTTCTTCGCAACGAGACCGGCACCCAGCATAACACTAGGGTTGGAGGTATTCGTACAGGAAGTGATGGCGGCGATGACGACGGCGCCGGCTTTCATTTGGCTCACTTGGCCGTTCGGATGGGTGACATCCACCGTTTCCTGAATCTTCTCTTCCGTCAGACCGTATCCGCCTTTGTCGATCGGCGTGCGGATGATGGAATTGAAGGCTTCTTTCATGGCGGTAAGCTCAACGCGGTCTTGAGGACGCTTAGGTCCTGCAAGGCTCGGAACGACGGTGGACAAGTCAAGCTCGATAACTTCGGAGAATGCCGGTTCGGGCGTATCCGACGTACGGAACATGCCTTGTGCTTTATAGTAGGCTTCGACGAGAGCGATCTGCTCTTCGCTGCGGCCGGTGGTGCGGAGGTATTTCAGCGTGTCGTCGTCAACCGGGAAGAATCCGATCGTGGCGCCGTATTCCGGTGCCATGTTCGCAACCGTCGTCCGGTCGGAAACGCTGATGTTGTCAAGGCCCGGTCCGAAGTACTCGACGAACTTGCCGACTACGCCGCGCTTACGCAGAATTTGGGTGATGGTGAGCGCCAGGTCGGTTGCCGTAGCGCCTTCGGCCAGGCTGCCGGTCAGCTTGAAGCCGACAACATCAGGCGTTACGAAATACAGCGGCTGGCCGAGCATACCGGCTTCCGCCTCGATCCCGCCGACGCCCCAGCCAACGATCCCGAGACCGTTGATCATGGTGGTATGGGAGTCGGTTCCTACGAGGGAATCCGGGTAAACTTCCACTTCACCGTCCAGGTTCTTCGTGGCGGCAACGGACGCGAGGTACTCCAGGTTAACCTGGTGAACGATCCCCGTATCCGGCGGAACGGCACGGAAGTTATCGAAGGCCGTTTGCGCCCAGCGCAGGAAGCGGTAACGCTCTTCGTTTCTTTCGAATTCAAGGGCTTCGTTGTAGGCGAGGGCTTCGGGAGTACCGAAGGCATCGACCATAACGGAGTGGTCAATTACGAGGTCAACCGGTACGAGTGGATTGATCCGCTTAGGATCCCCGCCCATACGCTTCATGGTGGCACGCATAGCGGCCAAGTCAACCACAACGGGAACCCCGGTGAAGTCCTGAAGCACGATCCGTGCCGGGATGAAAGGAATTTCTTTGTTGGCATCGCGGTTATCCGCCCAGCCCGCAATCTGCTTCACGTGATCGTTCGTGATGGCTCTTCCGTCAAATTGGCGGACGGCAGCCTCAAGCAGGACCTTAATGGAGAAAGGCAGCTTGGAAATTTGTCCGAAGCCTTTTTCCTCCAGGCCCTTCAGGTTGTAATAAACATACTCTTGGTTGTTGACCGAGAGCGTGCTCTTAACGGAAAAATGGTCTTTTCTAGCCATTAGCCTGGCCTCCTTAGGTGAAATGTGAAATTGAAATCGCCGAAAAGTTTCACTGCATGAAACCCGATTTCAAAAAATGCTCTTCTTTCAGTATACTTTTTTTAGTGGTCTGCGTAAACTGTTTTTTCGCCCCATTCCGATCTTTTTTGTGAAAATTTCAAAGGAGGACCGGCCGGACTTTTCCCTTCTCTTCAGCCTCTAATACGGTCTGCCCCGGACTGTGAAAATATTCATCTTTCGGGAGGTCCTATCATATTCTTGGAACGAAGGCAGGAGGGATGGAAATGACATGGAAATCCGTTCTCTATGACTACGTTCAGAACCGCAACCGCCTCGATACGGAATACGAAACGGCGCAAGTGGCGGCCTGCACCCGAGACGCGGCTTATTTGCAGCTTCTGGAGGGAAGGCTGCGGCGCCTTGCCGCCTCCCACCGGGAGCGGGGAATCCTCCCGAAGAAGAAGGAGACCCGTCTTCGGATTGTAAACGTGACCGAGGAGAACGGAGAGGTTCAGGCCGTGATCCTGCTTACGCAGCGGCTGGACTACGAGCAGAACGGGACGATCCGGACAGAATGCCGCGTGGAAAGGGAGACCGTCTGCTTGGAGCGCTCCCCGGCGGGCTGGACAATCGCGCGCATTCAGCCGGACATACCGGAGCTTCAGCCGGCAAGGGCCCAGCTCCTCGTCGCGGCTCCGGATTCCTTCGTGCCGGTTTTCCCGGGGGCACGGGAGGAATCTCCTTCTCCCGCGTATCCGCCCCCGGTTCCCGGCTGGCTCCCGGATCCCCCCGGAATGCCGGCTTATCCTGAACAGCCTGTGGGCCTGTCCGCCGGCCGGGGGGACGGATTCCCGCCATCGCCCTGGCGTCCGGCCGTTCCAGGCGGGCCGCTTCATCTGCCATCCTCATCTCCTCTCTCCAGCAGAACGGATGCCGGCTTGCCCGGCAATGGGCTTCCGAGCCCCGTCCCCGCTATCAGCCGTCCTTACTACCCGGGCCAATCCGCCGGCCTTAATGGACCGGTCCTCCTGTCTGACGGGCCCGGCTCCGGCCGGCGTCCTTCTCCCGGCTATCCCGATCTGCCGGAGGAACCGGAGGCTTCCGAAAGGGTCGCCGTCTACGACCGGGAGGCGGCCGGCCGCTATGCCGATACGTGGTGGAACTCCTACAATCCCCGCTTCCTGCATTTTGAAGTGGACTGCTCCAACTATGTGTCCCAGTGCCTCTTTGCAGGGGGTGCGCCAATGAACTATACTGGGAAAAGGGAAGCCGGCTGGTGGTTCCAGGGCCGCAGCGGCAAGCAGGAGCTGTGGAGCTTCAGCTGGGCCGTGGCCAACAGCCTCCGGCTGTATCTTGGGGGAAGCCGCACCGGGCTTCGCGCCGAGACCGTCACCGATCCCCGCCGGCTTAAGGTGGGGGATGTGATCAGCTATTCATGGAACGGGGACGGGCGTTTCGGCCACAGCACGATTGTGGCGGGGCTCGATGCGAACGGCATGCCGCTCGTCAATGCCCATACCGTGAACAGCAAGCACCGCTACTGGGATTACCGGGATTCTTACGCTTGGACGGAGCGCACAGAGTACCGTTTTTTTCATATTGCCGATTCTTTCTAGTGCCAGGTTTTCCCGCCAACAAAGGTACCGGATAAGACACTGGCATCTACCGGCATTCCTTCCGTTCTCTATACTTTCATAAGGTTATCACCAAGTCACCGTCTCAGGAGGTTACAATGAGCAGAAAAGTTCGGGTTGGCCTGATCTACGGGGGAAAGTCGGGAGAGCATGATGTTTCCCTGCAGACGGCACTGGCCGTTATCAAGGCATTCGACCACAGCAAATACGAGATCAAACCGTTTTACATAACCAAACAAGGGGAATGGCTTTCGGGTCCTGCTCTGAACGGGCCGGTCGCAGACAGCAAGGAGCTGACGTTTACGGCCCTGCCTGCCGGGGAGGAGCCGGGTTCTTCTCCGCTCGCCCCTATCTTCGCAGCATCCGAAACGGGCGAAGGAGAAGCGCTGGATGTGATTTTCCCGCTGCTGCACGGGACCTTCGGAGAGGATGGAACCGTTCAGGGCCTGCTGGAGATGGCCAACATTCCTTATGTGGGCGCCGGGGTTCTGGCTTCCGCCGTAGGCATGGACAAAGTCATGATGAAGAAGCTTTTTGCGCAGGAAGGGCTTCCGCAATGCCTGTTCCGCCATTTTACCCGGTCCCAATGGGAGAAGGACCAAGCTTTCTTTCTTATGGAAATCGAAATCGCACTCGGCTATCCGTGCTTCGTCAAGCCGGCGAATCTCGGGTCGAGTGTAGGAATCTCGAAGGCCTCCAACCGGGATGAGCTTCTAGAGGCGGTCCGGATCGCTTTCCAATACGACCGCAAGGTCATTGTGGAAGAAAGCGTAGATGCGAGGGAGATCGAAGTCAGCGTGCTCGGCAACGACGAGCCCCAAGCTTCCGTGCCGGGTGAGATCGTCTCGTCGGGATCGTTCTACGATTACAAGGCCAAGTACATCGACGGAAAGTCCGTTATGGTCATTCCGGCGGAACTTCCCGAGGAGACGGCGGAGCGCATCCGCGAGCTGGCTGTTCAGGCTTTTCAGGCCATTGACGGAACCGGTTTGTCGCGGGTGGATTTCTTCCTGGACCGCCAGGACGGCAGCATCTACCTGAACGAGATCAACACCATGCCGGGCTTTACCCCGTTCAGTATGTACCCGCTGCTTTGGAAGGAATCGGGCAAGCCCTACGCGCAGCTGCTCGATGAGCTGATCGAGCTGGCGTTCGACCGCCATGCCGATAAACAGAAGCTGCAGTACAGCTTTGAGGCCTAGTAAGGGCAGGACCCTTAGGGAACATAAGGAGCCAACCACGAAAGGAGGTGCCGGGAATGGGATTTCCGACCGAATTTAATTCGGTGTGCAAGTTCAAGACGGCAAGGGAGTTTAACGATCTCCTCGAATACGGCAAGGGCAAAATGGTCAAATCGGGCTTCCGGGTCTTCCCGACCGGCCAGAAGGTCATCGCCTATACGCCGGATAACCGGGCCGCTGCGATTGTCCGCATATCGGCTTCCATCGCCGAAATCAATTTTCAGGGGCAGGAAGTGACCCAGGTGGAGATGGAGCTCGTGCGGGAGCTGACGGAAGAAGAATCGCGCATTCAGACCGCTCTTGCCCATGAGATGTTCTTCGGGGAGCAGGAGAAGTAAGCCGGAGCGTCGAACCGAAACATAAACCGGGAGTCCGGGGGGGAACCTAAGGAAAAACGTTCCTGACTGGAGGATTCCCTGTGATCGTTCGTTTCGGCTATGTCGCCATGTCGGTTTCCGTTTCCAACGCTTCCCCGTCCAAAACGATGACCGCCACTCATTTCGCCAAGCTGGCGGACCGGGAGGCGGCGGTTCGCAAGCTTGAACGGATTGCGGCGGAGAACCTTCACAACACGCTTCGTCTGCTCCGGCATAACCGGGCCTATGACATCCATGTGTTCCGCTTTTCTTCCAAGCTGGTCCCCCTGTGGGGCCATGAGCTTCTGGAAGGCTGGAACCCTCTTGACGCCTTGGCCGGAGAGTTTGCGGAGCTGGGGGAGTATGTCCGGACCCATGGGATGCGGACAAGCTTTCACCCGGATCATTTTACGGTGCTCACGACCCCCCGGGAGGAAGTGCTGAAGAGCTCCATCGCGGACCTGGGGCGGCATTCCGCCATGCTGGAGGCGATGGGCCTGGATGAGCGGGCGAAGTGCAACATCCACATGGGCGGCACCTACGGGAACAAGGAGGCGGCCTCCGCCCGTTTCGTGCAGCGTTTTCCGCAGCTCGACGAGAAGATCCGCAGCCGGCTGACCCTGGAGAACGACGACAAAACCTTCACGGCGGCCGAAACCCTGGCAGTCTGCGAGGAGCTCGGCATCCCGATGGTGCTCGATATTCATCATCACCAGGTTAACAACGGCGGGGAGCCGGCCTCCGGGCTTTGGCCCCGCATCCGCCGGACCTGGGAGAGGGCGCAGGAGTCCATAAGCGGGGACAAGTCCCCCATCCCGCCGAAAATCCATGCCTCCAGCCCGAAGAGCGACAAAGACATCCGGGCACATGCCGATTTCGTGGAGGCGGGGGCTCTGCTCGGCTTTCTGCGTGAAATCGCGAAGGATACCCCGCGGCTGGACGTCATGCTGGAGGCCAAGCAGAAGGATGCGTCGCTGTTCCGGCTGATGGAAGAGCTCCCGGGGGAGCCGGGCATCCGGCGGGTCGATCAGGCGACCATTGAACTCGAAGGGTAGACAGAGGAGAAGGCAGGATACGATTAGGGGAGAGGGGAAAAGAAGATGAGTGAAGTATTGGCCGGTAAAAATATTGTTGTCATGGGGGTTGCGAACGACCGGAGCATCGCCTGGGCGATTGCCCAGTCTCTGGCGGCTCAAGGGGCAAGGCTCGCGTTTACCTACGAAAGCGAGAGGGTGGAAGAGCGCGTCCGCAAGCTCGCGGACACGATTCCGAACTCCGTGGTGCTTCCCTGCAACGTGACCGTCGATGAAGAAATCGAGACGCTGGCGGGCGCCTTGAAGGAGGAGTTCGGCGTGCTGCACGGTCTCGTGCACAGCATTGCTTTTGCCAAGACGGAGGAGCTGGAAGGGCTGTACGTGGATACGTCCCGTGCCGGCTTCGCCCTGGCTCATGACATCAGCGCCTATTCCCTTGTGGCCGTTGCCCAAAGACTGCATCCGTTGATGACCGAAGGTGGCAGCATCATGACGATGACCTACCTGGGGGCGGAGCGCGCCATGAAGAATTACAACGTTATGGGAGTGGCCAAGGCCGCCCTGGAAGCAAGTGTGCGCTATCTGGCGAATGACCTGGGCCCGTCGAACATTCGGGTCAACGCCATTTCGGCCGGTCCGATCCGGACGCTGGCCGCGAAGGGCATTAAGGACTTCAACTCCATCCTGAGAACCGTGGAAGAGAAAGCCCCGCTTCGCCGGACGACGGAAACCTCGGAAGTGGGAGACACCGCCATGTTCCTCATGAGCCCCTGGTCCCGCGGCATTACCGGAGAAGTCATTTACGTGGATAACGGTTACCACATCGTTGGCGTCTAAACACCCCATACGGACCAATTGAACAAAGACCGGAAGCCGGCGGATAAGACATCCGCGGCTCCCGGTTTTTTTTGTGGGCCGTGCCGGGAACACCTCGCCTACCGCCACCGCCTACCGCCTGCTTGCTGGAGCCTTACCAGGAGGCTTCATAACTTTCTTTTCCTTCGTCCATACTAAGCAGCAGTGCGAAGGAACGCCGGCAGCGAAAGGAGACGAAAAACCGTGAGAGAAGAACCAAAGCCCGGACAAGCCGGGCAGCCCTATGGAGAAGAGAGTCACAGGAACTCTGTCCCGGACGAGATAGAGCAAGTGGGCGACGAGGATCCCTATGGGCAGAACGTAGTGGCCGACGAGGCTCTGGAAGGGGACGAACCCGCCCTGGGGCCGCTTCAGCAGTGGATGCAGCGGCAGTCGGGCACGGTGGACTATATCCACTCCCTGTACCCGGATCAGATGGACCAGGAGGAAGCCCAGACGGTCCAGGCGGACGACGAAGAAGACGGACAATGATCCATGAACAAAGCAAAGCCCCGCCGTCTAAGGACAGCGGGGCTTTGGGTTGTGGATCCGAAGGGAGCCCTTTGAAGCGGGTCTTCCCCTCGCGGCCGGGATGCTCCATTCTGATTTCTTATTGATTTTCGTGCGCATACGGAGGTTTTCTCGCCAACAAAGTTACCGGATAAGGCTCTAGCTTAAATCCCTCTAGCGGTCAAGGTCCTTTGCTGACCCAAAAAGTCACGTTGTCGCCTTTGGCGGCAGGGGTTCCTGCCGGGGGATCCTGCTTGAAGACGGCGCCGGCGGGCAGCGAATCGTTTTCCAAGAAGAAATTATAATGAAGACCGGCGGCGACCGCCTGCTTCTCTGCATCCTCCTTGGTTAGCCCGACCAGAGCGGGGACAATCCCTGTCTCGGCTTTGGCGCCCTCAGCAGATGGAGAAGGAGTGGGAGAAAGGGAGGGCGACGGCTTTGTCGATGGTCCCCCTTTGGACCCTCCGGCATTTCCTCCGGAAGCGGTTGGGCCGGGGCTGGAGCTCGCTTCCGGAGGCTCCGCCGTCCGTTTGTCCGGCTTGTCTGAAGGAAGCAGCAGCCAGATAAGAAAGCCGGCTACAATCAAGGCCGAGAGGCCGACGAGCCACTTTTTTGGGGCGGGAAGTCCCGCGGCCTCCTCCTGACCGGCATCATTGGAAGCCGCAGCGGGAGCGGCCGCCCGAGCGGGAGGCCGTTCCTTGGCCGGCGCCCATGGAGCCGTATCGGCCGGAACCTGCGGCTTGCGGACCGGCGGTTCTTCCCTTCCGGTCCGAGCAGCTGCGGATGGGCTTTCCTTGGCCGGTGAGCCGGAGGTAAGCAGTCCCTGAAGCCCAAATACTAGGGAGGACAGCGAGGCCTGGTCCAGCCATACATTCCGCACAAGCTTCATTAAAGCCGCCTTCTGCTCGGGCGACGCCTGCATGCGGGGCCCTCCCAGGTGCTTTTCCAGCGCCCGAATCGGGTCAAGGGCATAAGCGGAACCGGCCGCGAGCTGCCCAAGAAGCACACACAAGCCGGAGGCCCCCTGGGTTTCGGTCACCCCGGTCTCCCAATAATTGATGACCGCGGCGCGGCCGTCATCCTTCAGCCACAGGTTCTCGCAGGCAACGGAGTACCCGGTCAATCCGGCTTCCATCGCGTCCAGCATTCCTTTGCCGAGCTCCGACACGAGGGTGATAATCTTATGGAACGTCCAGCCGGTTTCCCCCACCTTCTCGAAGAGCGGGGAACCGTTCCCGCGGTTCAGCACCACCAGCAGAGTCTCTCCCTCGAGGGAGGTATCGAGAATATGCTGGAAGCTTTCGTGGGTAAGGGCAGAGGCTTTGCCCAGCCGGGTCATATAGTCGTGGGAGGCGCTGCCTTCCCGGTACTCGGAAGCATAGAGAATAACGTCCCGCTGCAGGGAGAGGTCTTCTCCGTAATACAAATGTCCTTTGGATAAAGGGAGTATTTGAGAATGAGCCACATAGCGCTTTCCCATCGCTTGGTTCATGTAAGATCCCCCTTTTCTATTTCGGTATGGCCTGTATCCCCTCTCTATATTATTCGAAAAGGGGGGGCGATTTCCAATCCCATTTCTTCCCGAAAGGCTCTTTCTGAGACATTTTGAGGGAGGGAAGCGCTGTCAAGCCTTATCAGGGAACGGCGGGATCCCCGGCCCGGCAAGGATTTAGCCCCATTGTCAGAAGTGACGATGAATTTTGGGTGAAACTACGTAGTAATTCCCTCGTATGTTTACTATACTAACTGCAAGAAACCGATTAATAGAAGAGAGTTGATAGCTTTGGCCCACCAGGAAAACATACCTTTTACCCCAAGCGGGAAAAGCTTCACAGCCGTCGCCATCAATACCGCCGCGAAGGCGGGGGAATGGATCAAAAGCAAGCTAGGCAGCCATACGACCTTATCGTTGAAATATTCTCCTCAGGACCTTGTCACCGAAGTGGACAAGGGGTCCGAAACGATGATCCGCAAGCTCATTCTTACCCATTTTCCGACGCATTCGATTCTTGGCGAAGAAGGGGTGGAGCCCGGACCGGAAGCTTCCGCAAAAGCCCTCACGGAAATGAGCGGCGCCGAATACCTCTGGATCGTCGATCCGATCGACGGAACCACCAATTTTGTCCACGGCTTTCCATTCTACACGGTCTCCATTGCCCTTGCCTATAAGGGCGAAGTGATTGTGGGGGTGGTGTACGACCCGTCCCGCGACGAATTGTTCGTGGCCGAGAAAGGCAAGGGAGCTTATTTGCGGGGCAAGCCCATGAAGGTCTCGGGAGAAGCCAAGCTGACCGACAGCCTTCTCGCCACCGGGTTCCCGGCCGACCGGGAGGGGGCGCTGCCTTTGAACATGGCGGGGCTCCAGCATCTCGCTCCGAAAGTCCGCAATGTCCGGATTGCCGGGTCGGCGGCGCTTCATCTGGCTTATGTGGCAGCCGGACGCCTGAGCGGATTTTGGGAGATCGGCCTGAACAGCTGGGATACGGCGGCCGGTGCGCTACTGGTCCAAGAATCGGGCGGTCAGGTGACGGATATGGAAGGGAATCCCTATTCGCTTTCCATAAGAGACATCGCAGCCTCCAACGGAACCATCCAGCAGGACCTGCTGCAAGAACTGAAAGCGGCAGCGACAATAGGAAGTTAGTCCTATATTTAACCGCTTTCCGATCTTGGTATTGATTCTTAATGCCTAGGACTTGTATAATGGGATCAATGGCAGCGGATTTCCCGTGCCATGGCTTACGAACATCGATAACGGCAAACCCGTCGAAAGGCGGCGACGCAAAGCTTCAGGCCTAAAGGGAGTTTATCCCCATGGCAGCTGGGCTGCCGAATTGGGAAGGACCTCCTGGGACTGCCCACTTTTCGGGTGGATGCCAAATCCCAACAAGTTAGAGAGGCGATTTCCTTTGAAAGCTGCTTACATTAATCCGTTTCTGTCCTCTTCGGTCCATGTGATCGAATCGTTGATTCAGATCCGCCCTTCCCTGGGGGAATTGAACATCAAGTATATCGACTTCTGGGATGATTATGTCTGGCTCCGGATCGGCATTGTCGGTGAGATGAAAGGCGATATCGTCTTCGGGTTTCCCGAGAAGGTGGCGCTGCGGATTGCTTCCGGCATGATGGGCGGGTACGTCCTGACGGAATTCGATGAAATGAGCCGGAGCGCTATTTCCGAGCTCGGCAACATGATCAGCGGCAACGCCAGCACCCAGCTGTCCAACCAAGGCATTTCCATTGATATCACCCCGCCCTCTTTCCTCGAGAAGAGCAGCGCGGACCAGAAGAAAGCCTTCAGCGTACCGCTTCGGCTGGAGAACATCGGAGAATTCGATATTTACGTGATTGCTTAGAAGAGGCCCGGCAAGGGGCGGTACTGAAACATAGAAGAAGAGACCGGGACGAGGAGTCCCCGGTCTCTTTTGTTGTTTGGGAGTCAAAAGCAGGGGAAGGGAGGACATCGGTGGTAAGAAAGAACAGCTAATGAACAGGCTCGTTCTCCGATAAGGGCATGAACGGATAGAGCCGGCCGCCCATAGCGAAAGAGGAGGATCCGGTCTCTTCGGATACGACGATGACCAGAGCATCGCATAGCTCCGTTAAGCCGATAGCCGCCCGGTGGCGGGTACCCAGCTTTTTAGGACCGGCTTCGTAGTTGGACAGGGGAAGAATGTTGGCCGCCGAGACAATTTCGCTGCCCCTGACCAGCACGGCCCCGTCGTGCAGCGGGTTGCCGACATAGAAAATGGATTCGAGAAGCGAGAAGGTAAACCGGGCACCGAGAGGAACCCCCTGATGGATCAAGGAATTGACGGAATCTTTGCGTTCGATAATGATCAGGGCGCCGTGCCGGCGTTCCATGAGATGGCGGATGCAGAAGGATAGCTCTTCGTATTTTTCCGTATAAGGAGCCAGGTAACAGTTGAGATAGAAGGAAGAGGCCTGGGATTGCAGCCGGATAAACCTTTCGCGGATATCGGCCAGCTCGCTCAGCATGCAGCAGTGTTCGTTATCCAGGGAAGCGGCATGTGTTTTCAGGTCCTGAAGAATTTCCTGAAGGCTCGAACGCAAAGCTTCCTTCAAGGGGGAAAAATCGCAAGGTGACGTTTCCGTCATGGGGCACCTCCGTCCGGTCGTTTCTTTATAGAGTGGCCTGCTTCGTTTCAAAATAACCGCCAAGGTCCTCTTCCCCTGTAACTTCCTACCCCGGGACAGGCTCCCCTGCCTTATCATTAAAAAGGCCGCTTCCTCTCGGAAACGACCTGGGGGAACGCGGCTTATAGAGATACCTTTATCCTAATCCTGCATTACAGCCTACCTAGCCGGGTCATCCGCGGCTGTTGCTAAATTCCAGACCAAGCCCTCCCGTTTCGGGATCTTTTAGAACGATCCGGGCTTCGTACGGGGTTCCTTCCTTGTTGCGGAGCTTGAGCACGGAAGTTTTTCCTTTCTCGATAAGGGTCCGGACCATGCTGTCCGTGAGGGTCTTGCCGAAGGAGCTCTTCCAGATGACGAACTTGCAGCCCGCTTTGTAGTGGCTGCAGCCGTAGCCTTTGCGGCCCATGAAGATCCGGCCGCCGCAGCCCGGCCTTGGGCACGCGGCGATCGTGCCTCCGGCTTCGGCACCCGCGGCCCCGCCGCTGGAGGCCGCCCGCGTGCGGCTGCCCGCCCCGCCGGCCTCGGCTGCGCCTTCGCCGGCGGGGCCGGGGCGTGCAGCGGCCGCCACGGCCGGCTCCGCGGCCCCGGCCGCGCTCCGCGTTCGCCGCTGCCGCGCGCCGGTTGCGCCGTCGGCGCCCGCCTTAGCGGCCCCTGCTCCGCGAGCCCGCGAGCCGCGCCGGCCGCCGCTCTTCGGCGCGTCCGGGTCGCCGAACGCAGACTTCTCCGCCCGGGCCTGGCCGCGCACCTTCTCCACGATGAGCGTGGCGAACTGCTTCACCTTCTCCATGAAGGCCTCGTCCGACGCCAGGCCTTTGGAGATCTCGTTCAGGCGGCGCTCCCAGTGGCCGGTCATTTCCGGCGAGGTAAGCAGCTCGACGCCCGCCCCGCGGATGAGCTCAATGGCGGTGCGGCCTTTTTGCGTCACGGTGATCTTCTTGCCCTGCATCTCGATATATCCGACCTGCTTGAGCCTCTCGATCGTCGCCGCCCGCGTGGCCGGCGTGCCGAGCCCCGATTCTTTCATCGCGTCGCGCAGCTCCTCGTCCTCCACCTGCTTGCCGGCGCTTTCCATCGCTTTAAGCAGCGTTCCCTCCGTATAGGCTTTAGGAGGCTGTGTTTCCTTTTCCTTGGCGTTGGCTTCCGTGCAGGTTACCGGCTCCGCGGCATTAAGGGAGAAAGGGCCGGTGGTTTCCTCCTCGCCGTCATCTTCCTCTTTTTCTTTGTCTTTGCTTTTGGATTTGGCCTTATCCTTCCCCTGATCGGCATAGATGATCTTCCAGCCCAGGTCCAGCAGCTGTTTGATCGACGTTTTGAACGATTCCTTTTCCACCTCGGTCATTACGGTATGGACCTTGTACTGGGCGGCGGGGTAGAAGTGGGAGAGAAAACGCCGTACGACGAGATCATATATCTTCTGCTCATCGGGACTAAGCCCGGATGCCTTCTTGTGGGTAGGCAGAATGGCATGGTGATCCTCCACCCGGGCCGGGTTGCAAACACTCTTGTTGTTGCGGTGGACGAAGCTTTTGTTCGCCCCTTGAGCGAACGTTTCGTACGACGTTCCCTTCAGCATGTCGAGCGCCCGGTGCATCTCGGGAATGTTCTGCTCGGTGACATAGTTGGAGTTCGTCCGCGGGTAGGAGATGACCTTGTGCTTTTCATACAGCGCCTGGGCGAGATCGAGCGTTTTTTTGGCGGAGAACCCGAGCTTGGCATTGGCCTCGCGCTGCAGCAGCGTTAGGTCGTAAAGCTTGAATGGATACTCTTTAGTCTCCTTAACGTCGTAGCTCGCAATGGTACCGGGCTTCCCTTGAACCTTTGCGGCAAGCTCCTCGGCTTTTTTGGGATCCGTCAGCCGGTCTCCCTGCCATAGACCCCGGTACGTCGACCCTTCCTGGGCAAAAAAAGCCTCCACCTCATAGAACTTCTGAGAGGAGAACGCCTCAATCTGGATTTGACGGTCGTACAGGAGAGCCAGCACCGGGGTTTGGACCCGGCCGACGGACAGCAGGACATTGTGCCGGGTGGTAAAAGCCCTCGATCCGTTCATCCCGACCAGCCAGTCCGCTTCGCTCCGGGCCCGGGCGGCCAGCGTCAGGTTCTCGAATTCGGAGCCGTCCCTAAGCTCGGCGAAGCCCCGGCGGATCGTCTCCGGAGTAAGGTCCGAAATCCAGAGCCGCTGGACAGGCTGCTTCAAGCGCAGATGCCGCTGAATGAGGGAGAAGATATGCTGCCCCTCCCGTCCGGCATCGCAGGCGTTAATCAGCCGGTCGCACTGCTTGGCCAGGTCGGCGATGACCTTCAGTTGATCCTTCGTTCGGGGGTTCGGGATCAGCTTGAAGTGGTCGGGGATGATCGGCAGGTCCCCTAAGTTCCATTTTTTATATTTGTCATCATAGTGGTCCGGTTCGGCAAGTCCGATCAGATGGCCGATGGCCCAGGTGATGATATACGTTTCGCCTTCGAGATGCGTTCGCTTGTTGGCCGCCTTCGGTTCGATCGCTGCCGCGATGTTCCGGCCCATGTCGGGCTTCTCGGCAATCACCAGCGTTTTCACAGGCAACCCTCTTTTCCATTATTGGTACTACTAGAGTAGTAGATGATAGGGGAAGAAGCAAGAAGAAGGACTCCTTCCTCCCAGCGGGGAAAGGGAATGGGGCAGCCCGGTTCTTTTCACTTCCGGCCCCTTACACTATAATGGAGAAGGAAAAAGGTTTCACGTCATAACTAGTTAATAGAATAGGTAGGTGCACACGTGAACAAGGAAGCGACGGAATCGGGCCTGAACCGGGAAGGGCCGGAGGTGGTGACGTTCGGAGAGACGATGGCTTTGTTTATGCCGACCGGACCGAAGGGGATCGAATATTCTCCTTTGCTGGACAAGCTTTTCGGAGGGGCGGAGAGCAATGTCGCAATCGGACTGGCGCGTCTCGGCCATAAAGTCGGCTGGTTCGGAAGGCTCGGGAGCGATCCGCTCGGCCGCATGATTTATAAAAGAATCCGCGGGGAGGGCGTGGACGTGTCCCGCTCGGTTCTGACCAATGATGCTGCTACGGGACTGATGCTCCGCGAAACGGTATCCGGTAAGAGCTCCGTCTATTATTACCGGCGAAACTCCGCCGCGAGCGGAATGAAGCCGGAGCATTTGGATGAGTCCTACATAGCCCAGGCCCGCATTCTTCATGTGACCGGAATTACGCCGGCTCTAAGCGAGTCCTGCCGGGAGACCCTGCTGGAGGCCATCCGCCTTGCCCGTAAGCACGGGACGAAGGTATGCTTCGACCCGAATCTGCGGCTTAAACTATGGAGCGCCGACCAAGCAAAAGAAGCGCTACTTCCTCTGGCGGAACAAGCGGATTATTTTCTGCCCGGGCTTGATGAGCTTAAGCTGCTTTACGGAACGCAGGATTTTAGCGAAATAGAGAGCCGGCTCCGCAAGCTTACGGGAACGTGTATCGTCAAGGGAGACCGAGAAACCCACATCGTTGGGAAGGACAGGACCATTTCGGTGCCTTTCTTCCAAGTGGATAACGTGGTGGATACGGTGGGGGCGGGCGATGCTTTCTGTGCGGGCTTCCTGTCCGGAGTTCTTCGGGAGCTGCCGGTGGAAGAAGCCGTCCGGCTCGGCAATCTGCTGGGATCGCTCGTCATTCAATTCGAAGGGGATTGGGAGGGGCTTCCCACAGCGGAGCAGGTGGAGGCTGCCCTCGGCAACAAAGCCCATATCGAACGCTAATCCATTACTCCTCAGGAAGGCAGGTAGTTTACAATGAAAAAAATTAAGCTCCTTCAGCAAATCACCGAGCAGGGGGTCGTAGCCGTTCTCCGCGGGGAAACCCCGGAAGAAGTGGTGGAGATGGCCGAACAGGCCATTGAAGGCGGGATTAAAGTAATAGAAGTAACCATGACGGTTCCTTTTGCCCTGCGGGCTATTGAGGATTTGGCGAAGCGGTACTCGAGCACCTCGTCCGATCCTTCCCAATTCGCCATTATCGGCGTAGGCACGGCCCTGGATCCGGAAACGGCGAGAGCGGCCATTCTGAGCGGAGCGGAATTTGTGGTCGGGCCTTCGTTGAACCCGGCTACCGTCACCCTGTGCAACCGGTACCGGATTCCCATTATGCCGGGCTGCATGACCATCCAAGAAATCCAGACGGCTCTCGAGCTTGGCGTGGACATTGTGAAGCTGTTCCCAGGGAATCTGTTCTCCCCTTCCATGATTAAGGCCATTAAAGGTCCGCTGCCCCAGGCTAATATTATGCCTACAGGGGGAGTCTCTCTATCCAATTTAGGCGAATGGATAAAAGCGGGCGCCATCGCCGTCGGCATCGGCTCCGACCTGACAGCCGACGCCGTCAAGAGCGGCGATTACAGCCTGGTCGCCCGCAAAGCTTCCCAATACATCGAAGCCTACAAAGCGGCCAAAGCTTAAACGGCCCGCTGTCTAAGGCTTAGCGGAGAAGGAAACCGGCGATCCGCCGGTTTTTTTTGTAGCTAGGTGAATTCCATATTTTGTTGTTGCAATAGGTGAAGGGAATATGGTACATTACTTCTCGGCCCGAAAGCAGGTAAGCCGCTGAACGGCCAAAGAGTTAGGATGCGGGCGGCTGACAGTTAAAACCAGTTGCCAAGCGCATAGGAAACATGATATATTCTAAGTCCGGCGAAATTACTTGATAATTCCGATCGGAAAAGATGGCGATTGCGGATGATTAGCCGATTGATGATTGGTAAAAAGAAGTAGTTGCAATCATGAAACAGAATATGATATATTCTAACTCTGGTCGCGAAAGTGACCAAGCAAGGAATTGCCCTTTGAAAACTGAACAACGAGTGAGTTAAGCAATAGCGGATTTATCCGCAAACGTTAGTTGTTCGCTGCTAATTCGTGCCCGTCACGAATTAGTCAGCACAATGAGCAAGTCA